>NZ_JBAWKJ010000003.1:600000-847324 GCF_037095755.1 Sphingopyxis sp. CCNWLW2
GGGGTTCGATACGAGATTTTGAGCAAGGATAAGACCAAGGCAATGAAGACCGTCGAAACGCTGAACGAAGGCCTGAAGCGCGAATATCGCGTGACCATCACCGCCAAGGATATTGACGCGCGCGTCGACGACGAGGTGAAGAGCATCGCCCCGACCGTCCGCATGCCCGGCTTCCGCCCCGGCAAGGTTCCGCCGAACCTGATCCGCAAGATGCACGGCCCGGCGCTCTCCGCGGACGCGCTCAACAAGGCGATCGACGCCGGCGTGCGCGACCTGATGGCGAAGGAAAAGCTTCGCCCCGCGCTGCAGCCCGCCGTGTCGCTCGACGAAGGCTATGAAGCCGGCCAGGACGCCGAGCTGACCGTCAGCCTCGAAGTGCTGCCCGAAATCGAAACGCCGTCGATCGATGGTCTGAAGCTCGAACGCCTGACCGTCCCCGCCGACGACAAGGCCGTGATGGCCAAGATCGAAGAATTCGCCGCGCAGATGAAGCGCTTCGAAGAAGCACCGAAGACCAAGAAGGCCGCCCAAGGCGACCAGGTCATCATCGACTTCGCCGGCAGCGTCGACGGCGTCGCCTTTGACGGCGGCACGGGCGAGGACATGGCGGTCGAAATCGGTTCGGGTCAGCTGATCCCGGGCTTTGAAGACCAGCTGGTCGGCGTCAAGGTCGGCGACGAAAAGGTGCTGAAGGTCAGCTTCCCCGACGATTATCCGGTTGCGGACCTCAAGGGCCAGCCCGCCGAATTCGCCGTGACGGTGAAGGAAGTGAAGGTTCCGGCCGCCTCGAAGATCGACGACGAGTTCGCCAAGACGCTTGGCCTCGAAAGCCTCGACAAGCTGAAAGAGCTGATGAAGGATCAGGTCGAGCAGGAACTGAACGGCCTGACGCGGACCTATATGAAGCGCAAGCTGCTCGACCAGCTCGCCGCCGCGCACGATTTCGACGTGCCGCCGACGATGGTCGAGGCCGAGTTCAACCAGATCTGGCAGCAGCTCGAGCATGAAGTCAGCCACGAGGAAGATCCCGAAGCGGCGAAGGCCGAGCTCGAGAACGACCGCGACGATTACCGCTCGATCGCGGTGCGCCGCGTCCGCCTTGGCCTGCTCCTCTCGGAAATCGGCCAGGCGCATGGCGTCCAGGTGTCGAACCAGGAAATGTCGCGCCTGATCGCGCAGGCGGCGCAGCAGTATCGCCCCGAAGATCGCACGCGCTTCATCGAATATGTGCAGCAGGACGCGCTCGCCGCGGCGCAGCTCCGCGCCCCGCTGTATGAAGACAAGGTCGTCGACTTCCTGTTCGAAAAGGCCGAGATCACCGACCGCGAAGTGACGCGTGAAGAGATCGAAGCCGCGATCGAAGCCGACGACGACGGCCACGTCCATGGCCCGGGCTGCGGCCATGACCATGACCACGACCACAAGCCCGCCAAGAAGGCGGCCGCGAAGAAGCCGGCTGCTAAGAAGGACGCGGTGAAGGAAGAAGCCAAGGCCGAGGAAGCTCCCGCCAAGAAGGCGCCGGCGAAGAAGGCCGAAGCCAAGGACGAGGAAAAGCCCGCTGCGGCGAAGAAGGCTGCTCCGGCGAAGGCCGCCGAGGACAAGCCTGCAAAGGCTCCGGCCAAGAAGGCCGCGGCGAAGAAATAAGCTTCGGCTGACGATCAACAAAAAGGCCGGGTGGAGGATGCTCCACCCGGCCTTTTTGTTTTGCCCGTAGCGACCTTCAACTTTCGTCATTCCCGCGAAGGCGGGAATCCAGTTCAGCTGTCCATTTTCCTCCCCCTTGATGGGGGAGGCAGTGAGACTTGCCAGCTTGCTGGCTAGTCGCAGCGGTGGGGGTGTGCTCTCGGCCTCAAACCTCGGTTTAAGGACGCGCCTTCACCCCCATCCAACTCCGCCTAGCCGCTTCGCGGCAAGGCTGCGTATCCTTCCCCCATCAAGGGGGAAGGTGGAGCGCGTTCCCGCGCCGCCTAGATCACGTCCATATTATAACAATGCCAGCTGAAGATCGCCGCCGCCCCGCGATGCGGGCGCCAGGCCTCCGCCAGTTCGCGCGCTTGTTTCTCGCTGGGGCGGGCGCCGAGCTGGAAGATGCGGCCGACGGCTTCCTGTACCGCGAGATCGCCCGCGGGCCAGATATCGGGGCGTCCCTCGGCAAAGAGCAGATAGATTTCGGCCGACCAGCGGCCGATGCCCTTTACCCGGGTCAGCAGCGCGATCGCCTCCTCGTCGTCGGCGGGGAGGGCGTCGAACTGGAGCTCGCCGTCGAGGATCAACTGCGCGAGGCTTTTGGCATAGCCCTGTTTCTGCCCCGAGAGGCCGCATGCGCGGAGCGTGTCGAAGTCGGCGGCGGCGACCGTTTCGGCCGGACAGCCCTCGCCGAACTTCGCCTCGAGCTTGTTCCAGATCGAGTTGGCCGCGGCGACGCTGACCTGCTGGCCGACGATGGTGCGCAGCAGCGTGGCATAGCCGCGCGCACGGATGCGGGGCTCGGGATAGCCGACATTGCCGAGTGCGCGCGCGACGTTCGAATCCCGCGCCGCAAGCGCGTCGATTCCCGCGTTCAGCTGCTGCTGGCTGAGGCCCATCCTATATTCTCCTTTTGTTCCTTGGGTAGCCAATAGCAACGCTTGATTTGACAAGCAACGCGCGACATAGCGCCACCAACATCGAAGATATGGGGACTAGCATGGCCAAGCTGATTGTCGTGACGCGCGACGGAACCGAACATGAGATCGAGGGCGACACCAGCCTGACGGTGATGGAAAATATCCGCGACGCCGGGTTCGACGAGCTGCTCGCGCTGTGCGGCGGCTGCTGCTCGTGCGCGACCTGCCATGTCCATGTCGAGGCCGGCGCGACCGACCAGCTGCCCGCGATGAGCGAGGACGAAAACGACCTGCTCGATTCGACCACCGACCGCGACGACAATTCGCGCCTGTCGTGCCAGCTGCCGTTCAGCGAGGCGCTCGACGGGCTGAAAGTGCGGATCGCGGCGGAGGATTGATCCGCGCTGTCATCCCGGCGAAAGCCGGGATCTCGACGTTTCTGAAGTGACGCGAAGTTGAGACCCCGGCCTTCGCCGGGGTGACTGCTAATGGGATCAGGCGCCCGCCGTCGCCACCGCATAGAGCGCGATCGCCGCGGCGTTCGAGATATTCAGGCTCTCCATCCGCGGCGAGATCGGCAGTTTTGCCAGCACATCGCAATGCTCCATGACATTGTGGCGCATCCCGTCGCCTTCGGAACCGAGCACCAGCGCGACCTTGCTGCCGTCGAGCGTCGATCCGAGCGTCGTTTCGGTGTCGCCCATCAGTCCGATGCGCCAATATTGCGCCTCGGCGATTTCCTCGAGCGCGCGCGACAAGTTGACGACGCGGACCCAGGGCACGATTTCGAGCGCGCCCGACGCCGAGCGCGCGATGACGCCGCTTTCGGGCGGGCTGTGGCGGTCCTGCGTGATGATCGCCGCAGCGTCGAATGCCGCGGCCGAGCGCAGCACCGCGCCGATATTATGCGGGTCGGTGACCTGATCGAGGACGATCAGCGGGCGCTTGCTGTCGGCGTCGACCTCCTGCTGCAACAGATCGCCGAGGAAGACGTCCTCGAGCGGGTCGACTTCTATCACGAGTCCCTGATGCGGGGCGTCGCGCGCGACGAGTCGCGCGAGGTCGGTGACCTCAGCGTAGCTGATCGGGATCACCGGCGGCAGGTCGAGCTGGCCCAGCGCTTCGCGCGTGCCCCAGATGCGCTTGACGGTGCGTTCGGGGTTGGCGAGCGCGGCCAGAACGGCGTGGCGGCCCCAGAAACGGATGGCTTGTCCGCGCGAATTCTGGCTGGCGGGGCGGCGATGACGGGAAAATTGTCTCATGCGCGCGCCTTTCCCATGACTGGCATTGACAGGCAAGCCTCGTTTCGCCATTGGACCGCTTCCCAAAGCGGGCCCCAATGGACAGGTGGCCGAGTGGTTAAAGGCAGCAGACTGTAAATCTGCCCGGGTTTCCGTACGCTGGTTCGAATCCAGCCCTGTCCACCATCTCTTCAGCGGCGAATATGCGCCGCCTTTCCCCGGCAAAATATGACAGAAGAAACACCTACGGCTGGGGCGTGTGTAATTTTGGTGTAATCTCAGCGGGGACGGAAATGTCCAACGTGCTGATGGCATCGTGCACATGCTCGCCGAACAGGTGAACATAGTGAAGCACCTGCGACGCCGTTTTGTGGCCGCTGATTTTCTGAATGGTGGGAATGTCCGTTCTCGCCATGACTAGCGAACTGATGGCGGTGTGGCGCATGATATGCGGGGTGCAAAGCTTCGGGTCGAGTCCTGCGCGTTTCACGATGCGCGCGAAAGGTTCACGCATATCGGGCCGATAAGCCGTCTGGCAGTTCCTTCGTGCGGCGGGAAATATCCACCCGTCGGGATCCGCCTCCATCTTTCGTTGACGAATGAGGGCGTCCCTCAACGCCGGGGTGATTGGCTGCTGCCGCTCGCCCGCTTTGGCCTTATCAATCCAGATGAAGCAGTTCTCGAAATCAATTTCGTCATATCGCCGACGCACGATCTCGGAATGGCGCATGGATGCGTTCAGGCCAAACATGACGAAGAGCCAGGCTCTTCCGTCCTGATCTTCGATCGCCGCCTTGAGCAAGCTTTGCCGCTGTGCGACGGAGAGGATCCTGATTTGCTTCCGTGCTTCTTTCTCTTTCGGGATTTCCGGGACGTCTTCCTTCTTCATCCATGACCAGTCTTTCGATGCCGCCCGGTTGAGCATGTGCGACAATGTCGACATTTCGCGATTGATGGTGGCCTCCCGGGCTCCCTCGCTGAGACGATGCTGCCGATATTGGCCGAGCCGAAAGCCCGTGATTTTGTCGAGGCGATCGCGCCCTAGAAATGGGACGAGGCGCTGTTTCAAATGGCGCCGTTTATTCTTCATGTCCTTTCCGCCGCTCGATTCCATTCGGTCGATGTAGTCATCAGCCGCCTCGGAAAACGAACGGTGAAGTTTGCGGCCTTCGGGAAGATTGAACCGATCGGCGCGGGCGTCCGTCCTCAGTTTCTCGATGAGGCGTTCGGCCGTACCCCTTTTCGTTCCTTCGCTTTCGCGGCCCACGACCCTGTGAATGCGCTTTGCGTCGACCATTATATTGATCGACCACCGAAGATCACGATTTGGCAGCCTTTCTGCGGTGATCCCATGCTCGGTCACGCGCTCCCCCGGAGAGAGCGCTCGTAGAAGGCGGCTATCCAATTTAGCAAAGCGCAATGCCACTATGATTGATCCGGAGCCGTTGCGGTAGTTCGGGCCAAACGGCTGATGAGCAAGCTAGCGCCGAGATCGCGCGCCTTTCGCAGCGCAACCTCGTAGTCGCGAACCCTGGATGCCAACTCTGGATCCATCTGGGCCTTCTCCGGGTGGTCGAGTATGTCCAAAAACACGCGGCTAGTGACTTCGTCATCGGGTTGGGTAGGGGACAGCGCCCTAAAAGCTCTGATCACAGCTTCTTCTACTGCGATGGAAGTCAAATAGTCGTCGCGCCAACTTCTACCTGTGGCGGCTTCAACTGATTGAATTATCCCCGCGAGGAGGCGGAATAGCTCTGCCGTTTTCGAGCCACCGAGCACGGTGTCCTCTAGAAAACTCATGCCGACCCGGTTGGTGGCTTCTTGGGCTAGCGACCACCCGTTTCGATCGGCCTCCTTCTCCAGCAACCGTCTCTGTTCCGTCGAAAAACGCAACGTGACGACCGGCCTTTCGCCGTCGGACAACGGCTTTCTGGGGCGGCCGCGCGACTTTGAAGTGTCCGGCTTCTGCATATTTTCTTCCCTTCAGAATAAAAACGCTTGTCAGCCAATATGGCCATCACATATTATATTCAAGTGAGAATTAATTAGGAGGCTTCGATGCCATTGGAAGAAGTGAGAATCCGGGTTCTTCCCGATGGACGCGTTCCGCGGGCCGACGCCGCGCTGTTCCTCGGCGTCGCTACTGCGACGATGGCAGGGTGGAGCGTTAGGGGGCTGGGCCCCCTCCCACGGCGAGTGGGCGGGCGAGTTTTCTACTATCTGCGCGACATTGAAGCCTTCCGTGACACCGGTGCACGAGCGGCCTGATCCGAAAATACAGCGCGCGAATTATCAGGGGCAGGGCAGTCTGCGCAGACGAGCGTTCTTGCCGGACGTCGCGCGGGCCGATTCTACGCAGCGGTCGGATAGCGGCAGTGTCGATGTTTCGCGAATCCACCGTGGCAAACGGGCGGCATGGCAAATCCGCGCCGCCCGTTTGCCACGGTGATTAATGCGACTGGCCGATTTGAGACAGGCAGCTTTTGGGCGGCGATCTGAGCAAGCAGACATTCGCTTCTCCCGGGCCGCGACAACCTGCAAACGCCAACGGGCTCACTGGCAATCTACGCGAAGAGAGCATGACGCCGTTCCATCGTAGACGATTGATGGCTTATTTGTTTCCAGGTTCGTCGGTTTCGTGTCTGGTCACGTGGGCGGGCCGGCGGCATCGCGCCAAGAAGCATCTATTCTTTGGCATGTCGGCCCATCCGACCAAATAAGCCGGGCGATATTGCCTGTCGGGAGGAAGTGAGCGAGAGGATCATTAGGGCATTCGGTCCCGTCGCCCTCGCTCGCAGTGACTGTTCGGTTGCGTATCGCTGCGCGCGCCCTTGTTTCGGAAAGGTAAGGATGGACGTCGGCACTGCAGGTTTCGTAAATTTGGTCGGGCACGGCATTACGATTGAGGCCGAGCGTGAGATAGCGCCCGGCATAACGGTGTCGGGCCAGGCGCCAACCAACGACAGCTCATTCGGCAGCCGGACAGTTGGCGAACTTCGCGAGACGCTGAACGTCATGTCGATGGAACCGCTCGCCGATTTTTCCCTGCGCATTATCGGCGACAAGGGTGGCCAAACCCTACCAGCAAAGGCGTGGAACGCGCTCTGGATTTTCCATCTGCTTGCGTTGGCTTGTCGGCGTCCGGTGATGCCGCTCTATTGCGCAGCCAATCATGGCACGCGATTCACGCTCGCAAATCGCAACCTCGTGATCCATCGCTTGCCGAGCGTCGCGCCTGCCGGTGATAATGACCTCCGCTGGGCCACCGTACATTTCGATGCGTTCCATGGCCTGCTCAATGAGAACCGTTTCCAGAAAGCTGTGCGATGCTATGGTAACGCGCACTATCTTTTTGACGACGATGCCAAGATCATGCTGCTCTGGTCGGGCATCGAGGGGCTGCTCGATGTCGATTCCGAGCTGCGGCGGCGCATCGCACTACACGCGGCCATCTTGCTTGACGGCACCCCAGCGGAGAAGGCGCTTTACTTCGAGCGCGTCAAGAAAGGCTATGACGTGCGCTCGCGGGCAGTACATGGCAGCATCGCGAAACCAGAAATGCTGCAACAGGGATATGAACTCGCGGGCGATGTACTGCTCACCTTGCTACGCAAATGCGTGGAACTTGGCCGGGTGCCGAGCGCAAAGGAGCTGGATGAGCGAGCGGCCAGCGTGTCGCTGGCCTCTAGCATCGCCAGCGTTCACGACTGATGCCGAGCTATTTCTTCCCGTGCCTCGCGCTTTCTCCCGGGGACCTGCCGCGGACCGTCGAGACGGCGCGGGCCGTACTGCGCCAGCGCGAATGGGAAACGTCCACTTTCGATTTCGCGACGCTCGGCGCGTCGCACAAACTGCAATTTTCCTGGCATCTGCTCGACGTGTTCCTGAACGCGTGCAACCTCGAAATCGAGATCAAGGATGCGTCGGATTTCACAGACGCACAGGATCGCGTCCGCGTCCTGCAGGTGATGCTGTACCTGAAATGGGTGTCGCCGTTCGTTATGCCGGTCGGAATGACGCACACTCTGCGCGACTACAGCGGTATCAACTATCGCGATTCCGTGACGATGCGCGCCAAGCTGCCGCCCGGACTGCAGAGCGGGTTCGTGTCGGCGGACGGCAAAATCGAGGGTTGGCTGCACGAGCCGACATTCCAGTCGATTACGGTGGGGGCGGAGCGGACGGTTACAGCGCAGGCGTTCACCGATGCGGTCGATGCCGCAGAGCGCTGGACCGCACTGGAAGCGGCGCATCAGCCGCTCAAGGCCGCTCGGCTCGCGTTGCAGACGGCGCCGGCCATACCGGACCTATCCTCATCACTGCTACATATCTGGCAAGGGATCGAGGCGCTGTTCCCCAGTGTCTCGACTGAAGTGTCGTTTCGACTCGGTCTGCTGGTGAGCCAGCTTTGCGCGCCGGTGCGGAGCGATCGCCTGAAAACCTATGAGGAAGCGAAGCGAAGCTATGGACGGCGTTCGCGAGCCGCGCATGGAAATGGCGGTAAGCTAAATGATCGCGATTGGGTCGATGCATGGGACCTGCTTATCCTGTGCCTGTCGGCCTGCCTTGCCCGTTCCGCGTTGCCGAGCGAGGACATGTTAACGCGCGAGCTGCTGGACTGATCGTCGCACGCGCCTGCAATAACTTTGTCACATTCGGGCATTGAGGAATATGATGGACGACCGCCTCTTCATAACAATCGGGAAGTATTTTATCGCCTTCCAATTCATCGAGGGACTAATCGATCAGGCCTTATTGATGCTTTGGGGACATGAGAATTGGACCGGCAGTCAAAAGCGGCTCGCCGCAATGTCGAATTTCCATAAGGTAGAAGCCCTTAGCCAAGAGATGCTGAAAAATGAGAGACTTGTGCGCGCTCAATCCCGCCCCGAATGGGACGACCTCGCAGCATCAACTCGCGATAGATTGCACCGCGAACGATCCACAAGAAATCGTATTGCGCACTCGCAGTACCTTTTCGATGCCCTGAAATTCGATGGCCCAGTTGTGCAGTCGGCCAGGGTGAAAGAAGGCTCGGAAGTCAGGTTCGAAACCGACATTATGACAGAGGAGATTCAGAATGCGTTGGTCGAGAACATTCTCGATCTGGTTAAATCGGTTAGCGCTTTGCGTACTCAACTACTTCAAGACTTCAGCGCCTCTGCGGAATAGTTTGCGAAGTCAGTAGGCCTAGGTTTGCACGGGCACTGGATCCTCGCCGCATTTCCGAATTGTAACCTCCTCCACATAATCGGCTATATTCGGAACCCCGCCAATTACCGTCAATTCGACCACTGCCTCGTGACGCGACCGCCCCTTTTTTCGCCAATTTGAATATGGATACTGATCAATCGGAAGGAATGTTTCCGGTCCGCGAGGATGTGCGAACGGCATGGTGCAACCCGTGTTCATTGGGGCCAACTCAATCCGCTCACGATGATCATTAACCAGCATCGCTGTATTAATCTTGAGGACGACGTGCTGTTGCTTCCGGTACGCACCCGCGCACAGCAACTTTTGCAGACGCTTTTCCGTCAGCCAGAAAAATACGCGCTCGTTCAGCTTTGCATGCCAATCAATCGGGCTAAGGCCGCCTTGAAGACACTTAGCGAGGTGGTGGTCGTACAGCGGGATCTGATCGCGGATCGTTGCCGAGCCAACTTCCGGGTGCGCGATAGGAAAGCTCGCTGGTCGTCGCTTAGTGGTGAGTTCAGCGCGCGTCTCATGATCCACATCAAAAAGTTCGAGAAGGCGATTTGTCGGAAGAAGCCCGTGCTTCTGAATCAGCGGCCAACTGTCCCTCATCGCCATGTGAAACAACGCCGGGCAATTTTTTAGCAGCTCACCGAGCTCTTCGTCCGTCACCAAGATCTCCTATCAATCACATTCCGCCAGTCAAACTTCGTAGATATCATTGTCACCGGTTGCCCTGCCACTCGCTCAACCTCTTCGATGAACCGCAGGGTTTCTTCCGTGAGCTGCTCAAATCGAAAAGCTTGGCGATTCTTCACTGAAAGGTAATCAACAAACGTCAACGCGATATCGGTTGGACTGTTCAACAGGCATGAGCGGTGGAGCTGAGCCCAGTCGAATTCGCCAAGGCGCCGCTGTCGCAATGTGGTGGTAGTCACCTCGTTTGTTCGGAGCTCTTCAATCGGAATACCGGACCGGTCGGAAAGGATCTCGTATGAGATTTCTCCGCCGCTGAGATCTCCAGACGGTCCTCCGACACGAATAGGATAGGTTCGAAACACGACCACGACTTTTCGGACACGGCGAGGCGCGATACCCGCATCGGCCAAACAGCCGGCGACAGTCGTGTCGCGGGAGGTGACGTGTGGGTAGGGACCGTGATGCAAACTAAGGCTCGTACCTTGGGTGCCCTCCAACAAAATCCTTTGACCGCGACAATACGCCAGCTCGAGCGTCCTTTGGCTTTCCCTGATATATGGTCTTAGCTCCGGAACATCCTTCGCTAGGCGCACGACGGGATCCTCCTTTCCTCCCCTTCCCATTATTTTCCGCGCCGAGGCAGATCCGACTCCCTGCGCGGTAGACCCCATGCTCGACAATTTCGCTACCTCGATGTCTCGATCGCGATCTTCGATGATCATCGCCTGCTCATCAATGATGAGCCGGTCGAACGGAATCTTATGGGTAGTGATTTCAGTGAGCAGCTTCGGTGGATAGATTACGGCGCCGGGTCCAAGTATAAGTTGGGCATTAGGCGCCCTCTCCGATCCCGATGGCAGGTGGAAGTATGCTTCAGGCTTGGGCTCCGCATACACTTTGTGCCCCGCGTTTGGACCGCCGACCCGAACAAAGATATCATATTCAGGGGCGATATGTCCGACTATGTTGCCTTTGCCCTCGCTCCCATACTGACCGCCGACGAGCACATCCACGAGGGGATCAACCGATCGCGGATACAATCCGAGCAGCGCAGTGGCCCGGACGAAAACGCCCTCAATTGTGCAGTAGTCGGTGTTTACGACCGTGTCGGCAACCTGCTTCAGGGCCTCGACATGGCGCTCCGTAGCGTTCGCCGCCGCCTGGCTGAAGCTAACCCCCGCATCTGACGCGGCAGTGCGTTCTGAATATCGGCGAGCTAGAGTGCCGTCTGAGGCTGTCAAATGAATGTGGTGGACAACGGAACTGCCAAATACGGCACGAATGGCCTCAATCTGTCCCGCGATTCTTACAGCGTCGAGCACGAAAAGCCCTGTGGACAGCCCAGCCTCTGATCCCTGCTCTTCTATGAGCGAAACAAGCGCATTTCCTACCCAACGCCCACCAGTCGATCGATCCAATCTCTCGCCGGCTTTCTGCAGTTCCAGTCTTTGGTCCTTGGTCCGCGGAGAGGCTTGAAGAATTAGTTGGCGCGTTTTGATCAAGATCGCGTCGTGACGCGCCACCAACGCCTGCGCGAGTTGCGTCTTGCCAGCCCCAATGCGCCCTGAAAGCAGCACTATCTGCAACCGAGGGCGTGGATTCATTCTTAGAAACCCATATCTTGCTGGGTCTGCCTAGGTGGGAGATCGTAAATCCATACCCCCTTCTGCAATCCCTCAAAATTCTGTCTAATTATTGACTCCACAACCTCCCAATCCGCACCAGCTCCTCCGGTACCGATACGGGGCATGTGTACGGAGCAATCGTGTCGCTTGGCGTACTCTGCGACGCGGCGCAGACAATCATTCAACGCATGATATCGTATCCGGCTTGCGCTCTGCCCGTACCCCTCTTGTGCCACCAGACTCGCAAGGATCACCTCTCCTTTCGTGCGCGCGAAGTGCACCTCTCCTAGCCTTGCCGCGCGGGGAACAGTTTTGATCCATTCGCCAAACTCGGCTTCCGCGTTAGGATGTCTGCGAGCCATCTGCCGCGCTACACCGCCGCCCCAGCGAACGGCTCGATCGTTTACAAGCTGGCACACGATAATTGGCGGGATTTCCCGAGGCGATAGAATGTCGCCATGGATGAAATGCATAAAGTCGGATAGCCGCCGCTCATTGTGACGAATTAGGCCAGCTACCCGCGGCAATGCTGTGCCTGGGTAACCGGGGATACCGACACACTCGATCAATGCCTCGCCATTTTGCCACCAACTTTCAATGCCCCGCGCCGAAGCTCCAATTGCAGTGCATTGTCGCACCACGCTAGTTGATGGGACAATCTGCTCCCTAAGATCTCGAAGCGGAGCGGTCTCAGATGGGGCAGTATAGTCTATTCGGTAGTCGTAAGTGTCTCCAGATGAATGGGCCGACGCGATGAACATCGTCACTGGCTCCGCGGTGACACTCACGATCCGAATGAGATACGCCTCGACCGACACGTCAAACTTCATCCGGTCCGCCAACAATGTCTCAAGCGACGGCACTTCAGTCAGCTTTGGAAGGCTGCCGATCGGCATGACCATTTCGGCCGCGCCAATGTTGCAAAGTAGCTCTAGCTGCCAATCGTCCGAGATCGTCTTGTCGCCTCCCCGATGCCGCACCGCTTCGCCATGGTCGGGAAAAAACGTGTGCACAATTTCGTGGGCGATGGAAAAGCGAGCGCGAGCTCGACGCTGCTGCGGATTATATTCGATGCGAGTGCCACGCTCATCGACGATGGTCCGTGCATCCGGAACCGCCGCGCTGGCCTCAACTGGAATTCGCAGCACTTTGGCAAGTGCAATTGGGTTAAACGGGGGACCCTGCCATCCTTCGTCCCGTGCGCGCAATACGACAGCGCGCGCCATCTTTATGATCGCTTCGACCGGATCGGCATTTGGCGAGAAACGACGAACCGATTCATTGGTCCAATGCTTCACGCCAAACTGTCTCATTATCTGTCCAAGTCCTGAATTAATTCTCGGCACGATGGGCCGAGCGGGTACCGGATATGCGGGCCACGATGTGACGGTCCATGCCCATAGACTCAAGGGCGGTCTCCGCAATCCCTACTGCCTCTTCGGGGCTTCGCCCAGATGCAAGCGCGTCGTAGAAACCCTTTGCGAATACGATCGCTTCGTCGTCGTCGATTTCGTCGACCATGCCGATTATGAGCGGCCCGGTGGCCCTATCTAACCCTTGCATTGCGCTACAAGCATTCAATATCACGCACTTAAGGCTTTTCTGAACCTCGAGCATCTTCATCAGCGCGCCAAACTCGAGTGTATGGGAACCGTCCTCACCTTCGAGTTCAATCCCTTCAGCATTGGCGTGTCCGGCAAAGTGCACCACATCAAAACTGTTCGAAAGCAATCGATGTCGTAAACTGTCGACGGTGGCCGCTGTGAGGGTAGAAATATTGATGCGATCGCGCTCATTGCCCATCAACACGCGCTCTTGAATCGCACTAATCTCACGATCCAGCCGTAAAGCCCGATCGTCCCTTCCGCGGGGGTTCGCCGTCACAACGAGAATATTGGTATCGAGGATATGTGTCAGGGGCCGAAGTTCCGGCTGCTCAAGCTCAATAGCCGCTTGGATTTCTGGATCCGCCTTCAGCCACGCTTCTTTCAACAAGTCGAGCACGTCCACCGTAAGGCGATGCGCCTCCGTCCCACTTTGACGCTTCTCATTGCCGAGCCTGATAGCCAATTCGAACAACTGATCGGCAGTTTCTTTATTGTCTCCAAGCGCATTGGCCAGCCGGAACGCCAATTGCGTTAGACCCGCATTCATCTCACCGCGATCAAACGGGAGGTAGGTGTCGATCCCAGTTACTCGACCGACACTTTCCAGAACTCTGTTAGCCACATCCCGACCGCTCTTCTCAAACTCCTCGGCGTTTTGGATTGCTCCAACGCTGAGGGGCATCTCCTTAGCCATGCGCCCTACGGTGGCCTGAGGAACCGTAGGGCAAATGCAAATCTTGGCGCCGCACGCAATGCAAAGCCCAGGATATCGAGCAAGATATTCCACCTGAAAATCGAAGGTCTCATCGCGTTCACTCAACGCCAAAGAATACTCGTTGGCTAAGCCCATGATGTATGAAAATACGTCCGCCGCCTCGCCATAAAAGTAGTGAGGGTATCTGTCGAAAACGCGCACTGCTTCCGCAAGTTCGCCGACCTCCTCAAGCAAAGCGATCGTGCTAAATCCGGCAGCAGCGTTATATGATCGAGGGTAGATACGGCCGAACATAGCTTGCCATTCATTGAGATCCTTAGGCCTTGAATCCCAATTTTCGCTCGTAAGCTCCCTAACCTTCTCGTGAGAAAGAACCTCCTCGGTCCCTCGCACGAGCTTACAATCCTGCTCAGCATGGGGCGACTTTCGACAGTAGGGGCATACGCCGGGATATTTGGCGAACAGCAATTGCTCGACGCTTTCGACGCCCATTTTCGCAAGTAGTGGAAAGTACCAGCCCAACGCTTTGCAGAGAGCGCCCGGAACGTCGAACTTGTCTCGCTTCTTTTTCCGATCGATCAACGTCAGCATGCCGCAGACCTCGACGAAATGAAGGAGCGTAGCCTCCCTGCTACGACCAAGATTGGCGTCCTGATAAATGTGTGCCGTCATTCGGTAGAGATCATCCAACGACAACTGCATCTTTGCCCCCAATGCGCCTCTAGAAGCCCCATTCTTCGTATCCGTGGTAGGAAGAGAGCACCGAATTCCTCGAATTACAAATCAAACTGTCTCCAATTTTCTGATAGGTGTCGTCGCCAACCCGCATTCGGTCCAGGAATCGAGGTACTAAGTCCATGCCAAGTCGAAAACGAGGTCATAGTCTTGAGCGATGGGAAGTCGCATTAGTCAAAGCTATGCTCGCTACCAAAAAGTACAATGATCAAGACATTCTCGCCTACTTCACGAGACCAACTCGCTCGATTAATCACCGGCTGATTTCGGAGATACGCTCGGAAAAGAGGCACAAGGCTGTTAAATCCGCAGGCGCCGACCAGCTGGAAGACTATCTGAGCTGTTGGCCCGACGTCGACGGTGAAACGGGACTGAGTCTCCGTGGGGACGAGCTACTTGTTAAGTCGCGCGAGGCGATGATCGCAGCAGTCCACAATTTCAATTCGGCAGGCCTCCAGTTTCGCGCTGAGATATTTATCACGACGGCAATGATCGGCTGGACCTACCTTTGCCACGCCTGGTTCAAGCGCGAAGGTATCGACTACCGCCACAAAGCCAATGGTGTGCCGAAAATTCTGGCGAGCGGTGCGGAATCGTATTGGGAGCTCGGCAAGTGTTTGAAAAACGACAAATTGCCATTGAGCAAGGGCGCGAAACAGAACCTCGCACTGTTGTTGGAGATCCGGCACGAAATCGAGCATCGGTCCACGGATCGAATAGACAATGCGCTCGGCCCGTTGATGCAAGCTTGCTGCATTAATTTTAACGAAGCCATCCGTGCATGGTTTGGCGCCCAATTCGGACTTGAGCGCCGGTTGCCGATTGCACTCCAATTCGCGACATTTGATGCGGCACAGGTAGCGGGCCTCAAAAAACAGTCAGCTCTTCCAACAACGGTCGCGTCGACCATGGACGCATTTCACGCCAAGATGAGTGACGGCGAATTGAAGGATCCTGCCTTCTCTTACCGTGTTGCATTTGTTCCAAAACTTGGCGCGAAAGCGAGCAAAGCGGACACGGCCATTGAGTTCATCAAGCCTGATTCAGAAGAGGCCAAGGCGATCAACGCGGTCTTGCTCAAAGAGGTCGACAAATCCCGCTACACCGCGAGGCAAATAATCGACGCGATGCGCGCTGAAGGGTACGAGCGATTCAATCAAACGGCTCATACATCACTGTGGAAAGAGCTGGACGCTAAAAATCCCATAAACGGTTTTGGCAAAGCGGGTGACTACAAGAACACATGGGTCTGGTTCGACAGCTGGCTCGCTCGCGTTCGGGCGCATTGCCAAGAGAATGCTCCAAAATATCTCGCTGCGGGCTGACGTCCGCTTTCGAGAACATCCGAGACAAGGTTAAACGGCTGACCTGAGGCGCAAAGCCGCCAAGAGAGCCTGCTGCTTAATCATGCGCCGAATAACGCACTTCATTGCCGGCCATGCCCATTCCTATCTCGAAACCACTTCTGGTCAGCGAGTGCATGATCATCATGTGCGGCTGGAGGCAGTGAAGGTTCTCCTCGAGCAGAGTTTCCGGTGCCGAAGGTTAAATCACGAAACGTTGCGAACTCCGAATTCGAGGCTTGCTGATGGTTCGAGGCTTTCGGATCACGTGGGGCAGCGGAGTTGCGACGCGGGAGTCGTGCGCTCTCTTCGAGTACGGAAGCAATTTCAGGATGATCACACCATTGAGCCGCGAAATAGCATAGATCTTCGTCGCTTCCTTCAATGATCCAGCGATTGTTGCCCCTAGAGGCGATCAGTTCCCCGGCCTCGAATGCCTCCAATATCTGCGCCCTCCGTCTGGCGCGGTTATTCTCCACTTGGAGCCGGTGACGCTCGGCGTCCCGCGCCTTCTTGTGATCTTCCTCCCATCGGTCATCTATCGCCTTCTCGACGGACTCGTCGTCCTCGAAAGCCTCTACGCTCCATTTCCAGTCGGGAACACTGGAAGGATCGACACGTCGTTTCCCGTCGGTCGTTAGGATGCGCACATCTGGACCGGTTCGGATCGCAACAGCGTATGCTTCGATGGTCTCTTCGCGCGACGGGCTAGGGTTGGCGACTGACATCGCGGGAGACTGATCGGGTGCCGCGAGTGGGGGTTCCAAGTGCTCTTCATCATGCGATTCGACCTCGATCTCGGACTGAGAAAAGGCCGCTTCGACAGACGACCGCACGCGACGCCAGATCGATGGCTCCTTGGCGGAGGCGACCTCCTGCTCTGGAGTCTCCCATCCCATCAGGCGCGCTGCGAGAGGATGATCTCGATAGGCCTGAAGGGTCTGCAACGGGAGATTTTTCGCGGTGGTATCGCTCGAGGTCGTGCTTCTTTCCGCTGCGGCTGCAGGTCCATAGGATTTGTACAGAAGATGAGCGCGCTTGATCTCGTCGATCTGCCGCTTGGCCAGATCGGCCAACTCGGTCTGGGCGCGGTCTTTGGTGCTAGGGTCACGCAGGACCTGCAATTCGGCGCGGCTGACTCCTGCGACACGATAGCCGTCGTCGCCGTGGTACTCTGGGCCAAGCACTACAAGCCGGTCTGCCGATATCCTCGCGATGATTGTCGCAAGCTCGGGCTGCCTGACTGGGTCAGCAATCATGGGCTCGTTTGCGGGCGTGACTACCCGCTTCTCATTCCGCAGGTCCTGCTCGGGTGCGATGAGAATTGGATCCCGCGGTGCGGGTGAGGACGTCGTCGACGGCGGAAGGAGGGAAGGCGCGGAGACCCTCGGACTATGCAAGGATTGTACTTCCGGTGATTTCGGAACCGCCAACCGTCCCAAATAATTCGCCGCCGCGAACAGGTCGCGGAGCGCCTCGTCAATCAGCGGACGCTGTCCTGCGATGACTTTCTGGTTCTCACGGTCAATTTGCTCGATCGTCTGGAGAAATGCAGTCGCTTCGTCTCGGCGCTGCAGAATGCGGGCCCTATTCCGGCGATCTGTTGACTTCCCGCCGCCAGCTTCAAGGTCGTCAATAATACGCGAGCAGAGATTTAGGACCTTTGCCGGCCTTGCGCGCGCCATTGCGAGCGTCACGTCATATTCGGCCAGTTCGGGCTCAACCAAGTCGAGGAATTTCGCAGCCCGCACCGCTCGCTCAAGAGCAGCACGGGCGGCCGGGGTGTCGGGATCAGAGGGCGACATCCGGTCAACTGCGGCACTGATAATTTCGATGGTCTGTTCACGTAGCGCGCGGGCGGGCTCACAGTCGGTAACGCAGGATTTGAGCTCGTAGCTCCAAATGATCTCAGAATTGATCGAGCCTTTCACCGTCGGTACTCCGGCCGCCTCCAGCGGAGCAAGCCGCGTTCCAAGCTTCTTGGTAGGCTGTCGGTCGATACCCATGAGCGAGTATTTCCGCGGATCGAAGAGCCGCTTGCTTCCCGCCAATTCGAGCTCCTCGTTGCAGATGTCGGCGAACTTGCGGCGCAGATATTTTAGGAAGGCTTCAAAATCGCCGCGGTTCGAACTCGTTTTCAGGTGCGATAGGACGACCTTTTTCTGACGCTCCTTGAAATTGACACGCCCACTTTGCCCTTCGACAGCCGTGGCGATCGTGAAGTCCCACAGACCGTTGATAAGGCTCGCGGGCCGGTCGTGCGCAACCAAATGCAGATGGTAATTGCGGCCATCATTATGTTCGTCGGGCTCGTGGATCACGAGCGTGTACATCGCACCGGTCGTCTCCACTTCCTCCGCCACTTTGACCATGATGCGTACCCGAGCGGCATCGTCCAATCCGTCAGGA
The DNA here is from genome assembly GCF_037095755.1 of Sphingopyxis sp. CCNWLW2. Taxonomy (NCBI): domain Bacteria; kingdom Pseudomonadati; phylum Pseudomonadota; class Alphaproteobacteria; order Sphingomonadales; family Sphingopyxidaceae; genus Sphingopyxis; species Sphingopyxis sp. CCNWLW2. The sequence goes on from NZ_JBAWKJ010000003.1 coordinate 618,174, forward strand.
ATCTCGGTCTCGAGTCTGTATTGCGTTCGGCCCTTTCGACCTCGTGCAAACCGTACGGGTCCCTTTTTCCGATCAGCGCCCGGAATAGACAGACGGATGAGGTCGATCGCCGAGGCGGCCTCTTCGTCCGTCATTGGGAGTTCCGCCTTGCGCAACAGCGTTCCGGCAGCAAATTGAGCGGCAATGTCCCGAATGTTTGAAGGGGCATCCTCGGCAGCGGCGAGCGCCTTCCATTCCTTCCGCGATGCCCGTGAAGGTTCCAAGATGAGCCGATCGGCGCCGGCCTTTCGTGCAGTCGAATGCACAGCGCTCCAGAAGCTCGCCCTCACTGCGGGATCCAGGCTGATGTTCGACATTAGTGCGACATCGCCGCGGGCATTGTTGGAACCAGTGTTTTCACCACGTGCAGCGTAACCATCAAACTCAGCGGGGCCGATCGTCATGACAGCGCCCTCGCGGGCGATATATTTGTCGTGATCGCCGGGGTGGCTTTCCTTTTCGCGCGCCTTGCCACGCGTGTCCGACACTACGGATTTCCCATCCGAGTTTCTTGTGACCGTCGTCCAGCGGAAGTGGAAGCTGACATGACCTTCCGGCGATGTTGGGCGATGCCAAAATGGTCCGGGAACAGAGAAGCTCGGTGGAATGATCCAGCGACCGCCTTTGATCCGAGCTTGCAATTCGTCGTCCATGGCGCGTTTCGGAATCTTGATTCGCCAAGCCAGAGCTTGCTCTTCTTCGATTTCCAACATGCGGCGAAGTTTCTTCGAGCAGCGGCCTATGGGTGTCAGTGGGCGCAGCATACGATCTCCAAAAGTCTGTTGGAGAAATTGTAACAGCCGTGTTTCTTCGCTGGCTAGATCGGTATCGAAAATAGTTCTGATTTTATTGGTTAATTCCGGTTCGACATCGAAATGCATAGCTGCGTGCAAAAGTGACGGGGACCCTCCCGAACGCCCTCTATGCTCCGAATTCACCTACGCAGGCTAAACTGAGGATCAGTTTAGCATTTATTGCGCCCTCCTAGAGGACTTGTTCTCTTCGACTTCTGGTTCGACGGAATGGGCCGGGTGGAATGCTCTTGAGGCCCGGCGCTTAAGAAGTCGCAGCAGCGAGTGTGGCGGCGTGGTGCCTAGGCCGTTAGCGTCGCTCAACATGAAATTGGCGATCACGGGCCGAGCTCAATGTCGATGGTGCTCGATAGATGCGGTCATCCGTATTCGGGAAGATATCTTGTCGAGGATGGCCAACGGAAGGCACCGCAAACGCACCTCTATGTCCCTGTCGAGATATCCGGAACTCGACGCACACGGAGACTCCGAAATGTAATGGACCAGCGCGGCACATTCATCGGAGCAATGCTATGCTCCCAGGCATCACGGACCTCGCCGTGCATGTGATAGATCGAGCGCGGGGCAAGTCCCGTCGTGGCACGGTCGAAGCCGTTCCCGCCGCGGCGTCGAAACCGCATCGATGCCGGCGCGCCCAACGATACACCGATGACATGTTCGAACACGGGGCGATCCTTGTGCCAGCCGATGCCGGCCCCCTCGCCGTATTCGATGATCAGCGCCTGCTCGAGAACCTTAGGATCCAAGCCTGCGAATTGCGCAGCGCGGTCCCTAATTAAGTCGAGCCAATTGGGGATGGGATCTCCCGGGGCGAAGCGGCCGGTCTGGAAATCATAGGTCCAGCCGAACGAGCGCGTCAGCCTTTTTCCTTTCCACTGTTGGAACTGGAAGGGCGTGAGGCCGGACGTGCCGATGGCTGCGATCAGCTGACACTCTTTGTCAGCGTCGATGATCTCCTCTGCATAAGAGAGACCGGGAAGGAGCGGGGGGGCAAAGAGGTCGGGCTGCGAGGCGGCCCACGATGCGGGCGTGTTGGTCTGCGCAGTCACAGCGGAAAGGCGGCCTGCGCTTGCAGGGATCCGACATCCGAGCGGACCAAACGGTAATTGACGCCGTCCGAGAAGCCGGGACCGCTTCCCCAGACCGCTTCCACCATTTTGACTCCATTTTCATGGCCGGGATTGCGCCTTATGAGCGCACGGCGTCCACCGTCCGGGGCATCGGGATCGAAAGGGGTTGGCGCCATTTCCATATATGGAACATAATGAGAACGAAGATGAGTCGCAATGGTCAGGGGGGCGACTGAGAATGTGCAATGATTACTGGCTGGAAGTCGACATCGCTTCGGTTGCGAAGATTTCTACAGCCTCCAGATCGAGATGCTAGAGCGCACCCCCGAGGTAGCTTCGAGGTGACTCACGGGCGCGGGCAAGCGGCGGGAGTGACGCCCGAAGTGAAGGTCTCGATCGTCGCGGAGTGCTATCCGGGCCGTGAGGGCGTCAGTGCTGTGGCGCGCCGGCATGGGCTGGATCCTCGCAGGTTTACGCATGGCGCCGGGATTTGCACACGCAGTTCGAGGCCGCGGGGTTGATCGTCTCGCCGACCGTTTGCGAGCTTGCTGAGCGTTTCGGTCAGCCATTCTTGTGGGTTTAGCCACCGATGGCGAGGCTCCACAATAGAACTATCTGCAAACCGTCCAGATCGGCCAAAAGATCGGCCAAAAGATCGGCCAAAAGATCGGCCAATTTAGGATGCTATGAGGTAGTATCTTACAGAAATCGAAGATTTTTCTTCCAATCAATGATCGGCCACATTTGGCCGAAATAATCGAGCGGAGACCAGTCTGATCGGACTTTTGACGTGAACACGGTAGACGAGATTGAGGCCAGATCGTCTTTTCAGCCGTAAATCATTCCCAAAAGATACCCGACCACTTTGTCGAGATCACCAAGCTCGCCGCTGGTCATTATGGCCAACGCACTTCTACCCTCAAAAATCTCGTCCGCATTCGGCGCACGCAACCAGTCGGCCGTTCGCTCCTCGGGAAAGAGCGTTATGAGAGATCCATAGATCGACAAAACGCAGCCGATCCTCACGATCACATCGACTGGAATCGCGACGGCCTCATGCGTTCGCACGCGGACCTTCCAATCTTCGAAGGTCGCGAGGTCATATATGCCTAGCAGATCCATTTGCTCCTCGTCGCTCAGGCTCCACAGCTCAGCGATATTGAGGAATGTGCGCATGCCCGCCCCGCCATGTTGCATGGGATCAACACCGCGTTTGATGAAATAGGCCCTGGCTGCGAGTCTCGCGTCGTTCGGTTTGTCAGTGCTCATCGGGCTGCAACACATCAAAATCCACCGACGAGGTCAGCCCCTTCGGGGTCAGCCTGAATATGGGTCCGCCCGGATCATGACCGGGCATGAAATGGATAAAGCCATCGAGCAAACAGGGACGATATTCCCGGTGCCAAGTCGGCACGAGACCATCGACCCCTATGTCGAGGATTATCTTCTTCGCGCCGTCGCAGGGCCGCGAGATTCGGACGATCAGCGCGTCGCACTTCGATAAGCACATCGCGTTCGCGACCCTAGGCCGATCGGTTCCGTTGGACGCTGTCGATGGCACGACGAGAAGGAACGCGTCGGGCGCTATCAGATATCGTGCAAACTCGGGCGGTAGGACGGGGAGCTTGCCATCCAGTTCCAGCCCGGCAGTCCGTACGATCGCAAGTGCAGCCATTAATGTCTCAGCTTCCTCGAGCCGATCTTTGGCGGTCATATATTTTTTCATCGTCAATCCAGTCTTCGCAGCGGTCGGGCTGGGCGACCGCTGCTTTCATCTGTTCGTACCAGCCAAAAGCTGGTTCTTCTTCTGTGAGGGGAAACTCCGGCCAACGTCCGGAGCGTCGGCAGCCGACGTCAGGTTATCCGCCAGCGGTGTCGGTACCGTCTCGCCGCTTCTGCCAGTCGGCCCATTCGGCAGCGATCATCGCCTTGCCTGCGTCGGCGGAAAACGGACGGACAAAGGGACCGAAGCCAAAGCATTGGAGCTCGCGGGCCATCGCCATCAGATGGATGTGCGGCGGATTGGTCGAGCCGACCGCAACAGGCAGATGCATTGCGGCGATGACGGCGACGTTGCGTTCCCGGCACAGGCGATCGCGTGCAAAGGCGCGAACATCTTCCCAGGTCTGATGCAGGCGATCGGGATTGGGAAAGCGAAGCGTGATCATCACAAGGAGATCCTTGAGATTGTTGCACGCCTGCTCCTCATATTTTTCGCAGAGCCGTTTCGGGTCAAGAAATTCGTCACTCGCGTGCGGCGGCAACAGCACATCCCAGCGATAGCAGCTGGGCACCCAGGGTGCGGCAACGTCGGCTTTCCGACCCGGACAAAGGCGCTTGAGCACGGAGACTGGAACGGTCTGAATGGGGCCGTCCTTGATCTGCCGTCGGACGACGCCGAAGATAAAAGTTGGATCGTCGCCGCCGGGGATCGGGACGAAATCGAGATTTCCGAGGGCAGGGATCTTTTTCATCACCATGACCAGCCTCCGATCCGGTGTGAGGCCAGGTGCGCGCTCGCCCGGTCCAGTCCGGCATCGCAGTCCCAGTGGTCCGAGTAAGGCGCATGTTCTGACAGGAACAGTCCGTGGCGCATCAGCTGGATCGACGGCCCGCTACCCGGCGGCACCAACCAGCCGTCGCCGGCGAGGGTGCGGTAAAGGCGATAGTCGAGGAGCCAGCTCAGGTCAGCAGGGCCGGGCAGGGCGACGTCGACCGTCAAGTCGGGAGCCGATCCGTCGGCCGACCGCCGAAGCAACAGGACAGGACAACCCATCGCGATGGCGACGACCTCCGCCTCGCCGAGGAACAGCGGCGACTGGCTCGCGGTCGCATGGACGATGACGGCTGGCGTCTTGAGCAAAAGACTGCCGGGCAGCAGGGCTGCCGCCAATCCATGGCCGCTGCTGGTCGAACTATGCATGAGCGTGGCGACATGGTGCATGACCTTGCTGTCGGCCCGCGTCACCGCGGTGAGCGAAACACGTCCCTTCAGGACCGTGTGAAGCATTGTCGTGTGAAGAACCCCTTGTGACGACTCGCCGCCGGCGCGGGGTGGGTATTCGTCATTTGCCCGGTCGGCCAAGTTTAGCGGATCGGCTATTGTCGTAAATTGCATTGAACTGCTCATATCCATGAACCCGGTTGCCGGGGCTCGGGGCGGCAGCCCTCCTTCAGATCTCTTTCATCCTTCCAGCAGGGCCAACCTGCGTCTTCCTCCCCCATTTCCAACGGCAGCAGCCGCCGCACGCCGTTAGCGCCACGGGTGCGTCATTGACGAAAAAGTGGTGCTCGCCTTGCTGGCATTGGCCTCGGCGCAGCCCGACCTCGGCGAACCCGACCTATCTCAAAGCACAGGGTCACTGGCCATTCGGCCGATCCAAACCTGTCTGCCCGTACGATATCGGCAGTCCGGTCAAATGCGCCATCAAGGTTTCAGTAAGAAGCCCCCGGCACCGGAACTGCTGACCCTGTTGCTCCGGTGTCAACCTCGCCGCTGGAGCTCCTCTCATCCCAGGCGCTCCAGCGGCTCCTTCCGACAGGAACATATCCGATGAGGCTCTATTTATTGGACCGACGTCGAATTTCCAGCTCAGGTCGCGGTTTTATGCGACTGTCTTGCTGCACACGCGCAATGCAGGCAACGACCGAGATCGAGCAGGCGAGCTGGCGTGAGCGATAGCGACCCTACGCTGGGCGGCGATATCGGTCGTCGCGGAATGCCGTCTGGGCGGATGGAAGCATTAACCGATGGCGTGGTTGCTATCGTCATCACGGTGATGGTCATAGAATTGCGTGTTCCCGCCGGCAATGGTTGGGTAGGCTTGGCGGCGAGTTTGCCGCTGCTCCTCGTTTACGCACTGAGCTTCGTGAACGTCGGTCTTTTTTGGAACAATCACCATCACCTGCTGCAGGCGACCGGTCGCATCGACGGGCGGGTGCTATGGGCCAATCTCTTCCATCTCTTCTGGCTCAGCCTTATTCCCTATACGATCCGCTGGCTCGACGAGAGCGGCTTCGCCGCGCTCGCGGTGGCGGCGTACGGCGTCATCCTCGGCATGGCATCGATCGGTTATGAACTTCTCGTGCGCACGATCATCGCTTCGCATCCCGGAAATGCGGTGATCGCGCGAGCGGTCGGCCGCGATATCAAGGGCCGTGTCAGTGTCGCATCCTACGCGCTGGCGGCCGGCCTTGCCCTTGTGCACCCCGGGATCGCCCTGGCGATCTATCTGGCCATCATTCTGCTGTGGCTCGTCCCCGACCGCAGAATGGAACGGATATTGAGCGACTGAGGGCAGTCGCCGCGGCTTGGTACATTCGCATCCACCGGTCTTGCCCCTGCCGCGCATTCTGCGCGCTGCTATTTTTAACTTTATTTTGGCGCGAGTGATGGACCATCGATGAGCTTTCCCTGGACGAAACCCTATGAACCCGCGCATCCGCTTATGCTGTGGCTCGACCAGAAACTGCCGCTACCGCGCTTAGTCTATAACGCGACGGGCGGCGGCTATCCGGTGCCGCGGAACCTGAATTTTTTCTGGAACTTCGGCGTGTTGAACGGAGTGGCGCTGGTGATCCAGATTGTCACCGGAGTGGTGCTTGCGATGCATTATGCCGCGAATAACGGCATCGCGTTCAACTCGGTCGAGCATATCATGCGCGACGTCAACGCCGGCTGGTTGATCCGCTATATTCATATGAACGGCGCGTCGCTGTTCTTCGCCTCGGTTTATATCCATATGTTTCGTGGACTCTATTACGGCTCATACAAGGCGCCGCGCGAAATGGCGTGGCTGATGGGATTGGTGATCCTTCTCTTGCTGATGGCGACGGCCTTCATGGGCTATGTCCTTCCATGGGGCCAGATGAGCTTTTGGGGTGCGAAGGTCATCACCGGCCTGTTCAGCGCGATTCCGCTGGTCGGCGAGCCGATCCAGACTTGGCTGATCGGCGGCTATGCGCCCGACAATGCCACATTGAACCGCTTTTTTGCGCTCCACTACCTGCTGCCCTTCGTGATCGCGGGCGTGGTGGTGCTGCATATCTGGGCGATCCATATTCCAGGATCGAACAATCCGACGGGAGTCGATGTCAAAGGGCCGCAGGACACAGTGCCTTTCCATCCCTTTTACACCGCCAAGGACGGCTTCGCGGTGGTGCTCACTTTGTTCGCGGGGCTTGTGTTCTTCTTTCCCAACGCGCTCGGCCATCCCGACAATTATGTCCCGGCAAATCCGCTTTCGACTCCGGCTCACATCGTCCCCGAATGGTATTTCTGGCCGTTCTATGCGATCCTTCGCGCCTTAACGGTCGACTTCATCCTCCCGGCAAAGCTGCTCGGAGTGTTGGCAATGTTCACCTCGATCTTCCTGCTATTCTTTCTGCCGTGGCTCGACACCTCGCCGGTACGGTCGGGCGCTTATCGGCCGCTGTTCCGGAAATTCTTTTGGTACGGACTGGTGCCATGCGTGCTCGTTCTCGGCTATTGCGGCGGCGCGCCGGCCGAGCAGCCCTATGTGGTGATTTCGCAGATCGCCGCCTTTACTATTTCGCTCATTTTCTGATCATCCTGCCGGTCGTCGCCAGAATCGAGAAGCCGTTGCCGCTGCCAACGTCGATCACCGCGGCGGTGCTCGGCTTTCCGGATGCCAGCCCCGCCGTCGCCGATGCCGGGTACGGCCGGGAATAACGCGCAGCAGCCAAACGAACCCGCGAGGTCCGACCAGTGATGCTTGCAATTAGGGTCGAGCCGCAGGGAGCGTGAAGCGGAACACGGCGCCGCCCGCGGGGTGGTTCGACGCGACCATCCGGCCTCCGTGAGCGGTGATGATCGCCTGACAGACGGCCAGTCCGATGCCCATACCGTCGGGCTTGGTGGTGAAAAAGCTGTCGAAGATTCGGCCGAGGTCTTCCTCGGCAATGCCGGCACCGTTGTCGCGGACCGAGAAGAACACATCGTCGTCAGCGGTCCCGCTGGCTAGGTCGATACGCCCTTCTGCCGTGCCGGCTTGCGCCAACGCCTGAAGGCTGTTCACGAGGAGATTCACGACCACCTGCTGGAGCTGGACGCAATCGCCGCGTACTTGCGGCAGACCAACATTGAGCGCAGTCGACAAGGAGATCGCGCGCATCTCGATGTCGTGGCGGACGAACAATAGCGCCTCTTCGACCACGGCGTTAAGATCGAGTGCAACCGGATCAGGGAGCTGTGGCGCGACCATGGTGCGAATGCGTTGAACGATCTGACTCGCGAGCCGCGCACTATCCGCGATGCGGTCGACCAACTGGCGCACCTTGGCCAGGTCCGGCTCGGTGCGCGAAAGCCAGCGCAGGCTGGTTTCGGCGTTCATCGTGATGGCGGACAGGGGCTGGTTCACCTCGTGCGCGATCGAGCTGGTGAGTTCGCCGAGTGTGGCGATCCGTGTGGCACGGCTGTAGTCCTCCCGGACCTGCCTTAGCTGAGCTTCGGTGCGCAGTCGCTCGGTGACATCTTCGAACGTAAGGAGCGTGACGTCGAGCGGCTCGGGCGGTGTCGGATATGTCACCGAGAGCTGGACGTCGCGCAGCCGGCCGTCGAAGGTCAGCAGCTTCATTATCTCGGAGTGATTGCGGCGGCGATCGAAATGCGCGGCGATTACCCGTTTAGCGGTGTCGGGAGAGGCGGCGAACAGGTAATCCACCGGCGCGATCAGGCGGTTTGCACCATCGGCTCCGAACAACTCGACCGCCTGTCGGTTGGCATCGGTTACCCGAACGACGTTGCGTGAATGGAACATCAAGGCGGGATTGGCCGCGAGATAGGAAGTGATGTCGCTGACCCCAGCGCAGCGGAGGTCATCGAATATCGGCAGCATCGCAGTCGAATCCACCTGCACCAGTGCCCAGGGAAGATTATGGATGAGGTTGCGATAGCGCTTTTCGCTCTCGCGTAATGACCGCCGCGGACGTACATCCGCCGTGCTGCTATCCAGGGGAAGGTAGCCCGTCGGCGGCCGTCCCGCGAAATCCGGTGCAAATATAGCCATAAGAAACTCTAGCTCCCCGCATCGCGCAGATCGGCCGGGAGCACGTCCCAAGCCCTGATGAGTTCACCGACTGTGTTGACCGCCATTTTGCGTCTTATGCTGCCACGGTGGAGCTTCACCGTGACTTCGCTGATCCCAAGATCGTAGGCGATTTGCTTGTTCAGCCGCCCGCGTGCGAGGTGCCGCAGGACCTCGCGTTCCCGCGCGGTAAGATTTACGTAACGGTCCATTTGCCGCCTGACATTATGCGCGTCAGCCCGCAGGACTATATCGCGCTCGATCCCCGCCGTAACAGCGTCGAGCAGCGACTGGTCGCGGACGGGCTTGGTCAGGAAATCCACCGCGCCGGCCTTCATGGCCTGCACCGTCATCGCGATGTCCCCATGGCCCGTAAGGAAGACGATCGGCTTGGCGTTGCCGGTGGCGGCGAAATGTTGCTGGAGATCAAGCCCGCTCGATCCGGGCATCCGCACATCGAGCACCAGGCAACCTGGCCGATCGGGAAGCTCTGCCTCGAGCAGCTCGCGTGTCGAGCCAAAGCCGGCCGTGTCGATACCAACCGAGAACAACAGTTCCTCGATCGCGGTCCGGACCGCCGCGTCATCATCGACGATCAACACCAGCGGCCGATCCGGCGGGCCCGCTAATGCAGGGGATGCGTTCTCGGGGTCAGGGTTCAACGGCAATCCCTGGTTCATGGGCACTCCGGGTGGTTGCGGTTGGAGACGAAGCCAATCTTCTCACAGCACCGGGGCGCACGAAATCCCGAACACGGGTATCCGCTGCCCCCCAATTTGGGGAGCGCGGTTTTGCCGGATAGGGCGGTGGTTACATCGCTCGACCGTGCCCTAGCGCGATGCGTGCAGCGATGCGGCGCGCGCGTGGCTATAATCGCCGAGGGGGCGGTCGATTAATCCGGCGCGATCAGTCGGTGGGCGTCTATCACAGGGTCATGATGCCGCGCTTGAGTGCGGCGGTCACCGCGTGTGTACGATCGCGCACGTCGAGCTTTGCAAAAATGCTCTTCATGTGGGCTTTGACGGTTTCCTCCGAAATCGAGAGTTTCCAGGCCACATCCTTGTTCGCCGCACCTGCAGCGACGAGGGTGAGTATGCTGATCTCACGCTCGCTGAGCGGATCATCGGCCGCGTGGTAGGCGATCTCTTGCGCTATCTCCGGTGGAATGTGGCGGCGGCCGGCGTGCACCGCGCGGATCGTATCGAGCAGTTCCTTGCGCACCGAGGTCTTCAGCAAATAGGCTGAAGCGCCCGCTTTCAGCGCCTGTGCAGCCTGCACGTCGCCGTCGTAAGTCGTCAGGACGATGACGCGCGCATTACGCCATTCACGCCGGATGGCGGTGATCGCCTCGATGCCTCCCATCCCGGGCATCTGCAGGTCCATTATCGTAACATCCGGGCGCAGGTTCGCGAAAGCCGCAACGGCTTCCTGGCCGTTCGAGGCCTCTCCCACCACGATCATGTCAGGCTGGAATTCGACGATCGCGGCGATGCCATCGCGGAGCGCGGGATGATCGTCCACCGTCAAGATCCGGATTCGCTGTGATTCTCCGCTCATCTCGCCGACCCCAACCACCGGTTCAGGAACGCGGACCACCGCCTGCGATCATAGGAGGGTACGTAGGCGGCACCGGCGGGGATCGATAGCACGACTTCGGTGCCCGCGTTCTTGCGGCTGCTTATCGTAAGAGCGCCGCCTACTCGGAGCGCCCGCTCGCGCATTCCGGTGAGGCCGAAATGCCCTGTCGGGGCATCCCCGGCCGCCAGTCCGGCCGGAAGTCCGACACCATCGTCGTGAAGGTCGAAGCGGAGTTCGCCCGACCGGTAGCTGAGGATGGCTTCGATCCGGCGCGCCCGCGCGTGTTGAAAGGCGTTGCGAATCGCTTCTGCGGCCACATTTTCCACTTCGTCATGAACCATCGGATGCAGTTCCCTTGGATGGCCTTCGACAGTCAAGGCAAAACGAGTCGTCGAATGGGCGGCCATCTCTTCGGCGACATCGGTGATGGCTTTCGCGAGGTCCCCGCTCACGGTGCGCAGTTCGCGGACGCGGTCGCGGCCCTCAATCAGCGCTGCATCAGCCCTGTCGAGCGCCTGCTCGACGACCGGCCGAAGCGGCTGGTCTGGAGGAATGCGGTCGGCGACGGCCTGAAAGCGCAACACCAGCCCCTGAAACGATTGCAGCAAGGTGTCGTGCAGTTCACGAGCAATCCTCTCGCGCTCGGCAAGGCGTGCCTCCAGGGCAGCCCGTACACCCGCGGTGACCTGCCTAAGCCGGAGTGAATAGGCTATCCACAACAGGGCGCACAGCGCCAGGATCGTCAACAGCATGAACCAGTTCGATTGCAGAAATGTCGGTGGGATGGTGAACTCGAGGGTCGCACCGTCGCGGTTCCAAACGCCGTCGTTGTTCCTGGCAATAACCCGAAAGCGATAAGTACCGGGCCCCAGATTGGTATAGAAAGCCTGACGCCGTAGGCCGGGGTTTTGCCAATGCTTTTCCGCGCCTTCCAACTGATAGCGGACTAGGACCCGCTCGGGGATGGACAGGCTGAGGGCGGAAAAAGCGATTTCAATCGAAGTGGTGCCGGACGGCAGGGTCACCCGGGTCGGATCGCGGTGAATTACTCCATTTGCGCGCAACGCCGAAACAGTGACCGGTGGGGGGATTGGATTGCGCCTCAATCGAGTGGGATCGATCCAGACCGTACCGGCCGCGGTGGCGAACCACAGCCGCCCGTCGCCCCCGCGGACGACATCGCGTTTGCCCTCCCGGACGTTGTAGGCTGGCAACCCGTCGCGCGAATCGAAAATCTGCGGGTTCAAAGGACGACTAGGATCGTCGAAAGCGCGATCGAGCTCCGCCGTCAGCACACGCGTGATACCCCGTCTGCCCATGAGCCAGGTTTCGCCGTCTGGTGTCTGCGAGATTCCGGTTAGTCCAGCAACGGCAGGAACCTGTTCCGCGTCGAGGAGGCGAACGCTTTCGCCGCGAAGCCGCGCGAGGCCGAATCCCCCGCCAAGAAGAACGCCGTCCGATCCTTCGTACATCGTCCGCAGGTCGCGCAACGGCCGCGCACGGCCGATCTCGGTCTGGCGCGGAAAGTCTATCCGGCGGAGCGAACCTGTGGTGACCGAGACGAGCAAGCTGCCGTCCCTTTTCGCGATCAGCGTCTTTCTGGCCCGCGTGCCATCGCCTCCCAAAAGTGCTTGAAACGTCCAACCGGTCCCCTTCTGGCGGTAAAGGCCGCCCGAATCCGTGAGCCACAAGGCCCCGTGCCGGTCGACGGCGCAATCGTTGAAGCCCATTTCGGAGGAGGGGCGGGGGAGGTCGGTCCGCCGGTTGTCGTGAAAGCGAACCAAGCGGCGCGCCGTGACCATCCAAATGACGCCATCCGGTCCTTCGCAAAGCGCTTCCGTGTCTCCCCCCTTGTCCAGCACGACGTCCGGCATGCCCCGCGGGCGGATTCGATAGATCCGATCGGCGCCTCCGACGTAGACGCTCCCGTCGGAGGCGCCGAGCAGGACATCTCCCCAAGCGGGAATATGGCTTAGCAAAGGCTCGACGGCGACGTGCGCATCGCGAAAACGATCCAGCCCCAGCGCCGTGCCGACCCAGATATTGCCCTCGTGATCCTCCAAAACCGCAGGGGAAAGGTTAGAGGTGAGGCCGTCGCTTTCCCGAATGACGCTGACTCGCGCAGCCGCCGCGGCGGATGAAGATTCGCCGGCCGCGTCAGGAGTCAGCACGCGGAATATTCCTTCGGGTCCGGTGATGCCCCAGAGGTTCCCGTCGCGATCGAATAACGTACCGACCGCTCGCGGCGCGGGCGGCGTTGGATATAAGAACCGGCCCAAGCGCCGCGGCGCCACGGCCCGCGTTCCACCCGCGTCCGTGAGCCAGATCTGGCCGGCCGCGTCTTCGCTCAGCGCCGCATGGCCGATGGGAATGACTGTTGCTTTCCGGAACCGGTTGGTTCCTCGGGGCAGCGAATAGACTGATTGAAGGGTGGTCAGCCATAGAGTGCCGTCGCGCGCGGCGAGGATGTCGATGGGGTGCTCCTGCGGCAACCCCCAGCTTGCGCCCACCTGTCGCCAGCCCCCATTCTGATAACGCATGAGGTGAGGGAAGACGCCGCCCAGTTCGGTCCAGATCGCGCCGTCGGCGGTCTGTGCGAAGGATATCACATAGGCCCGCGCGTTCGGCACGCCGGCGTCGCGCAGTTTTCCGCCGCGATAAGTTTCAATTCCGCCGGACGAATAACCGACCCAGACAGTGCCGTCGCGAGCGACCATGAGGGCGCTGACGGCGGTGCGGTCGTCCCGAGGCCGGGCGGGAGATATCCGCTCGAAACTGATTCCGTCGAAACGGAACAACCCGTCGCGGGCACCGATCCAAAGATAGCCATCGCGCCCCTGCGCCAGCGAAAGGATGAAGTCAGGAGCGCCATCCTCGGCCGAGGTCCAGCGGGTGTGGGTATATTGCGCGATGTTCCGGGTAGGATCGAGCGCCCATGCCGGTGCGAGCCCGACCAATGTGGCAAGCATGACCGCCGCCTTGAGCCACTGAGCCAACCGCATGGCATGCCTTTGCCCAAGCCGCCCGATCGTGCAAGCCTCGAAAGGGTGTTTGCCCCATAGCGCATATGGGGGTTCTGGTCGCCGGTTGACCCGCTACCAACAGTTCATGAAGCAATTGTTTTCGGTTTATCCCGCCGGCCTTGCTGGTTTCGCGCTGCTGCTCTTGCGATGTTCCCTTGCGCTTGTTCTCACATTCTCGGCATCGGAATTTTTCGACCTTCGTTCCTGGCCGGCGCTCCTTGTTGATGGGCTGGCGATCGCTTTGGTTGCGGGCTTTGCTACCCGGATCATCGCCGCGTCGGCGAGCGTAGCCGGTGTTCTGGTACTGGTGGCCAATGACCACGCGACGCTGATTTTTCTCGCCGGCCGATCGATCGACGCCCTCGCGCTGGCGTTGATTGGACCCGGCGCCTATTCGATTGACGCAGCGTTGTACGGGCGTGCCACGATCAACTTGCCCAGGTGAGCTTCGATCGCGGAGTTCTCCAGACCTTGCGCCGGTGAGAGCGACCGGGCTTTCCCATAGCCGCTTGGGTTCCCAATTCTCACACGCGTCCGGGACCAAGCATCTCGTTTCGGCTGTTCGTTATGTCGAAAGACGGACGAGTTCAAATCGGTCATAAAATATCGAACTAAAAGTTTCCTCTGTCGGAAACTATCCTTGACTCTCGTTGTGCTGATGATAGTTTCCTTTAGAAGAAACTATTGGATGCGAGACGATGCACGCCCAAACTCAGGCCCTTGACCGCATGTTCCTGGCGCTAGCGGATCCCCATCGCCGCGGCATGGTCGAACATCTCAGCGTCGGGCCGGCGACGGTGAAGGAACTGGCAGCCCCTGCAGGCATGCGGCTGCCCTCGGCGGTCAAGCATCTCCAGGTGCTGGAAGCGGGTGGGATCGTGACTTCCCGAAAGGCAGGTCGGAGCCGCACCTACAGCCTCGAGGCCGGGGCATTGAGAAGGATTGGCGATTGGGCGCGCAGCCGGGAAGCGGCGTGGAACAACGCTTTCGACCGGCTTGGCGAAGCGATGCTGCAGATAGCTGAAGAAGGAACCACCCATGACGAAACATAAGATCGAGCACAGCATGTTCGTGATCGAGCGTGACCTGCCCGGAAGTCCCAGGCACGCGTTCCGCTTCTGGTCCGAGCCCGAACTCAAGGACCGCTGGAGCGGTTGCCACGCGGACTGGACGACACTCGAAGACCGGTTCGACTTTCGGCCCGGCGGGATGGAGATCAAGCGCTGGCGCACCCCCGAGGGCGATGAACTGACGTTCCACGCCTTCTATCTCGATATCGTGCCCGAACAGCGGATCATCTACGCCTATGAGATGAGCTTCAAGGGCGAACGATTGTCGGCTTCGCTCGTGACGATCGAGTTCAAGTCCGTCGATAGGCGGACGCAGATGAAGTTCACGGAACAGGCCGTATTTCTGGCGGGCGGAGGCGCCGGTGAGCAGCGTGTCCTTGGGACCGAGCAAGGTTTTGACAGGCTTGCTGATGTCATGGTGCACGAGGCTTCCGATGCGGCGTGACCTTGTCGCTGTTCGACGTGCGCCGGGGCCTTGGTATGTCGCCCGGCCAATTTATCGCGCCGCCGCTCTTTGTCTCCTGTTTGTCCTTTCGGCCGCAGTCGCCAGCGCCCAGCCTGCTGGCGGGAAGAGCGGATATGCCGAGATCGGCGCGCTCAAGATGTACTATGAAGTGCATGGCGAGGGGGCGCCTTTGCTGATTCTGCACGGGGGCGGATCCACCGTTGGGACAAGCTTCGGCGCCATCCTGCCAGAGCTTGCGAAAGCGCATATGGTCCTGGCGCCCGAACAGCAGGGGCATGGCCATACCGCCGATCTCGACCGGCCACTATCCTACCGGCAAATGGCCGACGATACCGCTGCACTCTTCAAGCGGCTGGGTCTTCGTCAAGTCGATGTGCTGGGCTTCAGCAATGGCGGAGGCGTTGCGATCGAGCTGGCGATCCGGCATCCCGAGCTGGTTCACCGGCTCGTTCTGGGCTCGGTCTATTATCGCCGCGACGATATTCGTCCCGAGTTGCTGCGCTCCTTTGAGACCGCTAACGCGCAAAGCATGCCCGAAATCTATAGAAAGGCCTATCTTGCGGTAGCGCCCAATCCCGACGACCTCCCCAGGCTGACGCCGAAGCTGATGCACAACCTGCTGTCGTTCGAAGGATGGAGCGAGGCGGAGCTGGGCTCGATCCAAGCGCCAACCATGATCCTGCAAGGTAATTATGATGTGGCTCCGCTCGAGCATATTGCGGCGATGGCTCGCATCATTCCGGGCGCGCAAGTCGTCGTTCTGCCGGGAGGCCACGGCGCCTATTTGGGTGAAGCGATGGCGGCCATCCCCGGAAGCCGCCTCCCCACATATGCGACGGGCATTATACTCGAGTTTCTGAACGGAGGAGCGCCCCGATGACATGGGTCAGAAAGGCCGCGGAGAAGGCTTCTCCTGATTGTATGTAATGGCCGAAAAATGGGAGCCGGACAGGTGGGATGCTCGTCTGCCAATTCGTTGGCCATGGGGGGAAACCGGAAAAATCCCCATGTTCATCATCTCCGTCGGGTCCGATTAACACGGCTCCTTCAGTATCCGCTGCCTTGACGGCGGGGTCGTGCGCGGATCCGGGATCGGGAAGGAGGCGATCCGTCGCGCTCGGTTCTTTTGAGCGATCCGGCCGCATCGGTGTAAGATGCAAGATATGACGGTTTTCTTGTACCGAGCGGGGAGCAAAGCCCCATGGTACAGAGGCTTTCGCATGTCTCAGGTCTGCACTCCGCTGCGGACCTTCGATAGTTCTCCAGACATCGGACGCGATTGGCGTCGTTATCTGGAAGGCAAAAGCCATGAAGATCGTCGTGATCGGGGGGACCGGGCTCATCGGTTCGAAAGTTGTTACCAAGCTCGAAGAGCGCGGGCATCAGGCGATTGCCGCGGCGCCCAACACCGGCGTCAACACCATTACCGGCGAAGGGCTTGCTGATGCGCTGACCGGCGCGCAGGTAGTCGTCGATCTCGCCAACTCGCCATCGTTCGATGATCAGTCTGCGATGGACTTCTTCCAGACCGCGGGCCGGAATATCGCCGCAGCCGAAAAGACGGCGGGCGTCGGCCTGCATATCGCGCTGTCGGTCGTGGGCACCGACAAGCTGCAGGACAGCGGCTATTTTCGCGCCAAGCTGGCGCAAGAAAATATCATCCGCGACAGCGGCATTCCCTATACGATCCTGCACGCCACCCAGTTCATGGAATTTTTGCGCGGTATCGCCCAATCGTCGATGATCGACGGCGAGGTCCGCCTGTCGGATGCCTTCATCCAGCCGATGGCGGCCGAGGATGTCGCCGACGCGGTGGTAGCTGCGGCGCTCTCCGAACCGGCGAACCGCATCATCGAAATCGGCGGGCCCGAGAAATTCCGCCTGTCCGAGATCGTCGCGACGGTGCTCGCATATGACAAGGACCCGCACCCCGTCACGGTGGATTCCGAGGCGCGCTACTTCGGGGTCAAGCTGGCGGAGGATTCCTTGATCCCCGGTGAGGGCGTGAAGCTCGGCGCCACGCGCTTCGACTGGTGGCTCGCCAATGTGCCGCCGCCGCCGAAGAAATAAGCGTCCACACCATCGAAGGAGCTTCGCCATGTTCAAGCAGATCAGTCTCGGCCTGGCCGTCATTCTCGGTATCGGGGCCGAAGCAAATGGGCTTTACATGCTCTATTCGCCCGCGGGTTGGTATTTCGCGGTGCCGGGCGTCACAACGACCGGTCCTTTCAACCAGCATTTCATCCGTGACATCGGCCTGATCTTCCTTTTCATGGGGACGGCTTTCCTTGTCGGCGCCTTCCGGCCGCAATATCGGGTCTTGCTGTGGGCGACCGCCACGCTGTGGCTCTGGGGCCACGCGCTGTTTCATTTCTGGGAGGTCGCGGTCGGCATCTGCGGACCCGAGGTCCTGGCTCGCGACTTTCCCGCCGTCACGCTTCCCGCAATCCTCGGCACTCTGCTGACGGCCTGGGCCGTCGCGGACGCCCGGCGTACCCGCGCGCAGCCTGCCTGAACGATTCTACCCCACCGAAAGTGAAGGAGACGAATGATGACCCCGCGTATGAATATTTTCCAAGCTGCCCCCGACGCCATGAAGGCCATGCTCGCCGTCGAAGCCAGCTTTGAAACTTCGGGCCTCGAACATGGCCTGATCGAACTGGTGAAGCTGCGCGCGTCGCAGATCAACGGCTGCGCTTTCTGCATCCACATGCACGTCAAGGACGCGGTCAAGCATGGCGAGAATGACATGCGCATCCACCTGCTCAGCGCCTGGCGCCATTCACCGGTCTTTACCGACCGCGAACGCGCGGCGCTCAACTGGACCGAAGTACTGACGCGTGTCGCCAAGTCGCATGCCCCTGATGCTGACTTTGAACTGCTCAAGGCGCACTTCAGCGACAAGGAGATCGCCTATCTGACCGTTGTGATCGGCGCGATCAACTTCTGGAATCAGGTGCAGATCGGTCTTCGTATGATCCATCCGGCTGAAGAAGCTGCCGCCATCGCGGCCTGATGAACCCCACGGGATTCGAAGCCGCCGACCCTCCCGCTTCGATCCCGACTGTCGCTGGAGCGCTGCCCCCTCTTCCGCCGCGCTCCAGCGACTCCTTTTTCAGGGAATTGCACCATGAAGCTCTATTATTGCCCCGGGGCATGCAGTCTCGCTGCCCACATCGCGCTCGCCGAAGCTGGCGACCCGTTCGACAGCGAAAGCGTCAATCTCAAGACGAAGATCACCGCAAGCGGCATGGATTTCAACGGCGTGACGCGAAAGGGCTATGTCCCGGCGCTGCGTCTCAACGATGGCGAGTTGGTGACCGAGAATATCGCGGTGCTCGACTATATCGCCGGACGATATCCCGTCTTCGGCGTCGAAGGGCCGCTTGGCCGCACGCGGCTGCTCGAAGCGCTCGCTTACATCTCGACCGAGATCCACAAGAGCTTCAAGCCCTTCTGGCACAATGGTACCGACGAGCAAAAGGCGGTGGCCAGCGCCTATATCACCGCGCGCATGCGCTATCTCGCCGACACGATCGGCGGCGATTATCTGTTCGGCGATCGACCGAGCGTCGCCGATTTCTATATCCTTGTGATGGCCCTGTGGGCTGGGCGCTTCGGCGTCGAAGTGCCGGCGCCGCTGGCGGCGCTTGCCGAGCGACTCAAAATGCGTCCGGCCGTGCAGGCGACACTCAAGGCCGAAGGCATGGCTTGATCCATGCTCTGCAAACCAGGCGAAGAGTATTAGAACAGACGCCCAGTCAGGAGAGCCATCATGCCGACGCGCCCCTTTGATTTTCCCAATGCCGCGGGCGATACGCTGTCGGGCCGGCTCGAGCTTCCAGTCGGACCCGTGCGTGCGTGGGCGCTGTTCGCGCACTGCTTCACCTGCGGTAAAGACAACAAAGCGGCGGTACGCATTGCGCGGCGGCTTGCGGGTGCGGGCGTCGGCGTGTTGCGTTTCGACTTCACTGGTCTCGGGCGCAGCGAAGGCGATTTCGCCGCGACGGGTTTCGCGCACAATGTCGAGGATCTGGTTGCCGCGGCGGGTGCGATGGCGGCGCTGGACATGTCGCCGATGCTGCTCGTCGGACACAGCTTCGGCGGCGCGGCGGTCGTTGCGGCCGCCGGCTCGCTGCCCGGCGTGCGCGCGGTCGCTACGATCGCGGCACCTTTCGAGATCGATCATGTGCTGGCCCAGTTCGATCCCGACGCGCTCGCGCGGATCGAGCTTGAAGGGAAGGGGATGGTATCGATCGGCGGCCGCCCGTTCGCGGTCGGGCGCGAACTTGTCCGGAATCTGCGCGATCAGGAACAGGGGGGACGGCTTGCGGCGCTGAAGCGCCCGCTGTTGCTGCTCCACTCGCCGACCGATCAGGTCGTCGGCATCGACAATGTGACGAGCATATATCTTGCCGCCAAACATCCCAAGAGCTTCGTCTCGCTGGACGGTGCCGACCATCTGCTGAGCAGGGCTGGCGATGCCGATTTCGCCGCCGACATGATCGCATCGTGGGCCGCACGCTATCTGCCCGAACCGCTTCCTACCGCGCTCAGCCGTTTCGATGCCGAAGCGGAAGAGACGGGCCTCGGCAAGTTCCAGCTTGCGATGCGCGCCGGCAAGGCGAGTTTCATTGTGGACGAACCCGAAAGTCTCGGCGGCCTTGGCTCGGGACCGACGCCCTTCAATCTCCTGTCCGCCGCGCTTGCCGCTTGCACGACGATGACGCTGCGCCTCTATGCATCGCGCAAGGGCTGGCCCATCGAGCGCATCCGCACCGGAGTCGCACACCGCAAGGAAACGGGCACGGAAAGACCCGATGTTTTCAGTCGAAGTGTCGAGATCGAGGGCAACCTTGATTCCGCGCAGCACGCCGAACTGATCTCGGTCGCCGACCGCTGCCCCGTCCATCGCACGCTCGAAACCGGGTCGCGTTTCGATCCGACCGAAGCCGGCTGGGACGTCTGATCTGATCCTGCGGGACGCTGTCCGGCCTCAGCCATCGCGATGGATGCGGACGATCGTCTCCTCATGGACCATATCGTCGTACCAGACGGCGAGGACCGATCGCAGCAACACCTCATTCGTCGCTTCGGCGAAGAGGGTGAGCGAGGCGTGGAGCTTGTCGGCATCGGCTTCGCCGAATACTTCGCGTGCGCTGCTGCGCACGAGGCGAAAGAGCGTTTCGACGCATTCGCGGTAGCGGTTGCCGATCGGGGGGAAGGCGAGATAGGCGCGCGCCGCATCGAGCTCGGGGAGCGCGAAGCCATTGCCATCGTCGGCCGCGCTCGCCAGGCGCGGGAAGATATGATCCATATAGGGCGTGCACATCGCGCCCCGCCGCAGGATGTCGATCGCGTCGTCATAGGTGTCGGCCTGCGCCGCCACGAAGCGCTCAAGGTCATATTCATCGATCATGGCACGGACTCACCCCGCCACGACGTCGGCGTATTCGGGATGCTGCCGAAAAAAATTGACCATGAACTGGCAACGCAACACCGCCTTTCTGCCCGTCCGTCGCATCAGCTGGAAAGCGCCGGTCGCGAGTTGTGTCGCGATGCCAAGGCCCCAGAATTCGGCAGGCACTTCGGTGTGGATCAGCACGAGCCGTCCTTCATCGTCGACGCGATAAAAGGCGGCTGCGGTCGATCCATCGGGCAGGTCGAGCTCGAAAGAGCGCTTTTCGACATTGTCGATCACTTCGGCGTCCATGACTGTTCCCCTTGCGGAATGAGAGACTGGGATCAGCTTAGGCGCGGGGCAGAGCGGCAACAGACCCAAGGGTTGAGGATATGATTGTACCGTTTGTTAAACGGCCTCGGCGTGCGTCGGCAGGCTGCAATCGTTCCACGCCTCGGCGACCAGGGCCAGCTCTCGCCTGGCCCGCTTCAGCGCAGCTTCGCGTTCGCTCGCCCGCGCGAACTGCAGCGGCTGCGCGTCGACAAATCGGGGTTCGGCGACACCGATGAAGCCGAAAGCAGCGCGCAGCGAAGGCGTGAGCGCATCCATATCGGCGAAGGGCGTTCCGGGACGCAGGTCGACGCCGCGGGTGGTGATGAACAAAGTCTTTCGGCCGCCGAGCTGCCCGACGTAGCGACCATCTTCGGTCGCGACATAGGTCATTCCCCCGCGTACCACCGTATCAACGAACGCCTTGAACGACGCGGGCATCGTCCAGTTGTGCATCGGCATCGCAAAGAGCAGCGCGTCGGCGTCAAGCAGCCGCCGGCACAGCGTATCCGAGGGCGCTAGCGCGGCTTCCATGTCCGCTGTTCGCTCCTCTTCCGGCGTGTAGGTTGCGGTCGTGAAGGTTTCGGTGATCGCCGGCATCGGCTCGGCCGCGAGGTCGAGATAGTCGATTGTCAGCGCGGGGATGCGGAAGCGGAGCTGTTCAACGAAGAAGCGCGACAGCGTCCGCGAGTTTGAGGTCTCGGATTTCGGGCTGGCGTCGACATGCATCAGTTTCACGGCATTTCTCCCTCAGGCTGCTTTGGCTTCAACCGGCGAAGCCACCGGATTGTCGATCAGCGTGGCGAGCACGTCGCACGCCTTGTCGAGCAACGACTTGCGCAAATTGGTCACGCAGAGAACGAGTCCCGCCTGTGCTTCGGCCGGCCGGCTGTGCCAGATCGACAGCGGCGCAGGAGCAATCCCGAATTCGGGCGCGCGCTTCGCCAGCGCGACATCGTCGTAGCCGCGCGGCAGGTGCGCGATCACCGCGAGCCCCGCAAAGGCGTCGACCGCGATCCTGGGATCGATCCGCGCGTGCAGATCGTCGCGGCGTTGGCGATACAGGTCTTTCATGTGCCGCAGATGGCGCAGGAAATGGCCGTCGGCGAGAAAGTCGGTGAGCGCGAGCTGGGTCGTGACATTCGGTGCGGGGTTGAGATAGCCTGCGACCTCACCAAAGCGTGCGGCCAGCGCCAGCGGCGCGACGACGAAACCTAGGCCGAGCGCGGGGCTGATCGTCTTGCCGAAGGTGCCGATATGGATCACCCGTCCGGCGGGATCGTCGGCCGCCATTGCCGGAGCCGCGCGCCCGCCGAGCTGCAATTCGCTCAGATAATCATCCTCGATAATCCACGCGTCCTCGCGCGCCGCCCAGGCGAGCAGTGCGACCCGGCGTTCGGGCGACAGGGTAACACCGGTTGGCGCCTGCTGTCCCGGGGTGACGATGGCGAGTGCGGCATCGGGGGCGGCGCGAACGCCATGGTCGACGCGAATTCCCTTGGCGTCGACCGGCACTGGAATCGGCTTCAGTCCAGCTATTTCGAGCGCGCTGCGGGCCACCGGATAGCAAGGGTCCTCGACCCACGCCGACCGCCCGTGCACGCCCAGCGCGAGCAGAGTGAGGCAGAGGCCGTTCTTGTAACCCGTGGTGAGAAGGATTTGGTCGGGGTGGCAACATATGCCGCGCGTGATCGCGAGTTGCGCCGCAATCTGTGCGCGAAGTTCTGGCTCCCCGCGCGGGTCGGTCGGTCCGACCGGCGCCATCGCATTGGCGCGCACCGCCCGAGTGCGCAGACGCGCCCAAAGCTTGGCCGGAAAGGCATCCTGCGCCGGGGCGCCCATCTGAAAGGGGAGGGGTTGCAGCGAAAAGCCGCGCTCGAGATCCTGTAACGGACGCGCAATCTCGATCTGTTTCACCGCGATTGGCCGCGGACCCCGGCGCTCGGCGACGCGCGTCCCCGCGGCGCCGGCCGAATAGACGAGAAACTCGTCGGCGAGCGCTTCATACGCGGCTTTCACCGTCCCCCGCGAAACGCCGAGCTGTGCGGCGAGATCGAGCCATGAAGGCAGCCGCGCGCCGGGCCGCAACCGGCCCTCGGTGATCGCAGCCCGCAACGTCGCGCTGATCTGGGCGGTAATCGGTGTCGAATGCGAACGATCGATCGCGAAGGCGATCCGTCCGGGATCCCATGGTGCATTCATCTCATCACCTCATGGTACTGTTAAAAGCCTCTCGATGACGCTGAAGCTATGCCCGTCGTTGGGGTGCTGTCGAGGCGGGGGCGACCTATCCAAAGGTACAGTATGCGCTGCCCCGCTGGCTAGGTCGGGTGCGGCTTATCCGGGCAATCCGGACGCCCGGCGGATTATTTGGTACAATCGGCTTGTCAGCTCTCGTGTCTAACCGGCGGCGCTCGATGGCCTATTCTGACGCTGCATTGATCGCTTGGCGATCGTGCAAGGAGGGTCAGGAAATGGACGACGTCAAGACGGCCGTGAGCCGCGAAAAGCTTTTGCACGCGCTCTACGAAGCTGCCGAACTCGAACAGAATCTGATGTGCACCTATCTCTATGCCGCCTTCAGCCTGAAGGATGGCGAAGGGGAGGGGCTGAGTGCGGCGGAAGGCGAGGCGATCGCACGCTGGCGCCGCGCGATCCTCGACGTCGCGGTCGATGAGATGAGCCATTTGGTCGCAGTGTGGAATATAACGTCTGCTCTGGGCGGGGCGCCGCGGTTCGGACGCACCAACTTTCCGATCGATGCTGGTTATCTGCCCGCCGGGATTGTGGTCAAGCTCGCGCCCTTCAGTGCGGAGGTGATCCAGCATTTCATCTTCCTTGAACGCCCCGAAACATCGGCCGAACCCGACGGCGACGGCTTTGCGGTCGCCGACCCACCAAGCCGGACGCCCGTAGCGCCGCGGCTGACCCCGGCAGGTTATGATTATGCCACGATTGGCATCTTCTATCAGACAATCGAGGCCGACCTCCGCGCGCTGGTGGATGCGATCGGGGAGAAGGCGGTCTTCTGCGGCGATCCGGCGCTGCAATTGTCGTCGGCTGAGGTCAATCTCGCCGGCGCGCGGGCCGTCACCGATCTCAACAGCGCGCTTGCCGCGTTGACCGAAATTATCGTCGAAGGGGAGGGGGCTCCGTCGGACCTCGAGACGTCGCATTTTCATCGTTTCCTGACGGTGCGCGCCGAGATGCAGCAGCTTTCCGTCACCAATCCGGGCTTTGTCGCGGCGCACCCGGCAGCGGTCAACCCGGTGCTGCGCAAGCCGCCACGGCCCGAAGGCCGCGTCTGGCTGGAAAATGCCGATGCCATTGCCGCGGTGGATTTGGCGAACGCCATCTATGCGCTCTCTCTTCGGCTGCTCGCGGGGGCTTTTGCGTTGCCGCGTGCGAATCCCGACAAGGCGCTCTACACCGGCTGCGCGATCGGCTTGATGCACGCGCTGACCGCGATCGCCGAGCGCGCCGCGCGCCTGCCCGCGGGGCCGTCGAACCCCGGATGCAACGCGGGTGTTTCCTTTACCGCTTTGCGCGAGGCCGCATCGCTTCCGCAAGGGACGAGCGCGCGCCGGCTTTACATCGAACGCGTCGAGGAACTGGGCGCCGTTGCGGCGGCGATGGATACCGCTGATCCACGGTGCGACCGCGCGGCGCGGATTTTGCTGAAGCAGGCGGACCGGCTACGCAGTGCGCCCCTGGCGGCGACGGCATTGTCGCCCATTCCGCCTTCCGGTGCTCCCGTTTCGCAAGCTGCGCCGGCCGGATCCGGCGACCAGGCGGAAGGCAAGGATGTCACAGTCAATTTCGACGGCCGGCGCTGTATCCATGCACGCGTCTGCGTCACGCAGGCGCCTGCGACATTCCTTGCGGGGGTTGAAGGGGCGTGGATCACGCCCGACGAAACCGATGTCGATCAACTATGCAGCGTCATTCGCCAATGCCCGTCGGGAGCGCTGAGCTATCAGCGCCGCGACGGCAAGACCGAACCCGTGCCGCCCGTTAACCTGATCGGCCTCCGCGAAAATGGCCCATATGCGGTGCGCGCGGACATGGTTCTCGATGGCGCGCGCGCCGGGTTTCGCGCTACGCTCTGCCGCTGCGGCGCGTCGAAGAACAAACCCTTCTGCGACAAGTCGCACAAATATATCGGTTTCGAGGCGACGGGCGAACCGCCGGGCAAGGACACGCCGAAACTCGCTTTCCGCGATGGTCCGCTCGCGATCGATCCCGAACTCGACGGGCCGCTGCAGGTGCGCGGCAATCTGGAGATCGTCAGTGGAACGGGGCGAGCGATCGCTTGCGTCGAAACGGCACGCCTGTGCCGATGTGGCGGCAGCGGCAACAAGCCGTTCTGCGACGGTACGCACCGCAAGATCGGTTTTCGCAGCGAATGAACATCAAAATCCCCCAGAAAGAAGGTAGCCAATGAATAGTTTGCAAGGAAAAGTCGCGGTGATCACCGGCGGTAACAGCGGCATCGGTTTGGCCGCAGCGAAGCTCTTCGCGCAGGAAGGCGCAACGGTTGCGATTACCGGACGCCGTCAACAGGTCATCGACGATGCGGTGCGCGAAATCGGTGCGTCGGCGATCGGTATCCAGGGCGATGTCGCCGACCCTGAGCATCATAGCCATGTCGCCGAGATCGTTCGGGATCGTTTCGGTCACGCCGACATCTATATGGCGAATGCCGGGATCAATACGATCACGCCTTCACACGATGTTTCGGAACAGGAATATGACGTGCAATTCGCGGTCAACGCGCGCGGCACCTTCTTCGGCGTCCAGAAAATCGCACCGATCCTTCGCGACGGCGGTTCGATCATCCTCGTCGGCTCGCTTGCGAGCGACAAGGTGCTCGACGGCCATGCTGTCTATGCAGGCACCAAGGCGGCAATCGGCGCGTTCGCGCGCAATTGGGCGCTCGAGTTCAAGCATCGTGCCATCCGCGTCAACATGCTGAGCCCCGGACCGACCGAAACCGCGATTCTCGAAAAGCTGGGGGTCGCGCCCAAAGATCGCGGCGCGTTTATCGACATGATGGCAGGCGCGATTCCGCTCGGGCGCCTCGGTCAGCCGGATGAACTTGCGCAGGCGGCACTTTTCCTCGCCTCTAATACCAGCAGTTTCATCACCGGCATCAACCTGCGCGTCGATGGCGGTATGGCGCTGCTTTGACGGACAGGTTAGAACCGCGCGGCAGGGGCGATAGCCCTTGCCTCGCGAAACATCGATTTGTACGACTTCATTCCACGCAGCGTGGCGCGCTTCCGGCGCGGTCCGCCCGTGCAAAACCCTGCTTCTTCTCTAACTTCAGAGGTTCGGCCATGAGCAGCAATGTTGCCAGCGAAGAAGCGCCCGTCGTCCTGATCGTCGATGACGATGTCGAGGTGCGAACCGCAATCAGCGAGTTGATGTTTTCGGTCGGCATGGAAGCTGCCTGTTATGGATCGACCCGTGAACTGCTGGAATCCCCGCTGCTCGAAAGAGCGGGCTGCCTGGTCCTCGACGTACGCATGCCCGGATCGAGCGGGCTAGATCTCCAGCAATATCTGACGGGTTCGGGTGTCGAAAAGCCGATCGTCTTCCTGACCGGGCATGGTGACATTCCGATGTCGGTGCAGGCGATGAAGGCTGGCGCGATCGACTTTCTTACCAAGCCGGTCCGCGATCAGACCCTGCTCGACGCCGTCGTGTCGGGGATCGAGCGCGACAATGCGCAGCGCGCGAGCGCGCGCATTGTGCAGCAGCATGTCGAACGCTTTGCGACGCTGACGCCCCGCGAAAGCCAGGTTATGCGCGAAGTCGCGCGGGGCCGGCTCAACAAGCAGATCGCCTATGACCTCGGTATCACGGAGATCACGGTGAAGCTTCACCGCAGCAATGTGATGCGGAAAATGCAGGCGGCATCGGTCGGCGAGCTCATTCGCGCGTGGGAGAAATTGCCTGTCGCTTTACGCGAAACCGGCGCAGCCTAGCCTTTGGTATGGTTACAATGCGTCGCCAGCTACGCGAGAGAGATATTTTTGACCCGTCCGGTCGCGTGAAAGAGGGCCTCGCCGCTTGCCCAATACCCCCCTCGTCGCAGTCGTTGATGACGATGATTCCATCCGCGAAGCGCTGTGTGATCTGTTGATGGTTTCGGGCCTCGCCTGCCATTCGTTTGGCGATGCCGATGCCTTTCTCGCAGACTACGCACCTGGCATCTATGATTGCCTGATCACCGATGTCCGCATGCCCGGGATGAGCGGGATCGACATGCTGGAAAGCTTGCGGTCGCGCGGATCGGGCCTGCCCACGATTGTCCTAACGTCGGTTGTCGATCCGCGCGAACACGAGCGGGCAACCTGCCTGGGTATTCACGCCTGGCTTACCAAGCCTGCTGCCGGCGCGGTGTTGCTGGCGCAGCTGAAATCAGCGATTGCGAGCGACGTCTGGCCTGAGAGGCCGCAGTCATGACGCAGGCAACGCCCGGTGGCGGAGTGCTGCCGGCGCATGCGCCGGATATCGCCGATTTTGCATCCGAAAGCGTGATTATCTTCGATGCCGGCGGGACGATCCAATATTGGAACCCCGCGTCGGAGGCACTGTATGGCTGGCCGCCACTTGCGATGATCGGCCGCGGTATCGGTCACCTCTCGGCGCGAAGTGCCAATGAGCATGAATATTGGCGGCTGCTGCTTCAGGAGGGAACGTGGCAGGGCCTCGTCAGCCGGCGCACGCCATCGGGATCGCATGTCGCGGTCGACATCCGGCAATATGTGCGTTTTCACAGCGATGGGACGCCGCGCGACATTATAGAATATGGACGGCAATCGCTTGGCGAGGGCGCGGAAGCGGGCGGTGACTGGCACATCCCCGACCGGTTGATGGCAGCGAGTTGGGAGATCGACATCACTGGGGCGCAGGCGCTGATCGCTTCGCTGGCAGAGCAGCGGCAGGGAGCGCTGCGCGGCGCACCGGGCCAGTTGAACGCGGCTTATCTCGAGCTGGTACAGGCCACGCGGATCATCAACGTCAACGAGCGGACCGCACGCCTCGTCGGCGGCAATCGCGGCCGGGCCTTGATGATCGGCCAGTCAGTCGCCGGCTTCTGGCCGCTCGACAGTCGTGCCATATTGGGCGAACTGATCGTCGACGCGGTGACGACGGGGACGAAGGACGCGACCCACCGCCGGCAGCTGGCATCCGACGGCATCTTGCGCGATCCGCTGGTAACGGTGTGGCGTGCCGATGATCCGACCCGGCTTTATATTGCGGTAAACGGGACTGCGGACGACGACCGCTCCTACCTCTATCTGCGTGCGAGCGAGGCGCGCTACCGCAAACTTGTCCATTATATGCCTGTCGCCCTTTGGCAGGTCGATGCCAGCCATATGGGGAAAATATACGCTGAAATCCGTGCCACGGGCGTTGAGGATTTCGCCGCCTACCTCGCTGCGCATCCCGAACTTGTCGAGCGCGCGGCGAACACTGTGCCCGTCACTGACGTCAACCGCGCCGCGGTGCAGATGTTCGGCGGCGCCAGCGCGATCGATCTCCTCCGGCCAGTGGGATATCTGTTCGCTGAAAACCCAGCGTCGCTGCGGAACGTGATGATCGGCCGCTTCAACGGCCAGCCGAACCACAGCGAACTTACCAGGGTTCGCACCTTCGACGGGCGGGTGCGCGACGTGCGGATGTCGGTGACCTATCCCAATGCCGCGGGAGAACTCGACGTCACGATCTTCAGTTTCGAAGATGTCACCGAGCAGCTGCGGGTGGAGGCCCAACTGCGGCAGCTTCAGGCTGATTTCACGCATGCCGCGCGCCTGTCTACATTGGGTGAATTCACCACTTCGATCGCGCACGAAGTGAATCAGCCGCTCGCCGCAATCGTCACCAATGCCGAAACAAGCCTGCGCTGGCTGTCGCGTTCCGATCCCAATATCGAAAAGGTTCAGGAACTGACGACGCGCATTACCGCGAGCGCGCGGCGCGCGAACGATATCGTCCAGCGTATCCGCGGCATGGCGGCAAAGCGGCAACCCGAACGGGTCCCGATTGACCTCAACGATGTGGTCCAGGAATCGCTGCTCTTCTTGCGCCACGAGGTTGAATCACGATCGATCCGCATCACCACCGATTTCGCAAAACGATTGCCCAAGGTGGTCGCCGACCGGATCGAACTGCAGCAGGTGCTCGTGAACCTGTTGATCAACAGCGTTCAGGCGCTCGAAGCGCAGGGTGAGGACGAGCGCGAAATCATCCTGACGACGCGTCTCGACGGCGCAATGTTGATCTTTAGGCTTCGCGATAGCGGACCTGGTATCCCCGCCGACGATCTCGGCAGGATCTTTGAAAGCTTTTTCACCACCAAGGACAGCGGGATGGGGATCGGACTCGCCATCTGCCGATCGATCATCGGTGAACTGGGTGGATCGATTGCCGTCTCCAATCATCCAGGCGGCGGCGCGCAATTCGACCTCGCCATTCCGGTCCCCGCAGCCGCCTGACTTCGCTCGAAGGGACTGTGGAATGGCTCGTAAGGCCTTCTGCGCCCGCGCCTCACCAGCGGCGGCCGTGTAAAATAGACCATCCACCGCGTCGTCAGGCCGATGCGGCGCCGCAGGTCTGCGGATGGCGAAGACCCAGACAACCCTATGCTTTGGGTGGAGCCTCGCGCGACCCTGGTGTGGCCGGCCACATGCTTTGACCCGATAGGCCAGCTGGCCTCGTCGGTTCATGCTGGTGGTCATCAACAGCCAAGGAGGATTACCATGTATCGCTCTGTACGTTCGGCGGCACTTGCCGCTCTGCTTTTTTCGGGCCCCGCTCACGCGCGAGTCGAAACAGCGGCCGCCAAGCCGACCATCGTTCTCGTTCACGGCGCCTTCGCCGATTCGTCGGGATGGAAGGACGTTATCGCGCAGCTCGAAGAGCATGGCTATCCGGTGATTGCCGCGGCGAATCCGCTGCGCAGCGTCGCTGGCGATGCCGATATCATTGGCTCGATCGTACAATCGATCGAGGGGCGCGTTATCCTTGTCGGGCACAGCTATGGTGGCGCCGTCATCTCCGAAGCAGCGACGAACCGCCCCAATGTCAAAGCGCTCGTCTATGTCGCGGGCTTCCTGCCCGAACCGGGCGAGTCGAGCTTGACGCTGTCGGCCAAATTCCCCGGCAGCACACTCGGGGAGGCGCTGAATCCCGTAAAGCTGTCCGATGGCTCGACCGACCTTTACATCCAGACGACAAAATTCCGCGCACAATTCGCCGCCGACGTGCCCGAAGCCCAGGCAGCCCTGATGGCGGCAACCCAGCGGCCGGTCGCGCAGGAAGCGCTGACCGAGCCCTCGCGGACGGCTACGTGGAAAAAGCTGCCGAGCTACGTCATCTATGGGTCGGCTGACCGGAACATTCCGGCCGAAACAATGCGTTTCATGGCCAATCGAGCGCATGCGCGCAAAACAGTTATGATCGAAAACGGATCGCATGCCCTGATGGTGTCTCATCCCCGTGAAGTCGCGTCGCTTATCGAGGAAGCTGCGGCTGAATGATCCGTCTGCGCCAGTTTTTGGGACATCAAAACGGATAGGCGGCTTTCAAGTTTTTCGGCTGCGATGCTATTCTTGCGGCACAGCTGAGGCCGGCTCAAGGAACATGTTATGGTCAGTATCTCATCCGAACCGTTTGACCAGAACCGGCGGGGATTCTTGCGAGGAGGTGCGCTGATCGCCGCCACCGCCCTAGGGGGCGTGGCTCAGGCCCGAACGACCAGCGCATCGCGTGGAGCCACATTACCGACATCGTCATCCTTCGGGCCGGTCAGGCAAGTCGATGCAGGAGTCCTCAGCATCGGCTATGTCGAGGTGGGGCCGGCGTCGGGCCTTCCGATCCTCCTGTTCCACGGTTGGCCATATGCAATCGACGCCTTTGCCGAGGTGGCGCCGCTGCTTGCGGCGAGGGGCTATCGAGTCATCGTTCCGCATCTGCGTGGGCACGGCACCACGCTGTTCCGGTCCGACGCAACGCCCCGCAACGCGCAGCAGGCTGCGCTCGCGACCGACGGGATCGCACTGATGGATGCATTGGATATTGAGAAAGCGGTCGTTGCGGGCTTTGACTGGGGCGCGCGCACCGCCAATATTATGGCTGCGCTCTGGCCCGAACGCTGTATGGCGCTGGTCTCGGTCAGCGGCTATTTGATCGGAAGCCAGGCAGCGAGCGCCAAGCCGTTGCCGCCCGCGGCCGAACTGCAATGGTGGTATCAATTTTATTTCGCCACCGAGCGCGGCAAAGCCGGCTATGCAGCGAATACCAACGACTTCAACAAGCAGATCTGGAAGCTCGCCTCGCCGGAATGGAAGTTCGACGACGCGACGTTCGATCGCTCGGCAGCGGCATTCGCCAATCCGGATCATGTCGATATCGTCATCCACAACTATCGCTGGCGGCTCGGTCTCGCGGACGGCGAACCGCAATATGATGCCGTCGAGGCAAAGCTGGCGGCTGCGCCCCCGGTGACTATCCCCGCGATCACGATGGAGGGCGATGCCAATGGCGCGCCGCATCCGAATCCGGAGCAATATCGCGCGAAGTTCACCGGTCCCTATGCCCATCGCCTGATCACCGGCGGCATCGGGCACAATTTGCCGCAGGAAGCGCCGGCCGCATTTGCGCAGGCGGTGCTCGACGTCACAAAGCTTGCAGGATGAGCGGGATGAAGATCGGCGCCTTCGGAGTAGAACCTATCTCGAAGCACAGGTCCACCTGCTCCTTGAATCGCCCAATCCTGTCGGCCCGCACGATACCGGCAGCCGACTAGACGTGCGACCAAAGTCTCCCCACGAACGAAGAAAAGGAGACTGGCGTGACCCTCGAGACTGTCATAAAATCTGACGGACCTGCCCGCGACGAGCTGGTGCCGTCCCGGTATGCACTGCAGGTCGGCGACATCGACGTGCTGGTGATCAGCGATGGTGTGTTGCCGATCCCGGCGCATGTGCTGGCGCACAATGTCGAACCGAATGTCCTCGACACTTGGCTGGACGAGCAGTTCCTGCCGCGCGAAGTGGCCGAGTGGCCGCTGAACGTTCTCGTTGTACGCAGCGGCGACCAGACGATCCTCGTCGATGCGGGACTGGGCATGGACCCGAACCTCAAGCTGGAAAAGGCCGGACGTTTGGTGCAGCGGCTGGAAGCGGCCGGGATACCGCTTGAATCGATCACCGACGTGGTGGTGACCCATATGCACATGGATCACATCGGCGGACTGATCATCGACGGTACGCACGAGCGCATGCGCGCGGATTTGCGCGTTCATGTCGCGGCCGCGGAGGTGGAATTCTGGAAGAACCCCGACTTCTCGCGGACTGCCATGCCAGACGGCTTTCCCGATGCGCTGCGCGGCGCAGCGAACCGGTTCATGGCGCAATATGAGAGCCAGATCCAAACCTTCGAGAAGGAAGCCCAGGTAGCGCCGGGCGTGGTCGCGCAGCTGACTGGAGGCCACACGCCCGGGCATTGCATGGTCCGCGTCGCGTCGGGCGGCGAACAGCTGACCTTCGTCGGCGACGCCATCTTCCAACCCGGCTTTGATCAGCCCGGCTGGTATAATGGCTTCGAGCATGATCCCGAAGAATCCGAGCGCGTCCGCATCAATCTGCTGCGCGAATTCGCCGAGACCCGTGAGCCCTTCGTCGCGACGCACCTGCCGTTTCCGTCGATCTATCATGTGGCGGTTGCAGGCGACGCCTTCCGGGCCGTGCCCGCGGTCTGGGACTATTGACCGCCGACCGCGCGGAAGCGGCGTAATTTTATAGAGGTCGCCGGCAGATCTCTCTCATAAAGTGACGGCCATGATCCAGATAATGGACCATGGCCGTTTCGTTGTGGCGGTTTTAGCTTGGGAAGGCGAACAGTGTCGCGTTGCAGGCGATGAGCTTAAAGCCCCCCGACGATCTCCTGATCGGCAGGAGGCAAAGCCGGTCAGCTATCTTGGAAGCGCTATTCCAATATTCTTAAGATGGCCCGGATTCTCTCGCAGTCGTGCCTGGATGTCATGTTCCAATGACCGGCCAGCAAGCCATAGCGCGAGGTTGCGCACATATTGGCGGATCGATCTCTGCGCATCGACGGAACCGGCAAGCGAATGGCCAGGCTTCTCGCTGACGAACGTGGGACAGCCCATCTCCGGATCCCAATTATAGTCGGCGAAATGATGGAAAGTGGACTGCGCGACCGCCGGACCGCCGTTCGCCGACGGCTCGAACGCGACGGCGAGATTGAAATCCTTGCCGCTCGCCTGGCTCAATCCCGTCGCTATGACGCGCGCCGACGTCTCGCCTTCGGGAACGCCGACCGCGCCCTCGTGCGGATGGGCCGGCAGATAATGCAACAAGCCGTCGGCCGCCCACGGATCGCTAAGCAGGATATGCGGCGGATCGGCGATCGTGATCGTCTGAAAATCTCCGTTCGCGCCCGAATGATAGTTCGGCCACAGAATATAATCGGTTTCCCGGTCGTCCGGGATATGGCGGCTTGTATCTGGCTCCGGACGGGTGCTGTGGAAAAAATGCGCGTTTCCGACACCGCTCAGCGTGCAGACCGAATTACCCAGATCCATATGATCGCGCGTCACGAGCAAGCCGCGGCCATTCTCCCTGAAGCGGCTGATCGCCGCGCAGTCCTCGTTGGTCAGGCCGTCACCGGTATCGACCGCGAAAAGCCAGAGTTCGTCGAAGTCGGATTGGTCGATTTTCGACAGAACCGGATCAGGAGCGCCGGGCGCAGTGCGGTCCCGGGCGGTCACAGCGCACAACGGCCAACCGTCATCGTCGGTGAGGTCCGACAGATAGTCGCGCAACAGTGAGAAGCGCCCGATATTCCAGTCATCCTCGATCGACGGGATGGTGGTCTGAAGCAGGATGCGAATGGGGGAGGACAATGTTTTTCCTTTGGCTGACAAGATTCGTCCAGCCCTAAATTACCCGCATCGGTTTGCTTATTCAGACCCAAGAATGTGCCAATATGCTGTACCATCCGCATGTCGCCGAAATTCGGCTAGCGTCCTTCCATCCTGATGCCGAGGCTGAACCGGCGGGGCGTTTGCGGAACGAAAAGATCCGATGCGCCCGGTTGCGCGAGCGACCCGAGCGCGAAGCGATTTCCGGCGGCGTTGAAAAGATTGGCGACGCCCAGCTGGAGTTCGGCGCTGCCAAGCTTCCACGACGCGTCGAGATCGACGTCGGTAAAGCCGCCCTGCCATCGCGCGAGTTCGGGGCCGATGCCCAGTTGTGACCGGCCGGTCCGACGTAGCGTCGCCGAAAAGCGATAGGGGTGCTTCGCGTCCGCGGAACTGGCGTATCGGACGGCCAGCCGGGCGTTGATGTCGGGAATGTTGGGCAGGCGTCCTTCGGGAACGATGATATGGCTTGGCTTTGTGGTCGTGACGAGTGCTCGGTTCATCGTGATGCCGGCATTCAGTGTAAGTCGTTCGGACAGGCGCCATTGCGCCGTCGTCTCGACCGTAAACGTCTTCGCATCGCCGATATTCGCGGTCGTAAGATAGCCGGCAGGGTCGATGATATCCGCCTGCACGTTGCGCCAGCGACCCACCGACAAGCTGAGCCCTCCCGTCAGCGGCCGGTCGTCGCTTGCAGGGCGGCGGACCGCCACCTCCCACGCGGCATAGCGATCACCCGACAGGACAATGAAGCCGGCAGATGATGCCGCTGCGGTCGGAGGGCGATAGCTTGCGGCATAACGGACAAGAAACTGGACGTCGCCAGGCAGCGCCAGAAGTGCCGACGCGCCGGGAAGGACTTTCCAGCCCTCGTCGTTCCAGTTGAAAAGCGACCCGGAAGAGTTCGCGCCCGATATGTGGAGGCCATGCCCGCGCCATCGCGCCGCGCGTCCGCCGATCGAGAGGGCGAGGGACCCAATTGCCTTCGACGCTTCACCGAACAGGATATATTCGCGTATCGATGCCGCGGTGTTCGTTTCGAACGGCGGCTCATCCCGATAGTGCAGCGCGGATGAAAAGCGGGTTCTGCTGTCGACGACCGAGCCGCCGATAAGCCAGCCGCTTCCTCCCGATCCCGAGCGGCCGACTCGTATCTCGGCCGAAGCCACGTTCGATATCTCGCGCCGGGTTAGAGCCAGCGTGTCAGGAAGGGGGGCGCTCGCGTCGAAAATATCGTGCAGGCGCGTATGCGAACGCGAGAGGTTCGCGGCGATATCGAGCCCGTGTTGCTCTCCGCGGAGCGTGACCGACACCAGCCGGAAACGGTTGGAGTAAGGCTGTGCAATAGTGGTCGCCCGCGCGAGGCGGTCGAGGCGGCGATCGACATAAGCTGCATCCCGTCCCTCGATATCCTGCCAGACGCCGAGAATATCTGTGCGCCAAGAGCCGTTAGGCGCGACACCCAGGGAGATTCGACCCCCCGATATGTCGAGCAGATTGCTATTCGTGGCGCCCCGCGTGAGATCGTCGATATAGCCGCCTTCGCGCACCCGATAGCCGACGAGACGGACGGCCCCGTCGCTCCACCCGAGTGGCAGATTCAGCATTGCTGCGGCTTCCGTGCCCGGCGTCCCGCCGTTGATAGCCGACGTGGACAGCGTGGCTTGTAACTGCATGCGGTCGGGATCGGGCCGGTTGGGCTCGATCCGTATGATTCCGCCGAGCGAACCAGCTCCATAAAGCGTCCCCTGCGGTCCGAGCAGAATTTCGGTACGGGCGATATCATAAAGGCGCAGATCGGGGTCGGGACCCGAATAGTTGAGACGCGCTTCGCCAAGATATTGCCCGACTGTCGCCTGCGTGCGCCCGCTAAAGCTCGAATCGCCGACTCCCCGCAGGAATAGTTTGTCGCGCCCGGGGCCCAGATGGGTCGAGCTGAGCGACGTTCCGGCGCGTTCGATCGCTTCGGTGCCGCGAAATTCGGCATGGATCAGGTCGCTCGCGTCGATGGTCTGGACGCTGCCCTGATAATGCGATCGGCTCGTCTGGCGCTTGCTTGCCGTGACAACGATCTCGGCCTTGGGCAGAGGCGACTGAATTTTCGGCGCGGGAAGGGAGAGCTGCCCCGCGGCGCGTTGCGGGCGGCCGCGGGGCGCCAGGATAAGGCGGAAATTGGAAGGATCGAGGACCACCACGTCGATGCCAAGGCCTCGTACCATCCTGCGGAGGGCCTGTTCGGCCGTCATCCGGCCACGGACCTTGCCTATTTTTAAATTGGCGATCGCGGGATCCGCCAGAGCGATGCTCGACCGGGTTTGGGCACCCAGCGCGCGTAGCCCGGCTTTCAGCGTTCCCGCGCGAATGTCGACCGGCACAGCCTCGCGCGCGTGCGCTGGATTGGCCAGCACGAGGACGGCTCCCGCAGCGACGACAATGCCGAAACCATCCCTCATTTTCCCGGCGAAAGTGTCCACCCATCACCGTCGCGGCGCACGTCGATTCCGAGCAGTGGTCCCAACCGCGCCATGCTGCCTTCAACGTCAAGGTCGAGCTGGATGGTCGCGCTGATCCGCAGATTCGCCGCTGCCGGTGAAGCTGAAACAGGGATACCAAGCTCGCGTGAAAGATCGGCTGCGACAGTGTGTAGTGGTGCATTGTCGTAATCGAGCCTGGGAGTCGCCCATCGGCCGATCGCGTCCGTCGCGACCGAACTGCGAACTATTCGATCGCCTGTTGCAACAAGTCGCTCGCCCGGCCGCAGCTCGGCTCGACTTTTCCCGCTCTGAAATGCGATGGCCCCTTCAGCGACCGCGACTTCGGTCCTATCGCCTTGCCGGTTGACGATGAAACGCGTTCCCAAATTTTGGACCATGCCGCCGTTAAAGGTGACGCGAAACCGCGTGCGCGGATCGTGAGCGACGTCGAATAGCGCCTCGCCGGTGACGAGTTCGGCCGAGCGAGGCAAGTCGCGGTCGAGTCGCATCCGGGTCGCGCCGTTCAGGACGATCTGGCTGCCGTCGGCGAGCGATATATGTTTTCGCTGCCCTTCCCGGGTCACGACCTCATACGCCCCGTCGGGGCGGAGCGTGAAAAAGGCGAGAACGGCAAGTGCGGCCGCGGCGCCAGACGCGAACCAGCCGGTCCGGCGCCATCGCTTCGGCAGGTCTTCGTCCGCATCGGCATCGGACACGAATAGCGGCGGATCGGCCGCCAGATCGTCGCCCAATGCAGCGTCGAGCGCCGCGAGCCGCTGGTAGAGAGCTGCGTGCGATACATCGGCTTCGAGCCAGTCGGTGAATGCTTCCCAATCGTCGAACAGGGGATCGCGCTGGCGGGCGAGCCAGTCGATTGCGGCGTTCCGCGAACCGGGCCCATGTTCAGCCATTGTCTTCATCCTTCAACGCTGCAATCGCCCGATAGGCGCGTTGAATATCCTTTTCCACCGCGCTCAGGCTGATGTGATAGCGTTCGGCAATGACGCGCTGGCTCAAGCCATCGACCCGAAAAAGAAAAAAGATTTCCTGCACGCGGGTACCGCATGCCGCGAGACGGGTTCGGGCGCGGGCGACTTCCTCCTTTGCGGCTAGGTCTACCTCGGCGGCGCTCGCGACGCCGACCAGATGCGCCTCTCCCCAGGCTTCGTCGCGTGCCATATTTCGGGCGTCGGCCCGATAATCATTGAGCATTAGGTTGTTCGCTGCACGAAACAGATAGCTGAGCGGGTCCATGATCGGTCCGGTCGGCTTCGACGCGATCCGAACCCAGAGCTCCTGTACAAGGTCTTCGGCACGAGCCCCGGCACCGCGAGCGCGCAGGAAACGCAGCAGCCGATCGCGGTGCGCCAGATAGACGGCTTCGAGACCCGTGGGAAGCGCGGCGGCTGCGTTGATTATTGTCTGCTCGGTCACGGCTTGCGCGCCCATCTCAGATCGGTTCGCCGAATGCGCGAATGGCGAGGACGGGCAGTGGATCGAAGGTGAGCATCCGGTCCGCTTGCGCGCTGCGCGGGGCGACGGCCGAGGGACAGAGAATTTCCGGCATCACGGCAATGTCGAAAAGCTCGCTCTGTGGCCCGTGAAAACGCAGCCATTCTATAATGTTCCCGCTCACAAGCTCGATCACCATCACCCCGCACCATGGGGCGGCGCGGCCTATGCTGATACGCTCGTCGATTGGCAAGCCCGTGAATGATTGCTCGCGTGGTTTCGATAGAGTTACGAGCGCATGGCCGTTGTGGATCGCGAGGCCGCGCAGGAAACCGGGGCAGAAAGCGACGTCCCGGCGCTCGCCGGTGTCGAGGTTCAGACGGACGATCTGGCCGCGTCCGCTCTCGAGGAAAAAAAGGTCGCGTCCGACCAGCCGCGGCGAATGCGGCATCGATAGCCCGTCGGCTATGGTCGCGCCCGTCGCGACATCGATAATCAGCCCGCCGTCGCTGCGCTGATCGCGCCAGCCGCCCACGATGTCGCTGCGCCCCGCCGCGGTGACGAAAACGGGCTCACCATCGACGCCGAAGGCTACGCCGTTAAGGTGGCAACGATCCTCGGGGGTAAGACGGCTGATGAACTCGGGTTTCCAGAGCGGACGGAAACTGTGCCGGATGCTGGGTGTGGCGAGACAGGAGTAGGCGGTGTTTACGAAGACGATCTGCCCGCCGCGGTGCACACCCATTTCGTGGATATCGAGGTCGCCGGTAATCTGCGCATTGCGGGGAACGAAGACTGCATCATGGCCTGCGTCGTCCTGTTCGCCCGGCGGCAGGATATTTTCCAGCCGCCATATCTCACGCTGGCCGGCGAGATAGAGCCGCCCGGGGCGCCAGGCGAGCCCCATGGCACGGTCGAAGGCGGAGCGGCTGACTGCCACTGCGCCTTCGGAATCCGACCCCACCAGAATCAAAAGCCCTGTCTGATAGGATGTGCAAGCGAAGCTGAGCCGGTTGTCTCGCAGCCAACCGGCCAGCCCGCGCGATGCGGATATGTCGTCGGTCAAATCCGAATCCTCGATCGCATGCGCGTCATCAGAAACCGATCCGGAAACCGACGCGACCGGTCAGCCCGTCATAGCCGCTGCCGATTTCCCCCTGGCCCTCCGCGTAAGCTTCGAAGCCGTCGGCGGTGCGATAGGACAGACCAACACGTCCTTCGCCGAATGTTCCGAGGCGGTCGCCCTCGATCCGCTGGCTCTCGCCGGCGGTCACGGTCAGGCCATAATCGTCGCCGAAGATCCGAACCGCGTTGCCGCTGGCGTAGAGGGTCAACGCGCCGCCGTTCGCGAACTGGGTCGTGCCGCCGAACCGGGCACCGATGCGCGCCTTGACCTGCTTCGACTTTTCAAACTCAAGCCGCTGGGTCGCGGTGCCGAGGCTGTCGATGTCGGTGGCCGACCAGGCCAGGCCGACGGTCGGTTCGACGAACATGCCCGTGCTGCCGAAACGCATCCCGACTTCGCCGTCGACGCCCCAGGTCGAGCCGCCGATGTCCTGCGTCGATGCGAAAGCCGAGGTCTCGAGTTCGACGTCGTGATGGTCATATTTGACGAGCAGGTTCGCAAAGAGCCGCTCGCCGACATAATTTGCATAGATGCCGACATTGGCGGTCGACAGCTCGATCCGCTCGCCGCTGTCGCGATAGCGCAGCTTCGACGTGGCGTAACCGCCGGTCAGGCCGAAACGCAGCGCGCCGGTTTCGCCGCCGCTTCCGAACAGGTCGTAGCCGATCTGGCCGCCCCGCAGCGTCTGACGATAGTCGAGGTCGATCGCATCGTCGCCGTCGGCCGTGGACCAGTCGCGCGTCGCGCGGCCGCCCTGCAGTGAGCCCCACAGGCGTGAAACCGCACCGAGATCGCCCATCAGCGCGTCGCGGCGCGACAGGCCCTGCGTGCGCCACAAGTCGGCGCTCGCGTCCCACATATGATCGGCGGCCCGCAGCGCGCCGAGCTGGCGGAATGCCCCGGCGCCTGCGCGGCCGACAAGGCTGTAGCTTCCGCTCGCCGCATCATAGGTCAGCGCATAACGGACGAGGCCGATATCGCGCGTCGCCTCGGCGAGCGTGAAGGTGTCGGCAGCCGATTTGCCTTCGACTTCGACAAGCAGGACGCCCTTGGCCCCCGTAATCTTTGCCTCGGTGGGATCGGCGGAGAGTGCGATAGCGGTCGACCCCGATGCCGAACCTTCGATCACGAGGCGGTCCGATGCGCGGCCGGCGCCGTCGATGTCGAGATGCACTACCGCATCGTCCTCGCCGACATAGTCGCCGGCGATCGTCAGCACGTCGCCCGTCTTCTCGTTCCCGAGATCGATCACGCCGCTGTTCTCGAACCGCTCGAGGCCGTCGAGGCGGAGGTCGCCGCCCGCGCGAACGACGCCGCTGTTGCGCAGCACGTCGGTGCCGCTGCCGAAATCGCTATCTTTGGTGACGATGAAGACCCCGGCATTGTCGAACAGATCGTCTCCGCTGGAAAAGCGGATTCCGCCGGTAATCGTGCCTCGGTTTTCGAGCGTGATCGTTCCATTCTCGACCCGAACTGCAAAGCCGTCGACTGCCTCGATCGTGCCGCGGTTGATGACGTGCGCGTCGCCGGCGAAGGTCGGGAAATTTGCCGGGGGGGCTGCAAAGGCGGCAATGCCGATCCCCCCGCCCGCCGTTTCGTCGCCGGGATTGGGGCAGGGGTTCGGCGATCCGTCGCCCAGATCGGGCAGTGCGCAGC
This sequence comes from Sphingopyxis sp. CCNWLW2, assembly GCF_037095755.1. Classification (NCBI taxonomy): domain Bacteria; kingdom Pseudomonadati; phylum Pseudomonadota; class Alphaproteobacteria; order Sphingomonadales; family Sphingopyxidaceae; genus Sphingopyxis; species Sphingopyxis sp. CCNWLW2. The sequence goes on from NZ_JBAWKJ010000003.1 coordinate 658,675, forward strand.
GCGCGCCGACCGCGTCGATTACCAGACCGTCCTGACCGCCGAAAACGTGCGCGCTTGCGCCAATGTCGATTGAAACATTTTTGCCCCGAGCCACCACCGCGCTGGCGATTTGCGAGCGGATGTTGCCGCGCAGATCGAGTGCGACGTCCTCGATCATATCGGTATCGATCGCCGGTCCCGACACGGCGCTGACATTGCCCGCGAGAATAGAGGCGTTGCCGAGGCCGCGCGCGCTGATGCCCATCGCCCCATCGCCGCTGACGGCGACATTGGCGGCGCGGATGTCGATGTCGCCCCCCAGGGAAACGGGGTTATCCGGAGATGGTCCCGAGTAGAAGGAGACGAAGCGGGTGCGGGCCTGAATTCCGTGCGAACCTGCGCCCTCGGTCACGATATTCTGCGCTTCGATCGAAACCTCGCCGTCCTCGCCGATTGCGCGAATCCCGATCGCCCTGTCGCCGGAGGTCGCGACGTCGCCGATCGCCCGGATTACGGAGGCCGCGTAGCGACTGGTGATCCAGAACGCGTCCGCATTGGCCCCTTCGGTCGATATCTTTCCGCTCGTTAGAACAAGATTCTCGCCGCCCGTCGTCGAACTCAATATGCCTGCCGACCAGTCACCCTTTGTCATCAAGGCGCCGAGCACGCGAATATCGTTTTCTTCCCCCGTCGCCATGATGGCGTAGGACGTGTCGCCGGCCGTAGTGACCTCGCCGGCAATGATGCTCGCCTTGCCTTTCAGGGCCGAAACTGCGATCGCGTGCGCAACTTGGCCATCGGTGGAGATGTCCGTGACGCGAACATTGGCATTACCCGCGGTAGATGCCGCCTCGGCGCCCCGCGCGAAATCGCCTTTGACATGAATCGAACCTGCCTCGGCAATTGCGTTGCCGAATCCCGATATGGCAACGATACCGGCGCCATTCTCGGCGGTGAGCGATCCGACTTTTACGAACGCGTTCCCGTCATTAGACGCCGCTACGATACCGCCGCTGCCTTCACCCTTGAACGTTGCGGTTCCCACCGAAACATAGGCCGTTCCGGCAGCCGAGGCGTTGACGCCGCTGCTCCCCGTCCCTTTGATGTCGAGGTCGCCTATCTCGATCATTCCGACACCCTGACTGTTCAGGACAATACCGCTGTTGTAATTGCCGGACAGATTGATCCGGCCGACCGAGATCGCCGTCACGCCATGGATCGATTGCCCTTCATATTCGATGCCGCTGGTGACATTGGCGCCCCAGATATAGTCGCCTTGGCCCTCGATCGTATCGACGACGATATTCGTATCGCCGCCCGAAACGACCTTGATCCCGTCCGATGCAAAACCGTTGGTCGAGATAGTTCCGGCATTGATGGATACGTTGCCGGGACCACCCTGTTCGACGACGATACCGTTCGAGTGATCGCCGACCGTATGGACCGACCCGACGTTGATCGAGGTCGATCCGAACGGGGTCGCGGCGGTAATTCCCGCAGCCACTTCGCCGGGAGTGACAACTTCGGTCGAGACGCTCGCAAGGTCGATCACGATGTCGCCGTCGGCTTCGACGGCGGCTCCGGTCGCGTCGCGGGTGGAGATCGACGTCCCGGAGCCGTTGATGGCGACTGTGCCGCCCGTCCCGAACCCGGAAATGGCGATGATGCCGGCTTCGCCGACGGCAGGGGTCAATACCAGACCATCCTCAAGATCCAGGATGATATTCCCTGGTGCGTCATATCGGATGCCCTCGGGATATGCCGCTCCGTCCGACGGGCAGAAGACTTGCCCATCGATCAACGGTCCGCAGGCGTTTTGCTGTTGGGCCGCGGCCGAATTCGCCCACAGCAGCGTCGCAAGTGCCCCGATGCTGGCGGTCGCAAGATTGCGGCGTGTGCGGCTGGAAATCATCTCTCATCCCTTTCTGTATTTCAGCGCGAGCTGAAGGTTCGAAAGGGAGACACCGCCGCTTGTGCGCACCCGCATATGAGCTGAAATATTTTTCGGCGGCGGTCGAAGGTTGACGCTCTGCCGGGGTGCGATGCACCGCGCCGTCTATAAGCATGCGACCAAAGGATAGGTCGGTTCGATCCTTGGCACGATGCACAAGCGGGTCTTCAAAACGCAATATGCACATGTCCGGTCCTCGCGTCGGGGATTTGGATATTGCGGTAACGTCGGCCAGTCAGGGGATATCATATGGCGATTTTGGAAGACTTCATGCTCAACCGCCGGTCATTTGTCGCCGCTGGTGGCGCGGTGGCGATCGCGAGCAGTCTCAACTGGCCGAGCTCGGCCCTCGGCGCACCTCTCCCTTCCGCAAATCAAGGAGCACATCCGATGAATTTCATTACCGCAGCCGAAGGCGTGCAGATTTTCTACAAGGATTGGGGGCCGCGCGACGCGCAGCCGCTCGTCTTCCATCACGGCTGGCCGCTGACCGCCGACGAATGGGACAACCAGCTCCTCTTCTTCCTGGCGCAAGGATACCGCGTGATCGCGCACGACCGGCGCGGCCATGGCCGCTCGACCCAGACCGATACCGGAAACGACATGGACACCTATGCCGCCGATGTCGCGGCGCTGGTTGCGGCACTGGACCTTAAGGGCGCGGTGCATATCGGCCATTCGACCGGCGGCGGCGAAGCCGCGCATTATGCTGCGCGCGCCAAACCGGGCACGGTTTCGAAACTGGTCCTCGTCGGCGCCGTGCCGCCGGTGATGGTCAAGAAGGCGAGCAACCCGGGTGGTCTGCCCATCGAGGTGTTCGACGGGTTCCGCAAGGCGCTCGCCGCCGATCGCTCGCAATTCTACATCGATGTCGCCTCGGGCCCCTTCTATGGCTTCAACCGCGACGGCGCGAAAGTCAGCAAGGGTCTGATTCAGAACTGGTGGCGTCAGGGTATGGTCGGCAGTGCCAAGGCGCATTACGACTGCATCAAGGCCTTCTCCGAAACCGACTTCACCGATGATCTGAAGAAGATCGAGGTGCCGACGCTCGTCATGCACGGGACCGACGACCAGGTGGTTCCCTATGCGGATTCGGCGCCGCTTTCCGTCAAGCTGCTCTCGAAGGGCGTGCTCAAAACCTACGAGGGCTATCCGCACGGCATGGCGGCGACGAATGCCGACGAAATCAACAAGGACATGCTGGCCTTCATTCGCGGGTAGCGGCCCGGCCGGGGCGGGCAGCGTTGCCGCCCCGGCCGAACCCCACTCTTCCAAGATCGAACGCCCGTCCAGTTCGTTCTCCATCGAAAACCTGCGGCCTTGGCCGCTACATTGGATGAAACGCCTGTCGGAGGACATATGGGACAGTTTATTGATATCGATCTCGAAGGTGGGTCGATGCGGGCATTCGTCGAACATCCGGCATCCGGAAGCGGCCCGGCCGTGGTGGTTCTGCATGAGGTTTTCGGCGTCAACGACGACATGCGCGCGAGCTGTGTGGAACTCGCGCGGCAGGGCTTCGTGGCCGTGGTTCCCGAACTCTTCTGGCGACAGGAACGCGGCGTGGAGATGTCCCATTGGACACCCGCCGAAGTGGATAAAGCAATTGCGCTTTATGAAGCTTACGACCGAGATCAGGGTGCAAAGGACATCGCTCGCGTCATGCAATTCGCGTCGGCGCTTTCGAGCACCACCGGAAAGGTCGGCCTTTTAGGCTATTGTCTCGGAGGTCTTATGGCTTTTCTGGTAAGCGCGCGCCATGGCGCGGACGCCGCCGTCGCCTATTATCCGGGGGCCGCTGAAAATTATGTCTCGGAAACACGCAACATCCGGACGCCCCTGATGATTCACCTCGGTGAGGAGGATGAATATATTTCCAAAGACGCGCAGAGAGCGATCAGGGAAGCGGTGGCCGAGAACCCCGCGGTGATGGTTCACAGCTATGCTGGCTGCGCCCACGCCTTCGCCCGGCACACGGGCACGCGCTATGACGCCGGCGCCGCTGCACTGGCCAACGGGCGAACCTGGCAGTTCCTGAAGACCAATTTGATCGGCTAGCCTTGAGCTTCGGTCGCCGCTGCGTCGCCCCGTGAATCGCCGGGCCGCCGCCGCCAAGCCGCGAGGCGGCAACGCTCGTCGCTCCATCCATGGAAAAGATCATGACTGACACCAACCGCCGCATGACACTCGCCAATGGCGCGCCCGTCGCTGATAATCTGAACATCAAGACCGCTGGCCCGCGCGGTCCTGCCCTCCTCGAAGACATCTGGCTCATCGAAAAGCTCGCGCATTTCGACCGCGAGGTGATCCCCGAACGGCGGATGCACGCCAAGGGCTGGGGCGCCTATGGCAGCTTCACTGTTACCCACGACATCACGCGTTATACCAAGGCGAAGATATTCTCCGGCATCGGCAAGAAGACCGATCTCTTCATGCGCTTCTCGACTGTCGCCGGCGAGCGCGGCGCCGCCGATGCCGAACGCGACATTCGCGGCTTCGCGATCAAATTCTACACCGAGGAAGGCAATTGGGACGTGGTCGGCAACAACACGCCGGTCTTCTTTTTCCGCGACCCGCTGCGCTTCCCCGACCTCAACCATGCGATCAAGCGCGACCCGCGCACTGGCCTCCGCTCGGCCGACAGCAATTGGGATTTCTGGACCCTGCTGCCCGAGGCGTTGCACCAGGTGACGATCGTGATGTCCGATCGCGGCATCCCCAAAAGCCTGCGCCACATGCACGGCTTCGGCAGCCATACCTATTCGATGATCAACGCGGAGAATGAACGCGTGTGGGTCAAATTTCATTTCCGTACGCAACAGGGCATCGAGAATCTGAGCGATGCGGAAGCCGCGGCGCTGATCGCAGACGACCGCGAAAGCCACGGCCGCGACCTGCTCGATGCCATCGACGGCGGCAATTTCCCCAAATGGACCTTGTTGATCCAGGTGATGACCGAGGAGCAAGCGCGCGTCCACAAGCACAACCCGTTCGATCTCACCAAGGTCTGGCCGAAGGGCGATTATCCGCTGATCGAGGTCGGCGAGATGGAATTGAACCGCTATCCCGACAATTTCTTTGCCGAGGTCGAGCAGGCAGCATTCTCACCGTCGAACATTGTGCCGGGGATCGGCTTCTCGCCCGACAAGATGCTGCAGGCGCGGCTCTTTTCCTATCCCGATGCCGCGCGCTACCGGCTCGGGGTCAATCACAGCCATATCCCGGTCAATGCGCCGCGCTGCCCCTATCACAGCTATCATCGCGACGGCCCGATGCGCACCGATGGCAATCTTGGCGGCACGCCGAGCTATTGGCCGAATAGCAAGGGCGAATGGATGGGCGATGACCCCGCGCTCGCCGAACCGCCGCTCACGCTCGAAGGCGCGGCGGCACACTGGGACCACCGCGTCGAGGAGGATCATTATGAGCAGCCGGGCGACCTGTTCCGGCTGATGTCGCCCGAACAGCAGCAACTGCTTTTCGACAACACCGCCCGCGCGATGGGCGATGCGCGCGACGAAGTGAAGCGGCGTCATGTCGAAAACTGCACTCGCGCCGATCCCGCCTATGGAGCGGGCGTCGCGAAAGCCCTCGGGCTTTGGTTCTAGAAAGGCGACACCTCTTGAAGACCGCGGTCTAAACGCTCGCGTCTTAGGGTTGCGGCCTGACACCCGTCGCCAATCGACATAAGCATTACCGGAATTGTCGAAACGCCTTCCGAACCTCCTCGACAAAGATTTTCGGCTGCTCCCAGGCGGCGAAGTGGCCCCCGCGTTCGACCGTGTTCCAGTAGAACAGATTCGTCCACTCTCGCTCGGCCCAGATGCGTGGAGCACGGTAAAATTCGCCGGGAAAGATCGTCGCCGCCATTGGCAGATCGATCTGGCCGGCGGAATAGCCGCCAAAGCCGGTGCGAAAGACTTCCCAATAATATCGCGCGGACGAAGTGCCCGTGTTCGTGAACCAGTAGAGCGAGATGTTGTCGAGGATCGCATCGAACGCCACCGGCGGTCCTTCGTGACCGTCATTGCCCGACCAAGCATCAATCTTCTCGAACATCCATGCCGCTTGTGCGACCGGTGAATCAGCCAAGCCATAGCCGAGCGTCTGAGGCCTCGTTCCCTGAAGGTTCGCATAGGCGGTGCCATCACTTTGAAAATCCGCCATGCTGGTGAGCGCGTGCCTTTCTTCGTCGCTTGGATCGACCGGATCAACCGCCGGAAAGACGAGCGGTAAATTCACATGCGCGGCAGCAAGGCCTGCCGGGCGAAGCTGGGCCAGGCGGTGGGTGATCAGGGACCCCCAATCGCCTCCTTGAGCGACCCAATGCGTGTATCCGAGCTTTCTCATCAAAACGCCCCACGCGCTTGCGGTGCGTTCAGCATTCCATCCGGCGACGGTCGGATGCTGCGAAAATCCGTAACCCGGTATCGACGGAATAACGACGTTAAAGGCATCTGCGGCGTTTCCTCCATATGCCTCGGGGTCGATCAGCGGACCGATACTGTCGAGAAACTCAATTACCGAACCCGGCCAGCCATGCGTCAGTATGCCCGGGAGCGCGCCTGCCCGTGGCGACCGGACGTGGATGAAATGGATGTCTAGGTCGTCAATTTTCGCGTGAAACTGGGGATGTTGGTTTATGCGCTCCTCAAAGCGCCGCCAGTTATGGCGATACCGCCAATGATCGATTAGTTGGCGGGCGGTTTCGAGTTGCACCCCCTGACTCTTGTTATCAACGACTTCGCGGTCCGGCCACCGGGTCAAGGCAAGCCGAGCTTTCAAGTCGGTGATTGCGTTTTGCGGTATCTGCACTTTGAACGGGGTCATGGAATGTCTCCTTCAAATTTCGCCCGGGATGCGCTGGCCATGTCGGAGGCTCCATCCTTTGCCGGTCGTCAGAATGAGGAGGGAGCGCTGAGTTCACCCAGGGAACGGGGCATCGTGCGGGCGCTCGGCCTTGGGTTATGCCCTCTCTCTCCGGCGGCTGGGGCGGTCGCACTCCGCTCCCAATGCGCATCATCCAACCAGTCGTTCGCTAAGGATCCAAAGACGGTCCGCGAGTTCGGGATCGCTCGCCCACGGCTTCACGCCCCGCGTCGCCCCCTCCGCGGCAACGGGCGCGATATCGCAATCTTCGCAATAAACGCCGCCAACTCCCTCAAGTTGGGTGCTGACCGCACACCAAAGCTGGGTCGCGGCACCTTGGGGCACACTCTTCCGGTCGTTCGCCGGATCGATGATGGCGGCGCCGCTGTCGGCCATGATATTGTGTCGGAGGAGAGTTTCCGACGGTGTATGGCGCATGAGTCCGGTCAGAATAGCTCCGGGGTGAAGCGAGAAAGCCCGGATCCCACGGTCCCGATAACGTGCGTCGAGGGCGACCGCGAACAGGGCGTTAGCGGTCTTCGACTGACCATAGGCGACCGACGCGTCATAGGGACGTTTCACGAAGGCGGGGTCGTCGAAATCCATCGCACCGTGGAAATGGCCGCGGGACGAGACGGACACGACCCGCGCACTTCCCGAATTTTGGAGCGCCGGGAGCAATTGCTGCACCAATCGAAAATGGCCGAGGTGATTCACCGCGAACTGACCTTCATTACCGTCAGCATCGCGGAACAGGGGTGGGATCATAATCCCGGCGCTATTGATCAAGATGTCGAGGGGCGCGCCTGACACCAGAAAATCCATGGCAAACCGGTCGACGGATGTGCGATCGAGTAGGTCCATCGGCGCGACGGTGAGCCGTGGTATCGAGGCGGTTTGCGCGAGCGCCTTCGGGACGTCTCGAGCCGGCACGATGACATGGGCACCCGCTTCCGCTAACACCCTGGCGCTTTCCAGCCCAAGCCCCGAATAGCCGCCAGTAATTATCGCGGTCTTTCCCGAAAGATCGACTCCCTCCATGATCTGCTGGGCTGTCGTGAAGGCGTTAAAACCGGAATTGAGGGGATGCTGAATGGTCGGCATGAAGGGCTCCTGGATCGAACGTGAGGTACGTCGGATGAGATCGAAGCCGAAAGGTAAGGCGAAGCGGCCTTGGAATTAGGTGCGAGAGTTGATGGTTTGAATGTACCAAGAGGCCGGAGCTGAACTGGAACAGGCGACAGCCTCATCATTCTGTGGCCCCGAGTGCGGATCGGCCTGGGCGCGGCGCATCCATCGGCGTCCTGATGTCCTCTTGGACGTCAGCCCTTCGCCGTGTGCGGTGCCAACGCCATCGCGATGAAGTCGTTGAACAGACGGACGCGCAGCGGCGGAAATCTGCCAAAAGCATGAAGCGTCTGCACCGGAACCGGCGCGAGCGGCATCGCTGGCAATATCTCGACGAGCCGCCCCGTCGCCAGGTCTTCCGCCACGGCGGCGCGCAGCAATTGTGCTATCCCGATCCCGTTCAGTGCTGCAATTCGCATCGCCTGACCGGAATCCGTATCAAGGACGCTGCCCGTATCCAATCTTGAGCCATCGGCGAAAATGATCGGTGAGGCGCGGGATCCCAACAAATAGCGGATATGTGCGGCTTCGGCGATATCTTCGACCGAAGCCTGCGCCCCGCTGCGTTCAAGATATGCAGGGGATGCTACGAGGATGAGTGACAGTTTGCCGAGCGAGCGAGCGATCCAGTCGACCGCATTCACTTCGCCAGCGCGCAGCGCCACATCAAAACCTTCGCGAACGAGGTCGACATGACGATCCGTGATGCTGATTTCCAGCGCGATGTCGGGATAAAGCGAGACAAAGTCCCGCGTCAGCGCATCAACAAGGATCGGGCCCAATATTCCGGGCAGGCTGATCCGCAGCCGTCCGCGCGCGCTGCCCGCGTCTCCGAGCACTTCGTCAGCATCCTCAAGCGCCTGAAGCAACGGCGCGATACGCTCGTAATAAGCAGCGCCGTCCGCCGTTAGCGACAACGACCGCGTCGATCTGAGGAACAACTTCATCCCGAGTTGGCGTTCGAGCCGTTCCACGCTTTTTGATATCGCAGAGGGCGTCGATCCGGCCAGCCGGGCCGCGGCACTGAAAGATCCGGCTTCGACGGCGCGGACGAAGGCCAGCAGGCCTGTGGCGTGCTCAAGAGATTTCATTCGAGAGTTTTTGGCAAAGGTGATGTGCCTTTGTCCACCCTTATTTGCCTCTCTGGAACCGCCATATCGCGTCCATCTGCAATGAAAAGGTAATGACCATGTCTCGTTTAAAAGGAAAGGTGGCGGTGATCACCGGCGGAAACAGCGGCATTGGCCTCGCGACCGCGAAGCTTTTTGCCGAAGAAGGCGCGCAGGTGGTGATCACCGGCCGCCGCAAGCAGGTAGTCGATGACGCCGTGCGCGAAATAGGCGCCGGCGCGATCGGCATCCAGGGTGATTCCGCCGATCCCGCGCATCATCGGCTGCTGGCCGATTTCGTCCGCGAACGCTTCGACGGCGCCGATATCTATATCGCCAACGCCGGCGTGATCACGATCACGGACTCGCACAATGTGTCCGAGGCCGAATATGACACGCAATTCGCGATCAACGCGCGCGGCACCTTTTTCGGGGTGCAGAGCATGGCCTCCGTCCTGCGCGACGGCGGATCGATCATCTGCCTCGGGTCGCTCGCGAGCGACAAGGTGCTCGACGGCCATCCCGTCTATGCCGGGACCAAAGCCGCGATCGGCGCTTTCGCGCGGAGCTGGGCGCTCGATTTCAAGGCGCGCGGTATCCGCGTCAACATGCTGAGCCCCGGACCGACCGATACGGCGATCATCGAAAAGCTCGGCATCGCACCCGAGGATATCGAAGGTTTCGAAGCGATGATGGCGGGCGCCATTCCGCTTGGCCGGTTCGGTCGTCCCGAAGAACTCGCACAGGCCGCACTTTTCCTCGCGTCGGACGCGAGCAGTTTCATCACCGGCATCAACCTGCGCGTCGACGGCGGAATGGCACTGATCTGACTCCGCATCTCCCCAAATGAAAGGAAATACCATGACCAAATCTACCATCGACCCCGCGATCGATACGCTGATCCATGACGTCGTTCATGTCGGCAGCGCCTATGACATCGAGGGCATGGAACAGCTGTACACGGCCGACCAGAGCTTTCTGGTGCTTGGCAGCAATGGCGAGGTCACGCGGGTCAGCCGCACCGACTCATTGGCCGAATTCCGTTCGCGCCGCGACGCCGGCGAACCGCCGCTGTCGACCGAACATCGGGTGCTTCACGTCGAACAACAGGGCGATCATGCGACCGCGATCCTTTATCGCCGCATGAGCCCCGAAGCGCCTGCTGCAATGTACGAACTGCGGCTGCGTAAGGACAGCGGCCGCTGGATGGTCGCGGGTGAAACCGTGACTCCCTGGCCCGGCGGCATCGACGGGAACTTCCTGCCCAAACGCCGGCAAGCCGCCTGAGGATCATCTTCTCCCCCCACACTGACCAAAGGATTTACGATGAAATATCTTCTTATACCCCTTGCGCTCGGTCTTGCTGCGACGAGCTACGCGCAACCCGCAGCAGCTCAGTCCTTCGAAGGTCCATATGTCGGGGCTCAGGCCGGCTGGACCCAGAACAAGCTTGGTCAACTCGACACCGATGTTGGCACGGCACAGGTCGATCGGTCGCGCGACGCAGCCACAGCGGGCATATTCTTCGGCTATAATATCGAGCCGGTCCACCGGATCGTCGTTTCTGCGGAAGGGGCGGTCAATTTCGGCTTCGATGACGGCGTCGCCCGGTCTCAGAAGGATGCGATGGCCAGCATAAATCCGGAATATGGTTTCGATCTGGGCGTTCGTGCGGGCTATCTCGTCACCGATAAAACACTCGTTTACGCGCGCGGCGGTTATGAAAATGTCCGCGCGTCAGCCCGCCTCCTCGACCTAGAGGGGCCGCGTAGCGGCAAGGATAATTTCGACGGCTGGACGATCGGTGGCGGCGTAGAGCGGTTCGTTACCGATCGCATCTCCGCGCGCATCGAATATCGCTACAGTGACCTCGGTGGCAGCGGATCCAAGTTCGAGCGGCATCAGGCGCTCGCCGGCGTCGCCTGGCATTTCTAAGCGCGTCCGGCGATTTCCGATCGAGGCAAGCCTGTCTTGCCTCGATCGATCCGCGCGGATAACCAAGCCGTGCCGAACTTGGCGGCAATCCGGCAACGGATAGGGCGGCTACGCGGGTTTACTCAGCCATCAGCTTTCGTGGTGTAAATCATGTGTAATGACGCCGCCATTCGTCGCAATGTTCTGCTAACGTTCCAAATCGTCGCCGACACGAAAAATCCAAGATTATCCGTGGTTTTCCATCTTTCACTAACTATCGAAATACCTGTTCTGTTGGACTGTAAATCTGCCCGGGTTTCCGTACGCTGGTTCGAATCCAGCCCTGTCCACCACCGCCCCAAAGGGCGCTGAAAACCCTAGAAAACATAGGTTTCTGACCTTCCGTTGCTACACAAAGTTGCTACACGGAGGCATGGAAGCTGTGTTCAATTTATCCCGCAGAAAAGGGTCCGCGAAGTGGCAGGTTCGGAAGCGTTGGCCGACTGACGTTGCCAGAATCCTCCCCGGTGAGTTCAATATGTCCACCGGAGAGAAGGACAAGAAGGCCGCGCAGGGGATGCTCCCAGTGATCGCGGCGGCATAGCGGGCTGACCGGGCGATGCGGAGGCCGGATTATCAGGCATGATGCTCCTTGTGCAGGGCATGTCTGGAAAAGGCGATGATGGCATCGTTGAAGATATCGTTGCGGTCGCCCGCGACCATGTGACCCGCGCCGGCGATATCGGCGACCTCGAGCCGGGGGAGCCGGCGGCGAAACGCCGCGATGCTGGCATCGCTCACGACATCGCTCGACAGGCCGCGAACGAGCAGGACGGGAAGGTCGGGGAGGGTGGCCAGTGTTTCGGCGGCTTCCGGCAAGGCGCCGAGTGAGTCCGACCGCTGCCTGTCCAGCATCCGCGGATCCCAATGCCAGTAGAGCCGCCCGTCGTCGCGGCGGCGGAGATTCTTCATCAAGCCGCTCGTATCGCGCGTCCGGGGCCGGTGCGGATTATAGGCATCGACCGCGGCGGCGGCTTCCTCGACCGAGGCGAAGCCGCTCCGGTGACTGTGCATGAAGGAGAGGACGCGCTCGATACCGCGGGGCTCGGGTTCAGGGGCGATATCGACCAGCACCAGTCCCGCGGGTCGCAAGCCCTTATGGATAGCGTGAATCGCGGTTGCGCCGCCGAGCGAGGCGCCGACGAGGATGAACGGGACGTGCAGGAGGCTGGCCACAGCCTTCAGATCATTGGCCCGGTCGCCGATGAAATAGGCACCATCGGGCGACCAGTCGCTGTCGCCATGCCCGCGCGCGTCGAAGTTCAGGGTTTGCAATCCCTCGGAGCGCAGGCGCTCCACCGCGCGGCTCCAGCTATGCCGCGTCTGACCCCCGCCATGGAGCAGGATCACTGCCGGGGCGCCTGCCGGACCGCCATGATCGACGACGAGGTCGAGACCGTCCGCCGAGCGAATGATGCGCTGTTGCAACGGTAGTATATGCTGGACGTCGGTCATGCGGGTTTCCTTGTGGTGGCGGTGTCGAGATGCTCCATCACCGTTTGATTGAACCGGTCGAGCGCCCCCTCGAACCGTCCGAACAGGAAATGATCGTTCGCGCCTGAAGCCAGCCCGGCGTGAATGCCTTCGCCGATCCTAATGTCTTCCTCCAGCGTCTTGATGGTGATCGCGTGGTTGCGCTGCCAATGGCCGTCGCCTTTCCCTTCGCCCGGTTCGCTGCCGGTCGGGGCGAGCGTTGCGAGGCGAAGACTGGTGCGGCCGGGCGCGAGCGGCTCCTGCCTGATCCAGACCACATGATCCTGCTGGACGAGCAACTGCGTCGTCGGAAACAGCGTGTAGACGAGGTTGGCATGGTCGCGCATCCGCCAGCCATCGCGCGAGGTATCGGTGAGCGCCGCCACGCCGGTGCGCGGCAGGACCGAGCGCAGATGCGGCCCCAACGCACGATAACCGGAGAGATTGTCCTCGAAATAGGGGCCGATGGTGTCGCGATGCGCGACACGGAAGTGATAGGATTCGATTCCGCCTTCGATCAGGAGCTTCCAGTTGGCGTTGCAGACCATGCGGTCCTCGGCCGCGATCGTCATTGCCGCCATCCCCAGCGCGTCGAGCTCGTCCGCGAGCGGCGCGAAATAGCCGTCGAAGTCGAAGCCGCCTCCGGCATCTCCCGCCACCCAGACGAAACCGAAGGCTTCATGCACCGGCAGCGGCTTCAGGCCGATACCCGTCTTGTCGATCCCGCCGAAGCCGCTCTCGAAATGGGGGGCGCCGACAAGCGGGCCCGAATTGGCATAGGTCCAGCCGTGATAGGGACAGGTGAAGCGATGCGCGCAACCCGATGCGGCCTCGACCAACCTTGCACCGCGGTGGCGGCAGACGTTGAGAAAAGCATGCGCCGCGCCCTGCCTGTCGCGCGTCAGCAGGACGGGAAGGCCGTGGACGTCGCAGCGCAGGAAGGCGCCGGGGCCAGCGAGCTCGCTGACATGCGCCGCGGCCTGAGGCAGGCGGCGCATGATCGCTTCGCGCTCGCGGGTGAAGCGTGTTTCGTCAAGATATTGTTCGACGGGGCTCTGCGCGACGGTCTCGTCGAGGAAAAAGCTTCGGGTCGCGGCGAGCGACCGCAATTCATCGATGAGTTCAAGTTCGACCCCGCGGTCCATGCGAATCCCCTTACCGGTTGGTAGGGACGTTGACTTACCGATCGGTAGGCGTCAAGTCATGGCGCATGGCTACGGCTTTCAAAACCTCCGCTTCCACCCGCGACCGCATGATTGAGGAAGCGCGCGCGCTATTCGCGGAGCGCGGCTTCTACGGAGTCAGCATCGCCCAGATCGCGGCGGAGCTTGGCCTGACGAAGCAGGCGCTGCTCCATCATTTCGGAACCAAGGAACGGCTCTATGGGCTGGTGCTGGAACAGATCGCGGTCGAGCTGGCCGGTCTGAAGGCTTCATCGGAACCGGGAGCCGACGCGGCCTGGCAGTTGCAGGACTGGCTCGTCGCGATGATTTCCGACACGCCGCCGCGGATCGAGCGGTCGCGACTTTTGATGCGCGAAATCCTCGACAATCAGGTCCGGGCTGAACGCGCCGGATCCTGGTATCTCAAGCCGTTTCTGGGCGAGCTTGTAACGATGCTTCGCGGCGTGCCGGGCTGGTCGGGCGCTTCGGACGCCCAATTGCGCGCCACCGTGGTTCAACTGCTCGGCGCGGTCAATTATCATGCCGTGTCCGGCCCGACCTTTCGGGGCATCTTTGGCACGGAGGCCGCGCAGGCCATGAACGACATATTCGCATCGCAGTTGCGGCATATGGTGCATGCCGTGCTGGCAGCAGGACCGGAGGCGTAGACGCTGCGGCACGGCATCACTGTACCGTGCCGCAGCGATCGCTTTAGAACCGGACGGTTGCGTTGACACCATAGGTTCGGGGTTCGTTCGCGAGGATGCGGTTTGCCGTGCTCCCCAGAAAGGCGCCGTTGTTGAGGCCGAGCGCCGCGCCGAGCGGTTGATAGACCGCGAGCGGGCGATAATGGGTATTGGTGAGGTTGCTGCCGAAGATCGCGAGCGACCAGCGGTCGTCGGGGCCGTTCAGCGTCAGCCGCGCACCGAGCAAAGCATAGCCGTCGGCGATCGATTGCGGATTGGCGTCGTTGACCGTGCCGACATATTGGTCGGATACAAAGGAGACGTTGGCGTTGGCCGCCCACGTCCATCCGCTCGACCCGATATCGCCGTTCCAGTCGACTGCGACATTGCCCGACCAGGGGGGCGAGAAACTGTTCGGCTTGCCGGTCAGGTCCTGCGTCCCGCCGATACCGGGCAGGCCCGAGGCGCCCGCGAAATCGGTGAATTCGGAGTCGAGATAGGCGAGCGAACCCGAGAGCGAGAAGCGGTCGGATGGGGCGAGCCTCAGGTCGAGCTCGAACCCCTGCTGGCGCAGGTTTCCGGCGTTGCGGACGACGAAGCTGACTCCGTCGAAGGCGCGATCCTGGAAGCCCGATATGTCCATGCGAAAGAAGGTGATGTTCGCGGTGAGCGCGCGATCGAGCCAGCTTGTCTTGGCGCCGATCTCGTAATTCTTGACCGTCTCGCGGTCGAAGATGCGCCGCGTCGAGATGAGATTGCCCTGCGGGTCGAAGGTCGACAGCGACGGTATGCCGCCGCCCGAGTTATAGCCGCCCGATTTATAGCCCGTCGAATGGGTGGCAAAGAGCATCACGTCGTCGGCCGGCTTGTAGTTGAGGCTGACGCGATAGGTGAAGCGGCCTTCAGAAAGACCGGGATAGTCGAGTATCTCGGGCGCGCGGATCGTCTGGGTGAAGGGGCTCGATAGCTGCGAATAGCTGCCGCGTTTGCGGTCGTTGGTCCAGCGGCCGCCGAGGGTGAGCGTGAGCGCGTCCGAAAGATAGATATTGCCCTGCGCATAGGCCGCGATGCTGCGGACCTTCTGATACACGTCCTGATCGGTCGCGGCGACGCCGCCGGTGCTCGCGAAATAGGCGGCGCAGGCGGTGCGTCCCGGTCCCGCGGGGACGAGGACGTTGCAGAATTGCGTGTCCATGTTGAGCTGCTCGCCGAGGGCGAATTTCTCCTCGAAATAATAGACCCCCGCGACCATGTCGAAATGACCGCCCAGCCATTCGCGTTCGGGTGAGATGAATTGCAGTTCGTGGTTCTGGCTGCCCGAATCGAACAGGTTGCGCCGCGTCGCGAGCGGGACGGGCAGGAAGATGATGTCACCGTCGAGCTGGTCGTTCGTCCATTTGCGATAGCTGTTGACGAGGCGCAGCGTCGATCCGCCGCCGATTTCGAGCGAAGCAGTGCTCGACACGCCCCAATTCTTGTCGAGCAGGCCCGAGGCGACCGACTGGTTCATCACCCGGTCGTTGAGGTTGGTGTCGGGGCCGCCGCTGAACGCCGCGCGGAGGAAGGCGAGCCGCGCCGGGGCGACCGAGGCGGGGTCGAAGTCGAAATTGACGACGCCGTCGCCGTCGAGCCGCGTATAATCGCCGCGCACGATCCATTCGAGATTGCCGAACTCGGCCTTCACCGTGCCGCGCACCGCGACGTCGTCCGACCCGCCATAGGTCTTGCCGTCGTAGACGTTCTTCCACGGCCCGTCATACCATTGCCCCATCGCCGCAACGCGCGCCGAGACATTCTCGCCGAGGGGGACGTTGATGTGACCCGACAGCTTGTAGCGGTCGAACGAGCCGGCTTCGGCCGACACCGCACCCGAAAATTCGTCCTCGGGCAGTGCGCTGCGGATCGACAGCGCGCCGACGCTGGCGTTGCGTCCGAACAGTGTGCCCTGCGGGCCGCGCAGCACCTCGACCCCGTCGATATCGAGGAAGGCGCCGAGGATCGAGCCCGAGCGCGGGACATAGACGCCGTCGACGAACACCGCGACGCTCGGTTCGATCAGCGTGTTGGCGAGGCTGCCGACGCCGCGGATGCCGATGCGCGTCGAGCCGGTGTTCGACGAACGGACGGTCTGGAAATTGGTCGCGACGCGGCCGAGGTCCATCACGGTGAGGACGTTGGCGCTCTCCATCGTCTCGCCGCTGACCGCGGCGATCGAGATCGGCACATCCTGGATATTCTCGGCGCGCTTCTGCGCGGTGACGACGATCGCGTCGCCCATGTCGTTCGCGGTGTCGGCGGGTTTCGCCTCCTGCGCGGCGGCAGGCATGGCCGCGAGTGCGGCAGCGAAGGCGGCAAGGCTCGTGCAGGCAATCGACTTCATATTTCCCTCCCAGGATGATCTATTGGTGATCTTTGATCGAAGGCTATCGGCGCTCGGGCGGCGATATTTCACATTTCGTGACAGGTTTTTTGCAATGCGCGTCACATGGGCACGAGCGCGAGCCAGCCGAGCACCATCGCGGCGAGCAGCACCGTCTCGCCGACCATCAGCGCGACGGGCTTCCAGCCGACCTGCACCAGATCGCCGAGCCGGGTCTTCATGCCGATCGCGGCGATCGCGGTGACGAGGCACCAGTGAGACAGCCGGCTTCCGGTTTCGGTCACCGCTGTGGGCAGGGGGATCAGGCTGTTCAGCGCGACCAGCGCGACAAAGGCGACGACGAACCAGGGCAACGACGGCGGGCGTTCGCCGCCCGCTGCGCCGGCTTCGCGGCGGCTGATCTGCCCGGCGACGAGGATGACGGGCAGCAGCATCGCGACGCGCAGCAGCTTGACGATCGTCGCGGTGTCACCGGCATCGGGCGAGATGGCGTAACCGGCACCGACGACCTGCGCGACGTCATGGATCGTCGCACCGATGAAGACGCCGGCGGCATGATCGTCGAGCCCGAGCGCCCGCGTGATCAGCGGGTAGAGGACCATCGCGGACGTCGACAGCGCCGACACGCCGATGACGGTGAACAGCGTTGCCTGTTCCTTCTTCGGGTTCGGCGGCAGCGCGGCGGACAGGGCCATCGCCGCCGAGGCGCCGCAGATCGCGGTCGCGCCGCCCGACAGGAAACCGAACAGCGGGTTGAACCCCATCGCGCGTGCCGCGAGGGTCGAGATCAGGATCGTCGCGCCGACGAGCGTCACGACCATCACCACCGGCCCCCAGCCGAGCGCCGAAACCTGGTCCCAGCCGATGCGGAAACCGAGCAGCGCGACGCCGATCCGCATCAGCCCCTTGGCGGCGAAATCGATCCCCGCCTGTCCGCGCGGCGCCTCGGTCACGAAGTTGAGCGCCATGCCGAGCAGTAGCGCATAGAGCATGACCGGCGCGTCATAATGTTCGGAGAGGAAGGTCGCGGTCGCGGCGACGACGAGCGCGACGGCGAGGCCCGGCGCCGGGGCAGCGGCGCGCGCAGCGAATGATGGCATGATGCTGGTTCCTAGGGTTGGGAGGCGACCGTATCGAGGTCGGCGAGATAGCTGCGCCGCGCGGCGAGGAAGAGCAGCGCGGCGATGACGGCCGCGATCGGCAGGAAGCGCAGCGCGTCGAGCAGGCCGATCGTATCGGCGATGCGCCCGGTCAGGATCGGCCCCGGCGCGAGTCCGAGCAGATTATGCGCGAGCGTCAGCGTTGCGAAGGCCGAACCGTGGAGCGCGGCGGGGGTGAGGTTCGCGACCATCGCGCCCGCGGGCCCGGTCGTCCCGGCGACGAAGAACATCGCGATGCCGAGCAGGACAAGCTGGGGCAGTCCCGGCGGCAGCATCAGCGCGACGGTGAGTGCGATCGCGCTACCGAAGCCATAGCCCGAGGCAAGCAGGATTTTGCGGTCGGGCCGGCCCTGCGCGGCGCGGTCGCTCGCCATGCCGCACAGCACCATGCCGCAGCCGCAGATGAGCAGGAACAGCGCGGCCATGCGTCCGGCCGCATCGACGGGCATCGCATAATAGCGGTTGAAATAGCTTGGAAGCCACGCGGGGAGCGCCCCCGCAGCGAAGAGCTGAACGCCGCTTGCGCAATAAGCGAGCCGCACGCTGCGGTTGGCGAAGAGCGCGCGGAGCGAGGTGCGCGGCGCGGGCTCCGATGTATCTGCGGTGCGCGCGGTCGATCCGGCGATCTCGGCGATCCGCTTTTCGCGGACGACCAACGGATAAGCGACGGCGAGCAACAGTCCGCCGAGCCCGATCACGGCAAAGGCGGCGCGCCAGCCGTGGCTCGCCGCGATCTCGCCGCCGATTGCGACGCCGAGCACCTGCCCGAACAACCCGCCCGCCATGAAGGCGGCCGAGAGCGTCGCGCGCAACCGCTGCGGAAAGACGCTGATGACGACCGCGATGCCGACGCTGCCATAAGCCGCTTCGCCGACGCCGACCATGATCCGTCCGATAAGCATCTGATGATAGCTCGCGGCGACCGCGCAGAAGAGGGTGGCGAGGCTCCACAGCGCCGCCATCAACGCGAGGCTGCGCACACGGCCCCAGCGGTCGGCGGCGAGCGACAGCGGGAAGGTCAGCAGCCCGACCATCAGCGCGACGACGCCCGACAGGAGCCCGAGTTCGGCGTCGCTCAACGCCCATTCGGCCTTGAGCAGCGGGAAGACCGCGTTCAGCACCTGCCGCGCCATATAGTCGGAGATCAAGAGCCCGAAGCTCAGCGCGAAGACGATCCAGCCATAGAGCGTCGTGTCGCGCGGTCCGCCGGCCGCAATGCCGCCGTTCGCCGTGGGTGCCATTACCGCCATGCCCGTCTCCAATCCGTTGTCGGGAAGCCGGTGGGCGCGATCATGTCAATCCTGCGCCGCGCCGGGCATCGCCAGCCCGCGCGCCTTCATTTCTTGAACAAGCATCGGCGCGCCGAGCGCGACCGAATGCAGTCCGAGCACCGCGACGGCTTCGAGCACCGCCATCACTTCCTCGGGCGTCGCGCCCTTGTCGAGCGCGGCGGCGATGTGGCGGCGCGTGCCCGGTGCGTACATATGCGTGCAGGAGGCATCGACCGCGATTGCCAGAAATTCATAAATCTTCGGATCGAGCACCCCGCGCCGCAGCGGCAACGTGCCCGCAGCGAGGAAGGTTTCGAGCCATTCGGGATCGAGCGCCGCCATCTCGTCCCACGCGGCGTTCCACTGGCCGCCGGCGCGCATAGCATCGCTGACGGGGGTGGCGCTCATCGCACCGCGCTCCGGGCATGATCGTCGAGCCGATCGAGCAGTCCGAACACCTCGGGCCACGGTCCATAGCCCGCCGCCGGATTGAGGTGCCCGACCTCGCCCGCGTCGTGCAGCGTCGCGCCCCACGCGTCGGCGAAGCTCGTAACCCGATCGAACGCCGCGAGCGGATCGTTGCGGCTCGCGACGACGAGCGCCGGGAAGGGCAGGGGCTTGCGCGGGATCGGCAGCCAGCCGCCTTCCTTGAGCGCGCCCGGTTCGGGATAGCCCGCGGGCAGCGGATTTTCGATGTCGGCGGGGGCGACGAGCAGCGCCGCGCGGATCGTCCGCGTTGGCGCGAGCGCCCAATGCACCGTCGTCAGGCACCCGGCGCTATGCGCGACGATCACCACCTCGCCGGTTATGGCACGGAGCGCGGCGTCGAGTGCCGCGACTTGCCCCGCGCGGCTGAGCCTGTCGGCGGCGAGCGGTGCGACCGTCACCGCGCCGGGGATCGCCCGCGCGGCATGGGTCTGCCAATGATCCTCGACATGATCCCGAAGCCCGGGAACGAAGAGGATTGTCGTCTCGCCGCCGAAAGCCATCACCGCTCTCCCGCCTCAGGCCGCGTAGCGCAGCGGCAGCGCGCGCTGGCCGGGCTGGCGGTTGGGCGCCATGCCGAGCTTGGCGAGCGTTTCCTCGACCGAATTATATTGCACGCCAATCTTGTAGATCTCGCGCGCTTCCTTCGCGGTCGCGACCTCGCGGCCGAGTTCCTTCGCGATGCGGACGATCTGCTCGATCCCCTGCACCGACGTCATCTTGTTGCCGTGCTGGTCGTAAAGCGTGTCCTCGATGCCGCAGCGGACATGCTGGCCGAGGCACATCGCCATGACGTTGACCGGCAGCACATGGCGCATCAGCGTTTCGAGCGTGACGGTCGACCCGTCGGGCGCGCGGCGGATGAACTCCATGAAATTATTGGGGTTCGGCCCGTCGAAGCCGCCGCCGATGCCAACCCATGTCAGGTTCAGCGGCCCCTTGTACAGCCCGCGGCGGACGAGCCGCTCGACCGTTTCCATGTCGGGCATGCAGGTCAGCTGGAAATGCGGCTGGATGCCCGCCGCGGTCAGCCGGCGCAGATGCTCCTCGACCCACTGCGGACCCGCGGGCACCACCATCTCGCGATACGCCTGATACAGCGCGGGATTGGCGAGCGAGGTCTGACCATATTCCTCGTCGGTCATCAGATCCATGATGTTCATCTGGGTCGTGTTGACCGCGATCGTCACCTGGTCGGGCGCGGGCTTCAAGTCGGCAAGCATGTGACGGACCTCGTCCGACAGCCACTTCGCTTCGGCCCCGTCCTCGTCGCTTTCGGGGGCGAAGGAGATCGAGCCGCCGACCTGGATGATCATGTCGGGCACGCGCTCGCGCACCCCGGCGATCAGCTCGTTGAATTTCGACAGTCGCTTGCACCCCGAGCCATCCTCTTCGCGGACGTGGAGGTGGAGCACGGTGGCGCCGGCGTTGTAGCAATCGACCGCCTTCTGGATATGCTCTTCCATCGTAAGCGGAATATCCTCGGGGAAATCGTCGGGATGCCATTCGGGGCCGTAGGGCGCGACGGTGATGACCAATTTGTCCTGCGTTTCGGGAAGCAGGCTGTCGTCGAGAAATTGCATTGTCTCTCTCCTTTTCGTTATCAGTAGGGGCGGTCGCCGACGATGCCCGCGCGCTCCATGCGGCGGATCGTGGGCGGGTAATCCATGACGGCGTAATGCTGGGTCGAGCGGTTATCCCAGATCGCGACGCTGTTCGGCTGCCAGCGCCAGCGGACCTGATATTCGGGGATCGCGGCGCGGCCGATCAGCCAGGCGAGGAGCTGGCTGGCCCCGGGCGCATAATCCTGACCGTAGCGGACGTTTTCGGCGGTGTGGAAATTGGTGAAGTGCGTCGTGAAGCCGTTGACGAACAGGATCTTCTCGCCCGTCTCGGGATGGGTGCGGACGACCGGATGCTCGGCGTCGGGAAAGCGTGCCTTCAACGCGTGGCGCTGTTCTTCGCTCATCCGTGCGCCGAAGCTCGCCTCGATCGAATGGCGTGCCTTCAGGGGCGCGATGGTCGCCTTCACAGGATCGGGCAGGTCGGCATAGGCTTTCGCCATATTGGCCCACATCGTGTCGCCGCCGACGGGCGGACAGGCGACGCAGCGCAGCACCGCGCCCATCGGCGGCGCGTCGCGCCAGGTCGCGTCGCAATGCCAGCTATTCTCATAATAATCGGGCGGCGAGGTCTCGTCCTTGTAGATCTGCACCAGCCCCGGATGCTCGGGATCGCTGCCGACCACCGGATGATCCTCGAGCGCGCCGAAGCGGCTGGCGAAGGCGACATGGTCGGCGCGGGCGATGTCCTGATCGCGCAGGAACAGGACCTTATGTTCGAGCAGTGCGGCGCGGATTTCGGCGAACAGATCGTCGCTGCGGGCCGCTTCGGCAAGGTCGATGCCGCGGACTTCGGCGCCGATATGCGTGGTGAGCTTTTCGATCTTCATCGTCCCTCTCCCTCAGAGCACGAAGATGGATGATCCTATCGTCTGGCCGGCTTCGAGTTCGCGATGCGCGGCGACGCAGTCGTCAAGGGCGTAGCGCTGGCCGATTTCGACCTTGACGCGGCCCGCGGCCAGATGGCCGAACCACAGGTCCGACAGTTCGGCGCGCTCGGCGGGGTCGGCATAATAGTCGGCGAAGCCGGGGCGGGTGAAATAGACCGACCCCTGCATCAGAAGCTGAAACGCATCGACCGGCGGGAAAGGCCCCGACGCGGTGCCGCAGGCGACGAACACGCCGCGCCGCTTGAGCGACTTGAGCGAGCCCTCGAACGTGTCCTTGCCGACGCTGTCGAACACCGTCGTCACGCCTTCGCCATCGGTCAATTCCTTGACCCGCGCCGCCACATCCTCGCGGCGGTAGAAGATGATCTCGTCGCAGCCGAGCGAGAGCGCCTTTTCGGCTTTCGCCTCGCTCGACACGGTGCCGATGACGCGCAGCCCCATCAGCTTGGCAAGCTGTACCGCGAGCAGCCCGACCCCGCCCGCCGCGGCGTGGAGCAGGATCGTGTCGCCGGCCTTCATCCGCGGATTGGTCTTCGCGAGCCAATAGGTCGCCGACAGGCCGCGCATCGTCGACGCGGCGGCGTCCTCGAACGAAATGACATCGGGCAGCTTGAACAGCGGCGCGGCGGGCATGATGCGCGCCTCGCTATAGGCGCCGAGCGGGCTGCCGTTATAGGCGACGCGGTCGCCGGGCGCGAAATCGGTGACGCCGTCGCCGACGGCCTCGATCACGCCCGCGCCCTCGACGCCGATTCCGGCGGGAAGCTGCGCGGGATAATAGCCCGAGCGGAAATAGGTGTCGGCGAAGTTGCAGCCGACGGCGGCGTGGCGAATGCGGACCTCGCCCGGATCGGGGTCGCCGACCGCGACATCCTCGACCCGGAGCACTTCGGGTCCACCGGCTTCATAAAAACGAACGGCTTTGGCCATCTCTCACTCTCCCATTACGATGGGGGGTAGAGCAGTGCCCGCTTGCACTTTTCACATTTCGTGACATAATTTTGGCATTAGACGCCAACGGGCGCGATCAGAGGAGAGAAGCGTGGCCGAACTCGTCCGCGTTGCGGCGCTGACCGGCTATTTTCCGGCGATGCGGGGGCTGGGCGCCGACCCGCGGCCCTTGCTGCGCGAATGCGGATTGTCGCCTGAACTGTTCGCGAATCCCGAACAATTGATCTCGGCGCGAGCGACCATGCGCCTTCTGGAACGCAGCGCCGAAGTGACAGGGTGTGAGACGCTCGGCCTTCGCATGGCCGGGGAGCGCGCGCTCGCCAATCTCGGCGTCGCCAGCCTGTTGATCGCGCACCAGCCGACGCTCCGCCTGGCGCTTCAGGCGATCACCGAATTTCGCAACCAGATCAACTCGACGCTCGTCCTGCATGTCGAGCCTTTCGGTGAGGAGGTCGTGCTACGCGAAGATTTTGCGCTGAGCAGCCCCGAGCCGCATCGCCAGTCATCCGATCTCGCGCTGGGCGTTCTCGTGCGCCTCTGCGCGAGCGTGCTGGGCGACAATTGGTCGCCGCTCTCGGTGTGCTTCTCGCGCGGCAAGCCGCGGGCGTCAGAAATGCAGGTCTATCGGCGGCTGTTCCATTGCGATGTTACGTTCGATTGCGAGTTCAACGGCCTTGTCATCGCCGCAGCCGATCTGGACCGGCCCGCGGCGCGCGCCGATTCCGCGCTTGCCGGTCATGCCCGCGAGCTGATCTCGTCGGTGATGAACCCCGCGATGCGCACGGCTGCACAGGAGGTTGAGCAGTTGATCATGCTCTTGCTGCCTTCGGGACGCGCCACGGTCCAATATTGTGCCGAATCGATGGGAACAACTGTGCGCACGCTGCAACGAATGCTCGACGCCGACGGGACGAGCTTCAGCGATCTCCTCAACCGTGCGCGAATGCAACTTTCTGCGCAATATCTCGCCAATCCGCGCACGCGGATCACCGATGTTGCCGAGATGCTCGGCTATGGATCGATCGGCGCCTATACCCGCTGGCATGGCCAGATATTCGGCGTGTCGCCGCGCCAATGGCGCCTTTCGGCGATCCAGAGGCAGCCCACACCATCCGCTTCTGGTAACTAGGCGCCGGGATTCATTGCCGAGTGCAATGAGTCTAGCGTCCGGGGTTCCTGTCAGTGCGCAAGTTCGAGGATCTGCCCCTCCGACGTCAGTCTTGCGCGAAGCTTGTCATAGTCGACATCCTGCACGGCGATCCGGTCGTCGATCGCGATCGATGACGCTGCGGCCGCGGACTGGCCGAGGATCATAAACACCGGCTCCATTCGGATCGAGCCATAGGCAATATGCGACGCCGACAGCGCGACTGGGACCAGCAGGTTCGTGGCTTCGCGCTTTTTCGGCACGATCGCGTCGTAGCTGATCGGATAGGCGCGGCCGGGGCTGATCTCGATATTGCCCTCGTTGCGGGCGAAGCCGCGCGCGTCGACGATCCGCTGCACATTATGCGAATCCATGTTGTACGAGCCCATGCCGACGGGCCGCGGCGTCGGCTTGGCGCCGCGCAAATGCGGTTCGGTCATCACGAAGTCGGAGACCATGCGGCGCGCTTCGCGCACATACATTTCGCGCGGCCAGTGACCGGTGCTGGCAAACTCGTCCTTGCAGAGGCCCCATTTCGACATTTCCGCGCGGGTCTCGGCGGGCACGCCGGGGTCGTTCGCCATGAACCACAGCAGCCCCTGCTGATAGGTCGTGTGCTCGCGCGCGATCGCGGCGCGATCGGCATCGCTGCCCTCGGGATAACCATAGTTCATCCCGATATTATCGAACGAGAAGGCGCCGAAATTATTCGTGTCGGTCTTGCCGTTGGGGATGCGGTCGAACTTGCGGAAATAGTCGCGGTGGCCGGCGTCCATATAGCGCTGGAGCAATATATACTGGCTCGCGTCATAACCTGCGGGCTTGGGGAAGGGCACGCGGTTCGCCGGCACGTCGGTCAGGCACATGCGATAGGTATAGGCCTGGATCTTGCGGTCGGCGGTGCCGTCGCGTGCCGGGCGTTCGGCGCTGATCCGCGGCACCAGCCCGCTCGAGGGATCGCCGGGCAAGCGATACGGGTCGATTTCGAGCGTGAACTGGTGGTTGGTGGTGTTCGCGAGCTGGACGCCGTTGAGCGTCTCGCCATAGGTCGCGTTGCTCTCACGCCCGACGGTAAAGCTGATGCCCGCGCCGGCCATCAGGTCGCCTTCATAGGTCGCGTCGATGAAGATTTTTCCCTCGAAACGCTGCCCGGTTTTAGAGCGGAACGCGGTGATGCGATTGCCGTCCATCTCGACGCCGCGCTTCGACCGGTCGAGCGGCTGATTGCGCACGATGGTGACGCCCGCCTGTTTTGCCCAATCCTCGAAGATGCGCTCGGCGACCTTCGGCTCGAACTGCCACATCGCATCGCCATCGACGAAATTCTCGGCCCGGGCGGGGCGCGGGGCGTGGACCCAGGCCGACGGGTCGTCATAATATCGCTTCACCTTGCGGTAGAATTCGAGCGACAGCCCGCCGATCGCGCGGTGATTGCCGGTGTCGGACCAGCCGAGGCCGTTGGTCGACATGCCGCCGAGATAGTCTTCGCGGCACACCAGCAGCACCGACCGGCCGAGGCGTCGCGCCTCGATCGCGGCGACAACCCCGCCCGAGGTGCAGCCATAAATGACGATGTCGGCGCGCGGATGCGGCTGGGCGGCCGCGGGAGAGGGAAGGGCCGCCATCGGCAGAAGCCAGGCGGACAGGGTGGCGAGGGCGCGGAAGCGCTTGCGGTTCATGGTGATCCTCTTGGTCAGAAGCTGGCGGCTACGCCGAAGAAGATCCGGCGATCCTCCTGCGCGCTGAACGTCAGGCGATCGGGTTCGCCCAGATACTGGCGGTCGATCGCCTTGGTCAGATTGATGCCCTCGAAAGTCAGGCGCAGATTGGGCGTCAGGTTGATCTGCGCCGATGCGTCGAGCTGACCGCGCGCGGAGATATAGGTATTACCGCCGCTGGCCGCGCCGCCGACCGAGTTCAGATATTTGCTGCGATAGGTATAGGCCGCGCGCACCGAGAAGATGTCGTCCTCATAATAGCCGATCAGCGTATAGCTGTCGCGCGATAGGCCAGGGAGCGGAAGTCGCTCGCCGGTGATCGAATCGACCAGCGGCGTGGAGCTGTCGACATAGGTGTAGTTCGCCTGGATGCCGAGATTGTCGAACGGCGCCGGCAGGAAGCGGAAGGCTTGCTGATAGGCGAGCTCGAATCCCTTGATGTCGCCGTCCTCGCCATTTTGCGGCTGCGATATGTCGAACAGCCCGAACCGCTCGGAAAAGCCGGGAATGAACTCGCGGGTCACGGTGTTGACGGTGAAGGAATCGACCTTCTTGTAAAAGACCGCGCCGGTAAGCGAACTCGAGGGCGCGAAATACCATTCGAGCGTGGCGTCATATTGCGTCGCCTCGAACGGCCGGAGATTGGGATTGCCGCGCGAGCCGGTCATGCTGACGGTGTTGGGCACGAAGCTGGCGCTGACCTGATTGAGGCCCGGCCGCGCAACGACCTCCGCCCCGGCCAGGCGCAGCGTCAGATCGTCGGTGAAGTCGATCGACAGATTCGCGCTGGGCAGCCAATAGTTGAAATCGGCCTTGGTCATGGTCGTGGCGGTCGGCGACAGAAATCCCTTTGTCGCGCGCGCCGTGCTGACATAGCGCACCCCGGCGTTGCCCGAATAATGCAGGCCGCCGATATCGCCCTCGAAATTGCCCTTCACATAAGCGCCGAGCGTATCCTGCTTGACGTCCTTGATCGAGGTCGGACCGACGGTGATCGTCGTGTCGTTGGGATCGGGCCTTGCAAGGCCCAGCCCATCGCGGGCCGCCCATTTGTCGAGCGTGCCGCCGAGGAGGTCGCGGGGAAAGGCGCCGTCGGCGCCGGGGAAGAAGGTGCCGTAATCCTTGCCGTAGCTGAGCCCGGGTAGCTCGTCGACGGTCAGGATGCCGTCGCCGTTCGTGTCGCCGGCCGCGAGCAGGCTGGCCGCGACGGGCAGGTTCTGCGGATCGGCGGCGAGCAGCTTTACGCGCTCGTAGCGCACCCCCGTCTCTACCGAGGACAGGATGCCCCATTCGGTCTGATATTCCCAGTCCAGCCGCCCGTCATAGCCGCTGTTCTCGGTCACCGCGTCATAGTCGAAGATCGACAGCAGCCGATATTGCGACGGGTCGTTCGGGTTGAAATTGGCGTCGATCGACAGATCCGGCACCGGATTGCCGGCCCTGAAATCATAGCTCGCGTTCGCGGTGTTGCCCGCGCGCGGCACGACCACATAAGCGAACGACGCACCCGGCCCGCCGTCGCTGCCCTTGCCATGAGCATAGGACATGTCGAAGCTCACGCGCGCGCGGTCGCTCTCCCATTTGACCGATCCGCCGAGCAGGGTCGATTTGAGGTCGGTCGGCTCGTCATAGATCAGCGGCCGAAGGGTCACGCCGGTGAAGGTGCCGGCGACGACCGTGTTGCTGTCGTTCACGATCGCGTCGGTGTCGTTGTTGTTGAACAACACCTGGTAATTGACGCTGTTCCGCTGGCGTTTGAGGTGGTTGAAGGTCGCGTCGAGGATGATTTCGAGTGTGTCGGTGGGGCGCCACTGCGCGGTGCCGTTCACCGTCAGCCGCTGTTCGGCGCGATTGAAGATGCGCGCCATGAAGCGGTTCGGGCGGTACAGGCCCGGATCGTCCACGCCGTCGCCATTGCCGTCGATCGCGCCGGTCTGTGTCCAGCCGCCGGCATCGAACGAATGACCCTGCGTCTTCGTGTCCGAATAGGCGATGCTGGCGAGCAGGCCGAAACGCTCGCCGAAACTCTTCGAAACCATCGCCGAGCCGCGATATCCGACATGGTCGGCCTGATCGGCATAGGCGCCCTGGAGGCGTCCGGCGGCGACGAAGTCCTTGAGGTCGAGCGGGCGCTTGGTCTTGAGGTTCACCGTCGCGCCGAGCGCACCCTCGGGCATGTCGGCGGTGGGCGACTTGATGACGAGGATCGAGGAAATGATCTCGGGGCTCACCGATTCCAGCGCCGCGTTACCGCCATTGCCCGGCCCGATATAGTTGCGGCCGTTGATCTCGAGCCGGTTTTGCGAAATCCCGCGCACGGTGAAGTTCGATCCGTCGCCCTCGCGCCGGCTGATCTGGACGCCCGTCACGCGGCTCATCGCTTCGGCCACATTCTGGTCGGGCATCTTGCCGATGTCCTGCGCGGTGATGACGTCGACGATCGACTGTGCTTCGCGCTTGGCGTTGATCGACTCCTGAAGCGACGCGCGGATGCCGGTGACGACGATGTCCTCGCCGGCTTGCGTGTCGGCTGCAGGGCCGGAGGCTTGTTGTGCGGGAGTGTCCGCCAGGCTTGCCTGCGTGACCGCCGCGCGGCGCTTCAGCACGAACGCGTTGCCGACCTTGACCGGGACCAGGTCGGTGCCGGACAGAAGCAGCCGCAGCGCCGCGGCTACCTCCATCGATCCCTTGACGCGATTGACCCGCAAGCCTTCGGTAATGGCTCCGGGGGCGAGGATCTGGATGCCGGCCTGATGCGCGAACATCGGGATGCCGGTCTGCGCGGCCTGCGCGGGAACGTCGAAACGGCGGACTTGTGCGGCCGCCTCGGCGGGCAAAGCCACGCCGCATATGATTGCGGCGGCGGTCCCCAGCAGATGAATACGCGCGTGCGTCAATTCGATCCTCCCCTTTTCATCGGGCGCCCTATTGCCGGTGCGCTCTCGATACCAAGAGTCCGCGCCGGCGGGTTTCCGTCAGGGTAGCGGGTTCTTTTTTCGCGCCAGTCGGATCTCGCCGGGGGTGGTCGTGACGGCGACGTCGAGCGAGGCGGTCAACGTCGCAGCGAAATCGGCGGGGCGGTCGATCTGGAAAAGCCCCACCAGCCGCGCGCTCGCCAGATCCGGGTCCGCGATCACCAGCTGTTGGCGATTATAGCGGTTGAACTGTTCGACGGCGCTGCCCAGCGTCTCGTTTTCCAGCGCGATCTCGCCGCTGCGCCACGCCAGCGATCGCTCGATCGCGGCGGGCTCGGTCGCGATTTCGGGTGCCGCCGCGCCGGGCCGGAAGGTGGCATATTGCCCCGCCTCCAGGATCGTCATCGTCCCGCCGCTGTCGGTCGCCCATGCGGCGACCCGGCCTTCGGTGACGGCGACGCGCACGCCGCTGTCCGTGCGGCGCACCGAGAAGGCGGTGCCGACCGCGCGCACCTGCGCGATGCCGGCATCGACGACGAAGGGGCGCTTGCGATCCTTGGCGACCTGAAACCAGGCCTGTCCCTCCCGCAGCGCGATGCGGCGGCTGTCGTCCGCCATGGCGACGCGCAAGCTGCTGCTGGTGTCGATCGTGGCGACCGAGCCGTCGGCGAGCGGAAGCCGCCTGATCTCGCCGCGCGCGGTCGTCACGCGCTCGACCATCAGGTGCGGCCAGGCGACGATCCCGGCAATCCCCGCCGCCATCGCGCCGGCGGCGCCCGCGAGTAGCCACCGCCGCGTCGGGGCGGTCGTGGGGGGAAGGGGGCGCGCAACATCGATAGGCGCGCCCGCTGCCACCGTGCCCTCTGCCACCGCACGGTCGATCGCACTCAACCCCGCCTGCGCGCGGAGCAGCGCACCGGCGTGGCGGCGATCCTGTGCCAGCCATGCATCGAGCTCGGCGCGTCCGGCCGCATCGAGCGGGTGACGCAGCGCCCAGGCGGCGGCCTCTTCAGCGTGATCGCGCATGCGCAACGCCTCCGTCCGACAATCTTCCCTGCTCGGGTTCCGGTTCGGTGATCAGCTTCAGGATCGCGCGCAGGCTGCGGCTCGCGTCATTCTCGACCACCGCCTCGCTCACGCCCATCGCCGCCGCAATTTCCTTTTGGGTCAGCCCTTCGACCCGGCGCATAAGGAAAATCCGCCGGGCGCGCTCGGGCAGGGTGGCGAGCGCCGCCTGTACGCGCTCGAGTTCTTGGCGTGCGGCCGCGAACCGTTCGGGCGAGAGCTGGTCGCTTTCCGATTCGGCATCGAAGGTTTCCGCCAGCGCTTCGATCCGGACGACGCGTGCGTGCTTGCGCTGCCGCAGCGCGAGGTTTCGGGCCATGGTGAACAGATAGGCGCGCGGCGTCGTGACGTGCGCGACGTCATCGAGCTGGGCCAGGCGGCAATAACATTCCTGCACGATGTCCTCCACGTCGGCCGCGGCGACGAGCCGTCGCTGCAGCCATAGCCGCAGGTCGCGTTCGTGCGGCAGGATCTCGCGTCCCACCCACTCGGCTAGCGCCTCGCGTTCCGTCGTTCCACTCCTCTCACCCTCTAAGAGGCCCGGCCGCGATGTTTCCGTCAACCGAGATGCTGAATCAGGTTGTTTAATTCCGCTCGATCCGCCTCCGCCGCGACGCCTGAAGGCCGTCGCTCGCCGTTTCCGCCGATTGCCGGTTAAATATCAGCAGCTTAGGCGAGCTGACAGATGTCGAGGACGTTCATGTCGTCATAGTCCTGGTTCTCGCCCGCCATGACCCAGATGAACGCGTAGGCGCTGGTGCCTGCGCCCATGTGGATCGACCAGGGCGGCGAGATCACCGCCTCGCCGTCCGCCATGACGATATGACGCGTGGCGTCGCCCTGACCCATGAAGTGCATCACCCGGCCTTGCTCGGGATCGTCGAGATCGAAGTAGAAATAAATCTCGCTCCGGCGTTCGTGGACGTGCGGCGGCATCGTGTTCCACACGCTTCCGGGCTTGAGGATGGTGAGGCCCATCGCGAGCTGTGCGCTGTCGCATACGCCCGGGATGACGAGCTGGTGGATCGTCCGGTCGTTCGCCTCTGCCAGACTGCCGCGCTCAAGTATCTTGGCCGTGGCGAGCGGCAGTTTTCGTGTGTCGAAGGCGCGGTGGGCGGGGGATGAGGCGAGATAGAAACGCGCGCCGTCGCCGGAAAAGCTGACGTCTTTCGCGCCCATCGTGACGTATAAGCTGTCCTTCGAGCCTAGCGCGAACGGCTCGCCATCGACGGTGACCGTCCCCGCGGCGCGGCCGACATTGACGATGCCGAGTTCGCGCCGCTCGAGGAACGGGTGGCCGGCAGCGGAGGCGGGTTCCGATTGATCGGGCAGGCGGACGCTCCCGCTCTCGACCAGCACCCCGCCGATCACCAGCCGGTCGGCATGGGTGTAATTGAGCACGCATTGGTTCGGGCGAAACAGATTCTGGATGAGATAGCGATCGCGCAATTCGTCATTGGACACGCCCGCCATCATGTCGGGATGAGTGGCGTAATAGGTTCGATCGAACATGGCTGCTCCGAAGAAGGACCGGGCCGGGCCAGTATGTTGGCGGCACCGCTCCGCGTCAAAAGGCCACGTGCAGTTGCCATCGAAGCGATGACGACTGCACGGGCAGGGGAGGTTCTTATTTCCCTTTCAGGAATACCGGCGGCGTGTAGGCGCCGTTCGTCGCGACGTCCCACACCTCGATGCGCGCCCATTTCCGGCCGCTGAGGTTGACGCGCTTTTCGATCGTGCGCGTGCCGAACGGCGCGGCGCCGGTCAGGTCGATGCGATCGCGATAGACTTTTTTGCCGTCGCCACTCACGACTTCGGCGAAGGCGGGCGGGAAGGTCCATTCGATCTTCGCACGCACCACGGCATTGCGTCCGAAACTGGCTTCCTCGCCGCTCTTCGCGCCGTCGATCGTGAATTCGGGGATCAGCACTTCGCCGGTGGTGGTGAAGAAGCGACCGCCGCGCAGCGCGTCGAGCACGCTCTGCCAGCCGTCGGAATAGCGCGGCAGCGGCCCGTCGAGCCGGAGATAGTTGATGTTCATATGCGCATAGAGTTCGCTCTCGTCCGAGAGCTGGAACACGTCGACCTCGCCGGGGGCGAATTTGCGCTCGGACGGTTTCGCCGCCCAATTGTTCATGTCGTCGAGCGTGTCGAGCACGCGCGTGCCGAGGCGCGGCAGCGAATAATCCGACGGCATATTCTTCCACGCGCCGCCGAGGAAGCGGTCGCTCTTGAAGAAGGGCGTGTCCTTATGCTTGTCCGGGAAGCCGTACGAACCCTTGATCCTCGGATGCGCGGTCCACATCAGGCCGTTCTCGTCCTGCATCAGCTTCAGGACATCCTCCGGCGAGCCGACATGATAGATTTTGCCGAGCTTCGGATCATTCTCGACAAAGGGCTGTCCCTCCTTGCGGTCGAGCGTCCAATAGACCGGCTTGGGGAAGAAGCTGATCCAGTGCCCGCCGAGCTGGACGTTGGGCTCCTCGCCCGGAAGCAGCAGCAGCTTGTCGTCGGATAGCCGCGCGGTCTCCGCGTGCATCGTCTTGAGCAAGGTCAGCCGGTCGCCGGCGCGATCGAGCGCCTCGCGCCCGAGGTGAAGTTCGGCGAGATGGACGATCTCGACGTTCATGTCCTTGAAGCGCTTGACGAAGGGCGGGGACTCGAGCCCGTCGGGCACGCCCGTCGATTGCTGGAACCGCGCCGTGTTCAGGAAGGCTTCGGTGTGTTCGACATGATAATGGCTGGTGAAGGTGCGATGCCCGTCGAGCGCCTTGAAACGGTCGCCGCGGGTGTAGGCGAGCGCGGCCTTGGTGACGCTCGCGGCGTCGCCGCTGTCGGGCAGCAGGAAGACACCCATGTCCTGCGTGGTGCCCGGCGGGGCGTTGACCCACGGCACGTAGCGCCGATCGCCCTCGAGCGTCTGGCGCACGCCGAAGCTCGTGCGGCCGGCGAGGTTGCGATAGTCGTTGCCGTACCACGCCGAATTGTCGTTGTTGGCGTAATCGAGCGGGTAGTAGAATTGATGCGGCGGCGGGACCACGCCCAGCGACCCGCCCGCGGTTCCTTCGGCGACGATCATGCGGGCGCGCACCTTGGGCGAGACCGCGGGTTTGCGCGATGCATCGCCTTCCTTGCGCACGATCGTGTCGGACAGATCGGTGAAGGCGATCGAGCGCCAGGGCAGCGCCGCCGATGTCGCGACGCTGAGCCCGGCGTCGAAGGTGTAGGCGGTGGCGGGGCGCTGCGTCGACATCACCATCGCCGCACGCACCAGCCGCGAACCCGGATAGATGGTGAATTGATAGGTGCCCGAGAAGGGCCCTGCCGCCGCGCCGCCGACAATCACCTTGGTATAGCCGCCCTCCGCGCGCACGCTGATGTCGCTGCGCGCGAGTGTCAGCGGGAAGCTTTCGAACGGCCGCGTGCGCGGATTGTCGAAGAAGACCGTCCAGCCCTCTTTGAGATCGCGCGTGCCGACGGTGACCACGCCGGCGGGATCGATCCCGCCGAGCACCGTCTTGCCCGCGATCGAGACCGCCTCGATCAGCGGCTTGCCGGGATCGAGCGACAGGACGAGCTGCGCGCGCTCGCCCGCAGCCGAGGGCCAGTCGATCGTCACCGAGCCCTGCGTCCGCGCAACGCGCACGTCGCCGGGTAGCGCCTTGTCCGACGCGTTGAGAACCGTCGCCGGTGCCTGCGCGTGCGCTGTGCCGGCGACCGCCAAGCTGCCCGCCGTCAGCGCGGTTGCCAGCCCCAGCGCGGTGAAAATCCGTTTCCTGTTCAAACCATCCTCCTGTTTATCGTCATTCGCGGTGCCGTCATCGGGGTCAGAAGTTGAAGCGGACGCCGAGCGAGTAGGTTGTGTCGTCGTTCCGCACCTCGCGGACGAAATCCTCGCGCGATTCGAAGTTGCGCGTTTTCTGGCCCGTGATGTTCGTACCGGCGAGGCTGACCGTGATATTCGGGGTCACATCATAATTCAGGCCGAAATCGAGCCGCCCCGCGGCGCGAATGCCGTTGAGTCCGACGGGGATCGAAACCGGCCGGAGCGAGAGGCCGTTGGTGATGTCGCCGTCGAAATATCTGGAGCGGTAGGTGTAGATCATCCGCGCCGAGATGCCGTATTTCTCGTAAATCAGGCCGATGTTGTAATTATATTTGGAGACGCCGAGCAGCGGCAGGCCCTGAAGCCGGTCGCCGGGGGTCGTCACCTCGCTGTCGATGACCGTGAAGTTCCCGATCACGCCCGCGCCGTCGAGACCTTCGGGAAGGAAGTCGAGGAACAGCTGGCCGCCCACTTCGACACCCTTGATCTTGGCCGAGCCCAGGTTGCGCGGGGTCGAGATCACATATTGCAGGCCGTCGATCGTCCGCACCTCGGTCCCGTTGATGATGCGGTCGGTGATGTCGCGATAGAAGCCGACGACCGAGACATAATTGCTGCGGCCGAAATAATATTCGAGCGACGCATCGAAGCTGTCGGCTTTTTGCGGCCGGAGGTCGGGATTGCCGCCCGATCCGGAGTTCTGGATCGTGCTGACGTAGGAGACGACATAGCTGAGCCCGGGATTGAGCTGGCCGAAGCTGGGCCGCGAAAGCGTCTTCGAATAGTTGAACCGTGCCTGGAGGCCGTCGCCGAACTGAACGCGCGCGCTGGCATTGGGCAAGAGGTCGGTGTCGCTGGTCGAGCGCTGAACCAGCACGACGCGCGATGTGCTCGTTGCCGGATCGGTCACGCGGCCCGAACCCGCAATGTTCCGGTCGGTGCGGGTGAGGCGGGCGCCCACCATGCCGTCGACCGAGATCGCATCGGTCAGCGAGAATTCATACCCCGCCTGCAGGAAGCCGGCATAGCTTTTTTCCTGCGCATCATAATCGCGCGTCGGGTCGAAGGCCGGCGTGTCGGGCGAGATGCGGTACAGCGTCCTGAGCTGCCGCTTGATCGATTCCTGCGTCAGATATCGGGGATCGATCTGCAGGAAGGATGCGCCGCCGTTCATCTGCGGGACCCCGGGGGCCTGCGAGAGAATATCGGAGGGGAGGCCGGCGCTTGCCAGCGGGGTCACGAACGAACCGCCCGGGGCCGGCGGGCCGCCGAGATATTGCTCGAACCCGGCTTTGCGCCGCGCGACGCGAACGCCGGCCTGAACATAGTCGAGGAAGCCGTCGAAGTCGTATTTGGCGTCGCTCATCACCGACCACAACGTGCCGCGGCTGCGGTTGATGTCTTCGGTCATGCCGTTGGCGAAGGCGAGGCCGGCCGGGTCGTTCATCGGGTTGCCGGGCATCGTCGCGCTGACTTCGTGATTGTCATCCCTGACCTGCACCAGTTCGGCGATGCGCTTGCCGATATCGACGCGAAAGCTGTTGTTCCGGTTGATCGACGACTCATAGGAGATGTCGGTATTCCAGCTGAGCGCGCCGATCTCCTTGTTGAAGCCGGTTGCGATCACATAGATGTCGGTGCGCGCCTTGTTGGCGACGGTCGCGGTGTAATATTCGAGATTGCGTGCGGTATAGCCGGTGGCGTTGCACAGCTGGCGGATCGTCCCGGTGCCTGTCGGATTGGTCGGGCTGCGCACATTCCCCGAATAATAGCCGTCGGGGCCGACCGCGAAATCCTCGCAGGTATCGCCCGCGGTCGCCTCGAACGACGTTCCGGTGAAGGCGCGGAAGGTCGGGCGCGCCTGATAGACGTTGCCGCGATAGCCTGCGAACAGGCCCTCGACATAGATTTTGGTGTCGGTATCGGGCGCCCATTCGAGTGAGAAATTGCCCTGCGGGCGCTCATATTTGCCGAATTCGATCGCGGCGGCGAAGCCGGTGGGCGAATGCAGGTTCTGCGGCGAGCCGGCGGGGCCGGCGCTGGTCGCGCGCGTCCAGTCGTTCCACGCGACCGGCCGGGCATATTTATTGCGTTGATAGGAGACGCTGGCCATCGCCGCGATCTCGCCTTCACCCGCGTCCCAGCGGTTGGCGACGAGCAGGCTCACCGCCGGATTGATCGTGTTCTTCGAACCGGCTTCCTGCAGATAGGTCGCGCGCGCGCTGCCCGCGATCGTCAGTTCCTTGAAGTCGAGCGCGCGGCGGAGGCGCATATTGACGCCGCCCGCCACGCCGCCTTCGAGCCGCTCGGCCGAATTGGACTTGTAGACATCGACGCCCGCCAATGCTTCGGCCGGCAGATCCTGGAATGAGAAGCCGCGGCCGACGCCGGTGAAAATCTCGCGTCCGTTGAGCGTGGTGATGATGTCGTCGAGGCCGCGGATGCGCGCGCCAACGATCTCGTTGTTGCCGCCG
The DNA here is from genome assembly GCF_037095755.1 of Sphingopyxis sp. CCNWLW2. Lineage (NCBI taxonomy): Bacteria > Pseudomonadati > Pseudomonadota > Alphaproteobacteria > Sphingomonadales > Sphingopyxidaceae > Sphingopyxis > Sphingopyxis sp. CCNWLW2. Next base: position 694,912 of record NZ_JBAWKJ010000003.1, read on the forward strand.
ACGACGACCTGCACGCCGGGCACGCGCTGGAGCGCCGACGCCGTGGTCAGGTCGGGAAGCTTGCCGATGTCCTCGGCGACGATCGAATCGACGACGGCGGTCGACTCGCGTTTGATCTCGGCGGCGCGGGCAAGGCTCTGCCGGATGCCGGTGACGACGATGTCCTCGCCGTTCTGCGCGTCATTCGCCGCCGTACTCGCAGCGGTCTGATTGGCGGATGGTTCGGCGGCCGGCGCGGTCTGCGCCTTTGCGATATGGGCGCCGCTGGCGAGCGCGATCAACGCCACGGAAGCGCGAAGACTGATCTTCAATGGAACTCTCCCTGTAAGACATCATATAAGTTAAGCGGATTGATCATATAATTCTGTCGGACGTAATTCGGTGCCTGAGTTGCCCTTCAGGTCATTGATGTTGGTGGGATTCAGCCCGTCGGGCTGTGGGAGGACATAAAGTCTTGCAGATCGCGGTGCCGTTTGAGGCTGCTGCTCATGTGGCTCCGTGCCGCCACCCGTGCGGCGTCGGGATCGCGGCGGATGATGGCGTCGAGGATCGCCTCATGCTCTTCGCTGATCACCGCCTTGTAACGCGCGCCGACATAGCTTTGCCCCTGGCGCAGATAGAGCGAGCGCGGCGGGACCAGGCGGACGCCCAGGAAATCGATCAGCTTGGCGTAATAGGTGTTCTTGCTGGCCCGCGCGATGACGTTGTGGAACTCGACATCGGCCTTGACCGAATCGTCGAGGCCGATCGCCGCCTCGCCAAGGATCTTGAGCTGCTGGCGCATGCTCATCACATCGACCTCGCTGCGCCGTTCGGCGGCCAGCGCGGCCATCTCGGTTTCGACGCTGAGCCGCAGCTCGAGCAACTGGATCACGTCGCTGAGATTTTCGACCTCTTCGCGCGTGATCTGAAATGCCTGATAGCGTGCGGTCTCGCTGACGAAGAGACCCTTTCCTTGGCGCGCCTCGACCAGTCCGGCGGCGGCGAGGCGGGCGACCGCTTCGCGGACCACCGTCCGGCTCACGCCCAGCACGTCGACGAATTCCGCCTCGGTGGGAAGTTGCGAGCCGGGCCAGTTTGCGCCGGACAGGATGCTTGCGCGGATATGTTCGCACGCGGCGTCGACCAGCGACGGCCGCCGCTTGCGAAGCGCCAGCCGCTCGTCGTGCACAGCGTCGGTTCCGCCCTGCCTCACGCGCCCATTCTCCCGCCGCCAGCGCTTGATGCGCCATACCCGACTCACATTACCAGTTATAAGTTATATGACAACTTAAATAATTTCATTTCATTTTAGAAAGATGTTCGAAACGCGCAGGGCCAAGCGCGTGCGCCTGAGGCGGGGAGGTCACCCGTATATTTGCAGAGGGCAAGCGCTTCCCAGTGGGACGTCGGCTCGGTCGATCCCCGATAGGCCGGACATTGTGCCATCGGCGATGTCGCCGTGCGGGACGTGTCGCTCAGTTCCAGTCGCGGGCGAGGAAACGCGCCTTTGCGCCGCCGAGGACGCCGATGGCGCGATCGATGTTGCGTTGCCTTGCCGCGTCCGATTTCAGATTGGCGAGGTAGCGCAGAATTTCCTTCTTGAGACTCGGCTGGAGGCCGTTCCATCTGGCCTTGGCCCCGGCGTCTTCATCAAGGCGCGCCGCAAATTCGGGCAGCATGTCGTCTTGCGGGCCGCTGCGATAGGCGGGATCGAAGGCGACCGACACGTCGACGGTGTCGCCGACGTCGGTGCCCGACGCCTTGCGGACGACGCCGTCGAGATACAGGTAAAAGCCCCCGTCGCCCGTCGGCATCATGTTGATCCGCCACGCGGGATCGGGCTGGCCGTTCACCTGGACGCGCACGGGCAGGGGCTTTTTCCAGCCGGCCTTGATCCGCCGCGCCCGTGCGACGCTGACCGGCACATAGGGATTGATCCCCTTGCGCTTGATCTTCGCCCGGAATTCCATCGGTGCGCGGTCAGCCGATCGTGCTCGCCAGTTCGCGGTTGAGCCAGAGCGCGACGAGCGTGCCGATCGCGCCCGAGAGCAGATAGGCGCCCGCGGCGATCAGCCCGAACTGGCTGGAGAGCCAGAGCGCGACCATCGGCGCGAAACCGGCGCCGAACAGCCAGGCGAGGTCGGAGGTGAAGGCCGAACCGGTGTAACGGTGGCGCGGATGGAAGTTCGACGAGAGCGCGCCCGACGACTGGCCGAACGACAGGCCAAGCAGTGCAAAGCCGAGGATCATAAAGGTCGCTTCGCCCGCCTGACCGGCGTCGAGCAGTTGCGGCGCGAAGCCGCTGAACGCCGCGATCGCAGCGGCGGTGACCGCGAGCAGCGTGCGGCGGCCGACGCGGTCGGCGAGCATGCCCGAGGCGACAATCGAGCCGACGCCGACGACCGCGGCGATCGCCTCGATCATCAGGAAGCGGACCGGGCTTTCGTCGGTGAACAGGAACACCCAAGACAGCGGATAGACGGTGACCATGTGGAACATAGCGAAGCTGGCGAGCGGCGCGAAGGTGCCGATGACGATCGTCTTCCATTCCGACCGCACCGTTTCGAGCAAAGGCGCGGGCTGGAGCGCGCGGTTCTCGAACAATTCTGCATACTCGGGGGTCACAACGATGCGCAGCCGCGCGAACAGAGCGACGACGTTGATCGCGAAGGCGACGAAGAAGGGATAGCGCCAGCCCCACGCAAGGAAATCCTCGGCGGGCAGCGCCGCGATCAGGAACATGAAGAGCAGGCTGGCGACGATGAGGCCGAGCGGCGCGCCGAGCTGCGGGATCATCGCGTACCAGCCGCGCTTGTTCTCGGGCGCATTGAGCGCGAGCAGCGAGGCGAGGCCGTCCCACGAACCGCCGAGTGCGACGCCCTGACCCATGCGGAACAGCGCGAGGAGCAGCGCGGCGCCGATGCCGGCCGTTTCATAGCTGGGGACGAAGGCGATCGCCGCGGTCGAGCCGCCGAGCAGGAACAGCGCGATGGTGAGCTTTGCGCCGCGGCCATAGGCGCGGTCGATCGCGGTGAAGATGATCGTGCCGACCGGACGCGCGACAAAGGCGAGCGCGAAGATCGCGAACGACCAGAGCGTGCCCGTCAGCGGATCGAGATGCGGGAAGACGAGCTTCGGGAACACCAGCACCGACGCGATGGCATAAACGAAGAAGTCGAAGAATTCGGAGGTGCGGCCGATGATGACGCCGATCGCGATCTCGGCCGGGTCGATGCGGTGGCCGTCTTCATGGAGGGCGCGGGCGTCGCGTTCGACCTCGGTAGTGGGCACGGTATCGGCAGCCATGGTAACAATCCTTGAGCTGGCGCCATTCGCAGGACAGGATGCGACGGCACGAGTCGGTCATAGGGCAAAATTACCCCGAATGAAAATGCCCCTGCGCGATCATGGACGGTCGCGGGATTGGACAAAATGTCCTATGTGCAGTGCAGCAAAGGAGGCCTAGGCGCGCATCATGCCAAGCAATCTCCCCCGTTTTCCCGCCCGATTGCGGCTTCTGCCGCTGCTCGCCGCGCTGCCTCTCTTGTCGGGCTGCGGGCTGGTCGTGCTCGATCCCGCCGGCGACGTCGCGCGCCAGCAGGGCGACCTGATCGTCCTGTCGACCGTGCTGATGCTGCTGATCATCGTGCCGGTGATGGGGCTGACGATCTTCTTCGCGTGGAAATATCGCGCATCGAACAAGGAGGCGACGTACAAGCCCGACTGGGACCATTCGACCCAGCTCGAGCTGGTCATCTGGTCGGCGCCGCTGCTCATCATCATCTGCCTCGGCGCGGTGACGTGGGTCGCGACGCATTTGCTCGATCCCTATCGCCCGCTCGCGCGCACGGCGCCGGGCAAGCCCGTCGCGGCGGAAGTGAAGCCGCTCGACGTTCAGGTCGTCGCGCTCGACTGGAAATGGCTGTTCATCTACCCCGAACAGGGCGTTGCGACGGTAAACGAGCTGGCGCTGCCGGTCGATCGGCCGGTCCGCTTCCGCATCTCCTCCTCGTCGGTGATGAACAGCTTTTACGTACCCGCGCTCGCGGGGCAGATTTACGCGATGCCGGGCATGGAAACGAAGCTGCACGGCGTGTTCGACAAGACCGGTGAGTTTGAGGGCTTTTCGGCCAATTATTCGGGCTGGGGCTTTTCGAACATGCGCTTCGCGGTGAAGAGCCTGCCCGCGGGCGAGTTCGACAAATGGGTCGCGACCGCCAAGGCTTCGGCCGAAGGCGACCTCAGCCGCGATACCTATCTGAAGCTCGAAAAGCCGACGCACAAGGAGCCGGTCCGCCGCTTCGCCGCGAGCGATCCGCAGCTGTTCGACGCGGTCGTCAACATGTGCGTCGAGCCCGGCAAGATGTGCATGCACGACATGATGTCGCTCGATGCCGCGGGCGGCGCGGGCATAGCAGGCATCGGCAATGTCCGGCAGGTGACCTATGACAAGTTCGCCGCGCGCGGCACCGTCGACGCCGCGCGCTGGAGCATACGTTATGTCGCGGCCGCTTGCAGCGCGCCGGTGATGTCGAACGACCGCCCCGACGCGAAGCGGGTCGCGCCGGCGATGCTGAAGGGCGAGGGGCTTCCGGTCCCGGCCAAGCCCGAACGCACCGCGCTGAGCGCGCCCGCCGCCACCCGCCCGATGTCCTGAACCGAGCCGAGATCCCCATGACCCCGCATCCCGCACCCGAAACCGGCCCGATCCTTGGCAAGCTGTCGCTCGAGGCGCTGCCGCTGCACGAGCCGATCCTTGTCGTCACCTTCATCGGCGTCGTCCTTGGCGGCATCGCCGTGCTCGGCCTGATCACCAAATTCCGCCTCTGGGGCTATCTGTGGACCGAGTGGTTCACCACCGTCGACCACAAGCGGATCGGGATCATGTATATGATTCTGGGCCTGATCATGTTCCTGCGCGGCTTCGCCGACGCGATTATGATGCGCATTCAGCAGGCGATGGCGTTCGGCGGGTCCGAAGGTTACCTGACCCCGCATCATTATGACCAGGTGTTCACCGCGCACGGCGTGATCATGATCTTCTTCGTCGCGATGCCGTTTATCACCGGGCTGATGAACTATGTCGTGCCGCTGCAAATCGGCGCGCGCGACGTCAGCTTCCCCTTCCTCAATAACTTCAGTTTCTGGATGACGACCGCGGGCGCGGTGCTGACGATGATTTCGCTCTTCGTCGGCGAATATGCACAGACCGGCTGGCTGGCCTATCCGCCCTTGTCGGGCATCGCCTACAGCCCCAATGTCGGCGTCGACTATTATATCTGGGGCTTACAGATAGCCGGCGTCGGCACCACCCTGTCGGGCATAAACCTGATCGTCACGATCCTGAAGCTGCGCGCGCCGGGCATGGGGCTGATGAAGATGCCCGTCTTCACCTGGACCTCGCTCTGCGCGAACATCCTGATCGTGGCGTCCTTCCCGATCCTGACCGCGACGCTCGTGCTGCTGACGCTCGACCGTTATGTCGGCACCAACTTCTTCACCAACGACCTCGGCGGATCGCCGATGATGTATGTGAACCTGATCTGGATCTGGGGGCACCCCGAGGTTTACATCCTCGTGCTGCCGCTGTTCGGCGTCTTTTCCGAAGTCACCTCGACCTTCTCGGGCAAGCGGCTCTTCGGCTACACCTCGATGGTCTATGCGACGATCTGCATCACGATCCTGTCGTACCTCGTGTGGCTGCACCATTTCTTCACCATGGGATCGGGGGCGAGCGTCAACAGCTTCTTCGGCATCACGACGATGGTGATCTCGATCCCGACGGGGGCCAAGCTCTTCAACTGGCTGTTCACCATGTACCGCGGCCGCATCCGTTTCGAGCTGCCGATGATGTGGACGGTCGCCTTCATGCTGACGTTCGTTATCGGGGGCATGACCGGGGTGCTGCTCGCGGTGCCGCCCGCCGACTTCGTGCTGCACAACTCGCTGTTCCTGATCGCGCATTTCCATAACGTGATCATCGGGGGCGTCTTGTTCGGCCTTTTCGCGGCGATCAATTACTGGTGGCCCAAGGCGTTCGGCTACAAGCTCGACGTCTTCTGGGGCAAGGTCAGCTTCTGGTGCTGGGTGGTCGGTTTCTGGGTCGCTTTCACGCCGCTCTATATCCTCGGCCTGATGGGCGTGACGCGGCGCATGCGCGTGTTCGACGACCCGAGCCTGCAAATCTGGTTCGTGATCGCAGGCATCGGCGCGCTGATCGTCGCCGCGGGTATCGGCGCCATGCTGGTCCAGTTCGCGGTGAGCATCTGGCGCCGCAAGGAGCTGCGCGACACCACCGGCGGCGATCCGTGGGACGGCCGCACGCTCGAATGGGCGACCAGCTCGCCGCCGCCCGACTATAATTTCGCCTTCACGCCGGTGATCCACGACCTCGACGCATGGTACGACATGAAGAAGCGCGGGCATCAGCGGCCGGTCGATGGCTATCGCGACATCCATATGCCGAGCAACACCGGCACGGGGATCATCCTGTCGGGCTTCTGCCTCGTCATGGGCTTTGCGCTGGTCTGGCACATCTGGTGGCTGGTCGCGCTGAGCTTTGCCGCGACGATCGTCGGCGCGATCTATCACACCTTCAACTACAAGCGCGATTTCGATATCCCGGCGGCGACGGTCACCGCGGTCGAGGAAGCGCGCACCCGCCAGCTGGCGGCCGGAGCCTGATGCGATGAGTGCCAAGACGATAGCCGCCGACGCGCCCGTCCAGTTCTACGACCTCGACGAGCATGCGCATCCCGAGGGGCACAGCACGATGCTGGGCTTCTGGATCTATCTGATGAGCGACTGCCTCATCTTTGCGATCCTCTTTGCCTGCTACGCCGTGCTCGGGGGCAGCTATGCCGCTGGCCCGGCGCCGAAGGATCTGTTCGACCTGAAGCTGATCGCGCTCAACACCGCGATGCTGCTCTTCTCGTCGATCACCTATGGCTTTGCGGTGCTGCAGATGCAGCAGGGCAAGGTGCGGGGCGTACAGATATGGCTCGCGATCACCGGCCTCTTCGGGCTCGCCTTCCTCGGGATCGAGCTTTACGAATTCCACCACCTGATCGAGATCGGCGCGACGCCGCAGCGCAGCGCCTTCCTGTCGAGCTTCTTTACGCTCGTCGGCACCCACGGGCTGCACGTCACCTTCGGGATCGTGTGGCTGGTGACCTTGATGTTCCAGCTGTCGAAGCACGGGCTGATCGCCGCGAACAAGCGCCGCGTGATGTGCCTCAGCATGTTCTGGCACTTCCTCGACGTCGTGTGGATCGGCGTCTTCACCTTTGTCTATCTGATGGGAGTGCTGCGGTGAGCCCCAATACCAATCAAAGTGGCCCGCACGCCACCGCCCACGCGCACGACGGTCCTCACGAGATCGAGATGCCGCACGCGTCGATGCGCGACTATGTCATCGGCTTTGTCCTGTCGGTGATCCTGACCGCGATCCCCTTCTGGCTGGTGATGACGATGCCGCTCAGCGCGGGCGCGACGGGCGCGATCATCATGGGCTTTGCGGTCGTCCAGATCGTCGTCCACATGGTCTTTTTCCTCCATATGACCCCGAAGGCCGAGGGCGGCTGGTCGCTGACTTCGCTGATCTTCACCGTGATCGTCGTGGTGATCATGCTCGCGGGCTCGCTGTGGGTGATGCACCACCTCAACACCAACATGATGCCGATGCCGCACGAACCGACGAGCCAGACGGCGGGTACGACGACGGGTCAGGTGCCGTGACACGCACTCGCCGCGCGGTTTTTGCCGCGGCGGCGCTGATCGCGGCGATCGGCCTCGCGGCGCTTGGCGTCTGGCAGATCGAACGGCGCGTGTGGAAGCATGAGCTGGTCGCAGCGGTTGAGGCGCGTGTTCATGCGGCGCCGGTGGCTGCGCCGGGGCCGGGTGCGTGGGATGCGGTCGACGCGAAGAATGACGTCTATCGCCGCGTGACCGCGACCGGGCAGTTCCGACATGATCGCGAAACGCTCGTGCAGGCGGTGACCGATCGCGGACCGGGCTACTGGGTGCTGACCCCGCTCGAAACGCCGCGCTTCACCTTGCTCGTCAATCGCGGCTTCGTGCCCAAGGATCGGCGTGATCCGAAAACGCGCGCCGCGGGCAATGTCGCGGGGCCGGTGACGGTGACCGGGCTGCTGCGCGTCACCGAGCCCGAGGGCGCATTCCTGCGTTCGAACGATGCGGCGGCGGGCCGCTGGTTTTCGCGCGATGTCGCGGCGATCGCGAAGGCGAGGGGGCTCGGCAACACCGCGCCCTATTTCGTCGATGCCGATGCCTCGCCCAACCCCGGCGGCTACCCGGTCGGCGGGCTGACTATCGTGCGCTTTCCCGACAATCATCTGGTCTATGCGCTGACCTGGTTTGCGCTTTGTGCGCTCAGCCTCTTTTTTGCATGGCGGCTGTGGCGTATTCGCGATTGATGACCCGCCCAACCATCCCTGCGACCACGCCTTCGAGGGCGCCCGCCGGCCGCCGCAACATGACGCTGCTGATCCAGCTGCGCTGGATCGCGGTCGGGGGCCAGCTCGCGACGATCGGGATCGTCAGCGGGCCGATGGGTATCGCGCTGCCGCACGCGCCTCTGCTCGCCGCGATCATGGTGCTGATCGCGATCAATTTCGCGAGCATCGCCTTGCTCCGCCGCGGCCGCGCGGTGACCAATGCCGAGCTGACCGCGGTGCTGCTGTTCGACGTTGCGGCGCTCTGCTGGCAGCTCCACCATAGCGGCGGGCTCGCTAATCCCTTTGCCTCGCTGTTCCTGTTGCAGGTCGTGATCGGCGCGATCCTGCTCACCCCGCGTTCGTCGTGGGCGATCGTCGTCGCGGCGCTCGCCGCGCTCGCGGCGCTGCGCGTCGATCCGACGCCGCTCGTGCTGCCGCCCGCTTACGCCGGCGATCCGATGGGGCTGTATCTGAAGGGCAGCTTCGTGTGCTTCCTGCTGATCGCGGTGCTGTTCGTCGCTTTCGTCACGCGGATCAACCGCAACCTGCGCGATAGCGACGCCGCGCTCGCGACGAGCAGGCAGCGCGCGGCTGAAGAGGACCATATCGTGCGCATGGGGCTGCTCGCGTCGGGCGCGGCGCATGAGCTTGGGACGCCGCTGTCGACGCTGTCGGTGCTGATCGGCGACTGGAAGGCGGCGCCGCGGCTCGCGAAGGACCGCGAGATGCAGGAGGATCTCGCCGACATGGATGCGGCGGTGCAGCGCTGCAAGGCGATCGTCAGCGGCATTTTGATGTCGGCGGGCGAGGCGCGCGGCGAGGCACCGCAATTGACGACGATGCGCGCCTCGTTCAACGAGATCGTCGCGCACACGCGTGCGGTGCGCCGCCCCGGCACGGTCGAATTCAACGACCGCTTCGGTGCCGATGTCGCGATCGTGTCGGACCCCGCGCTGCGACAGGTGATCGGCAACGTGCTCGATAACGCGGCCGAGGTGTCGCCCGACTGGACGCGCTTCACGACGTCGCGTGACGGCGACATGCTGGTGATCGAGATCGCCGATCAAGGCCCGGGCTTTAGCCCGGAGATGCTGGAGAATTTCGGCCAGCCCTACCGCTCGACCAAGGGCCGCCCCGGCGGCGGGCTCGGCCTGTTCCTGCTCGTCAACGTGCTGCGTAAGCTGGGCGGTGGCGCGAGCGTGTCCAATCGCGACGTGGGCGGCGCGCTCGTCCGGATATTCCTGCCTATTTCGGCCCTGGCACGGCCCGATGGAGAGAAGGCATGACCGAGGTCGAGGATAGCGGGCGACGCTTGCTGATCGTCGAGGATGACGAAACCTTCGCGCGGACGCTGAAACGCTCGTTCGAGCGGCGCGGCTATGCGGTCGAGGTAGCGCATAGCCCGGAGGAGATGGATGCGCTGCTCACGGCGTTCCGGCCCGGCTATGCGGTCGTCGATCTGAAGCTGGGCGGCGCGTCGGGGCTGGCGTGCGTGCAGACGTTGCGGGCGTCGGATGCGACGATGCGGATCGTCGTGCTCACCGGCTTTGCGAGCATCGCGACCGCGGTCGAGGCGATCAAGCTCGGCGCCTCCTATTATCTCGCCAAGCCTTCGAACACCGACGATATCGAGGCGGCGTTCGACCGCGCCGAGGGCAACGCCGAAACGCCGCTCGACGCGCGTCCGTCGTCGATCAAGACCGTCGAGTGGGAGCATATCCACCAGATTTTGGTCGAGACCGATTTCAACATTTCGGAGACCGCGCGCCGGCTCGGCATGCACCGGCGCACGCTGGCGCGAAAGCTGGAGAAAAGGCAGATCCGCTAGGCTGCGGCGGCGCTATTTCTTCTCGACCAGCTCGCGCAGCAGGAAGCCGTGGAGCATCGCGGCGCGCACCGCATCCTCGGCATGGTCGGCGCCGACCGAATGGCCGCCCTCCAGATATTCGTGATAATAGACGCGGTTGCCGTTCTCCATCAGCCGCGCGGCATATTTGCGCGCGTGGCCGGGGTGGACGCGGTCGTCCTTGGTCGAGAGATAGAGGAAGGTCGGCGGGTATTTCACGCCCTTGCGGATATTGTGATAGGGCGAATATTTCGACAGGAACGCCCAATCCTCGGGCACGTCAGGATCGCCATATTCGGCGACCCACGAGGCGCCCGCGAGCATCTTGTCGTAGCGCCACATATCCTTGATCGGCGAGCCCGAGATTACCGCGCCATAGAGGTCGGGGCGCTGCGTCATCGCCGCGCCGACGAGCACGCCGCCGTTCGAGCGGCCCGAGATCGCGATCTTGCCCTTTGCGCTGACGCCGGTCTTCACCAGATCCTCGGCGACCGCGTGGAGGTCGTCGAAGCTCGCCTGGCGCTTTTCGCGCAGCGCCGCCTGGTGCCAGGCGGGGCCATATTCGCCGCCCCCGCGGATGCCCGCGAGGACATAGGCGTTGCCGTCCTCGACCCAGAACAGGCCGAGCGGACCGGCGCGGTACGGCTGACCGGTGAGATAACCCGGCGTCTGTGCCGAGCGGAACCCGCCATAGGCGTGGATCAGCGCCGGAACCGGCGCCTCGCTGTCCGATTTCTTCAGGACGAGGAAATAGGGCACGCGCGTGCCGTCCTTCGAGGTCGCGAAGCGCTTTTCGACGAACATTTCCTTCGCATCGAAGGTCGCGGGCAGGCTTTGGACGGCTTGCGGCGCGCCGGTTTCGCCGACGGCATAGAGCGTGGGCGGCATCAGCATCGTCTCGGCGGTGGCAAGGACGATATCGCGCCTGCCGATCGTCCCCGCGATGGTCACGGTCGCCTTGTCGGCGAGCGCGACCTCCTTCTGGCTCCATTGGCCGCTCGCGGGATCGCGGCGGAGCGCGAACAGCTTGCCCTCGACATCGTCGAGCGCCTTCACCCACAGGATATTGTCGGTCGCCGAGACATTCTCGATCGCCTGCGCCTTCGTCGGGGTCATCGCGGTGACGATCGGCACCTGCCGGTCGGCGGACATGTCGGCGAGCGACAAGGAGACGAGCGAGCCCGCGGGGATATTCGCCCAATCCTTGTTGAGGAAGATGATCAGCTGTCCGTCGACGACGTCGCGTACACTCGCGGTGTCGGGAACGATCGTCGAGATATAACGCGAGCCGTCGATGTTCCGCAGCTTGATGTCGGTGGTGTAGAAGGTCTTGCCGCGACTGATCATCGGCCAGCGCTTGTCGCCGTCGGTGAAGGCGAAGACGTTCATGCCGACGTCTTCCTGCTCGCCTTCGGCCACGGTTTCGGCCGACGCGAGCGGAGTGCCGCGTTTCCAGCGCTTGACGATGCGCGGATAGCCCGACGCGGTCATGCTACCCGCGCCATAGTCGGTCGCGACGAGCAGGGTGTCGGCATTTTCCCATGTCACGCTGCTCTTCGCCTGCGGCAGTGCGAAGCCGCCGGTGACGAAGCTTTTGGTCGTGCGGTCCCATTCGCGGACGATGTCGGCGTCGGTGCCGCCGGGGCTCAGCGAGACGAGGCAGCGTTTGTAATCGGGCGCGAGGCAGTTGGCGCCGTGCCAGACCCAGCTCTGTTTTTCGGCCTTGCCGAGCGCGTCGACGTCGATCAGCACCGTCCAGACGGGCTTGCCGGCGAGGTAAGCGTCGAGCGGGCTCTGGCGCCAGATGCCGCGCGGGTTGGCGGCGTCGCGCCAGAAATTGGTGATCGTATCGCCCATCACCTCGCCGGGCATCGCGATCTGGCGGTCGTCGTCGAGAATTTCGCGCGCGCGCTTGCGATCGGCCTCGAAACCCGGGCGGTTCGTGATCAGCTTATCGGTGGCCGCATTTTCCTTTTTGACCCAGTCGAGAGCCTTTGTGCCCTCGATATCCTCAAGCCAGAGGTACCGGTCCTTGTCTTGCGGCGCGGCGGTGGCGACGGCGGTGATCGAACAGCTGAGGGCAAGCGCGGCAAGGCTGGCGCGGATCATTCGGAAAGTCTCCCCTGGGGTGTGGAGGCGCTGTGCTAGCACCGTCACACAGTACAAGGAAGCATCGTCATCCCGGCGAAGGCCGGGATCTCGACGTAGAATGAAATCGCAACGATGAGATCCCGGCCTTCGCCGGGATGACGGATAAATTACTGGTCGATGATGATCGTGCCCGGGTGATGCTTGTCGAGATGCTTCTTGATGATCCGGAGATTGCGCGTGTTCGAGCGGAAGAAGAAGTCGAACGCGTCGCCGACGAGCGGGATCGCGCCGAGCGCGGTATCGACGCCGAGATTGCCGACCATGCGCCAGATCTTCCACTTCGGCATGCCGAGGTTGCGCGCTTCCCAGATGAGATAAGCGCCCATCGTCGCGGCGATCACGTCGCCGACGACGGGGACAAGCCCGACGATCGCGTCGAGGCCGACCGGGCGGTTGATGCCGGGGATGATAAAGCTGCGTTCGAGCAGGATTTCCAGCGTTTCGACGCGCTTGCGCAGCGCGGCGGGGTCGTTGCGATTGGAAATCAGCGCGTCGAAGATCGCATCGGGATTGGGCGTCGAAGGGGCCATCGGGGTCCTTTCACAAGCGCTCGAAGTTGCAGCGCCACTGTATTAGTTAGGTAAGGCGATCACATGATTCAATGGGTGTTGCGCGCGGCCGTTCGCGCGGAGGCCCGTGAGGCGCTGCGACGCGACCGACCAGCGGAGCGGCGTCGCGAGCGGAATGAAGGGGCCATAGCGGGCGAGAACCGCCTCGGCCTCGCTGACCTGTACCCGGCGTTGGCCGGCGTCGATATTGACCGTCGCCTGGTCGATCAGCTCCTGCGCCTCACGGTTGCACAGCGTATCGCGGCGGCACGAGAGGCGGCGCAGCGCCCAGAGCGCATCGTCGTTCGGTGCGACTTCGTCGATCAGGCGGAGGTCGGCGGTCGACGCCATCGGGACGCGCTGGCTCGGCACCCCGATCGCTTTGAAATCGGCGGAGACGTAAGCGAAGAGGATGCGCCCGCCGGGGGTGTCGGGGACCGCGATGCGCACTGGTTCGATCGCGCGTCCGGCGCCGCGCCAGGCATCGACCACGCGCTTCGCCTGTGCGAGGCGCGATGCCTCGTCATATTCGGCCCAGGCAGGGACGAGCGGCGCGGGGCCGCCGTCGCGCGCGTAGAGCGACGGACGCAGCGTGACCTGCGGCTGCCATTCGGCGAGCCCGAAGGCTTCGATCAGTCGCTCGCGCCGGATCGCGCGGATGAGTGCGTCGCGGTTGGCGTCGACCGCGAGGAAACCCTCGGCGCGGACGAACGACAGGCCGAACAGGCCGGGGACCGGATCGACGACGAGGCGCGAACGGCCGATGTTCGACGCGGCGAAATAGGGCAGGGTCGAAAAACGGCCGCCGATGACGCCATCGGCATAGCCGTTCTTGAACCGCGCGAGCGCGCCCGCGGGCGATGTGCCGACCAGCTCGATCGACGCGGCGGGGTCGTTCGCGGCGGCTTCGGCCGCCTCGGGGTCTTCGGCGAGCGGGTCGGGGACGGGCGAGAGCAGCACCGCGCGGCCGATCCTGCGCGCGCGCATCGGGCCCCAGCCCATGCCCTTGTTGACGATCGCCATCGAGGGCTGCGCGAGCAGTTCGAGGATAGCGGGCTGCGGCACCGAAAGGCGGATTTCGATCACGGTGTCGGTCATCGCCTTGATCGTCTCGACCTCGGGGAAATCATTCTTGAGGACGTGGCGGCTGGCGGGGGCGAGATAGGAGCGCAGGATTGCGGCGACATCCTCGGCCGTGACCTTGCGCCCGTTGGTCCATTTGGCTTCGCGAAGGCGGAAGATATAGCTGCGCCCATCGGTGGTGACCGTCCAGCGATCGGCGAGGCCGGTGTCGATTTGACCCTCGCCGTCATAGCGGACCAGTCCCTGCGAGGTCGCGTCGAGCAGCGCGGCATTGGCGGACGACAGCTCGCCAGCGAGCGGCGTCGCGGCAGGATTGAGCGTGCCGATCGCGGCGATCTTCACAGGGCCGCGCTCGCCGAACAAGCCGCAACTGGCGAGCGACAAGAGGGCGAGGCCGGCAAGGGTGCGGCCACCGAACCGGCGGCCCTTTTCCGCAATCATGGACGTGTCTGTTTCGAACGGCATCGCGGCGCACCATAGCCATGGGGACAGGCGCGCTTCAAGGGCCGCGAATCCTCGCCAGCAGCCAGGACTGGCCGGGCGCAGACAGCGCGAAGCGAGGGCCGGACGAAGCGACCGCCTGCCAGCTCGGCCGCGCAGCGCGGCGATACGGACTATTCAGCCTTGGCTTCGCGATAGCCCAGAAGCCATCCGCTGTCATAGGCATAGCAGAGGGCCCCCGCTGCTCTCCGCTCGGATTTTTCCAGCTTGCTGACATCGATCGTGCCAGGGCGGCCGGGCGCCGCGCAGGCTTGCAGGATCCCGCTCATTCTTATGGCCGCCCCGGGGTCGATCCCATAGCGCTGTTCGACGCTGATTGGCGGTGCAGGTGCGCGGCGCGGCCAGGGCAAGGCTGGCCGAGGTGGAGATGGTGGGTCGATCTTGGCTGCCTCCTCCGGAGAGGCTGGAGGCTGGGCCATCGCCGACGGGGCAAATGGTGATAGCGCCAGCAACAACAATATTTCACGCATAAAGCCCCCGTTCTGGTGCGGACGGCGGGACTTGAACCCGCATACCCAGAGGATGGCAGATTTTAAGTCTGCTGCGTCTACCGATTTCGCCACGTCCGCATGTTCCGGAGGGTCAAGCCGATGGGTTCATGGAGGTCAAGCGATGTTTGGCGCTTCCCGTGCCCGGACGGCTCGGCTAGACCCATGTAATGACAGCAGTCCTCGAAATTTCCGGCCTCGGAAAAACATATAAGAGCGGTCACACAGCATTGAGCGATGTCGACCTTTCCATCAACAGGGGCGAGATTTTCGCGCTGCTCGGGCCGAACGGCGCGGGCAAGACGACGCTGATCAGCATCGTCTGCGGAATCGTGACCGCGACCACGGGCAGCGTGACCGTCGCGGGGCACGACCATGCGCGCGATTATCGCGCCGCGCGGACGCTGATCGGGCTGGTGCCGCAGGAATTGCACACCGACGCGTTCGAAACGGTGATGGCGACGGTGAGTTTCTCGCGCGGGCTGTTCGGCAAGCCGCGCAACCCCGGGTTTATCGAGCAGCTGCTGCGCGACCTTTCCTTGTGGGACAAGCGCGATTCGAAGATCATGGAATTGTCGGGGGGCATGAAGCGCCGCGTGATGATCGCGAAGGCGCTCTCCCACGAGCCCGAGATTCTCTTCCTCGACGAACCGACCGCGGGGGTTGACGTCGAGCTGCGCCGCGACATGTGGAATATGGTGCGCGGCCTGCGCGAGCGCGGCGTCACGATCATCCTCACCACCCATTATATCGAGGAGGCCGAGGAAATGGCCGACCGCGTCGGGGTGATCACCGGCGGGCGGTTGATCCTGGTCGAACAGAAGGACGAGCTGATCAAGAAGCTGGGGCGCAAGACGCTGACACTCAATCTGGCCGAGCAACTGGAGGCCGTGCCCGTCGAACTTGCCGACTGGAAGCTTGCGCTCGCGGGCGACGGGCACGAACTCGTGTACGAATTCGACAGCCAGGCTGAGGCGACAGGGGTGCCCTCGCTGCTGCGGCGGATGACCGACATCGGGGTCCAGTTCAAGGATCTGCATACGCGGCAAAGCTCGCTCGAGGATATTTTCGTCGGGCTGGTGCACGAATCGAATGGCGTGAAGGGAGCCTCCGCATGACCGCGAACTGGCGCGGCGTGCGCGCAATCTACGCGTTCGAAATGGCGCGCTTCGGGCGCACCTTCTGGACCAGCCTGATGCTGCCGGTGATCACCACCGCGCTCTATTTCGTTGTCTTCGGATCGGCGATCGGCAGCCGGATGACCGAAGTCAGCAACGTCCCCTATGGCGCGTTCATCGTGCCCGGGCTGATGATGCTGACGATGTTCACCGAAAGCATCAGCAACGCCTCGTTCGGCATCTATATGCCCAAATGGACGGGGACGATTTACGAAATGCTGTCGGCGCCGTTGTCGCCGCTGGAAACGGTGATCGCCTATGTCGGCGCCGCCGCGACCAAGTCGGTGATCATCGGGTCGATCATTTTTGCGACCGCGCACCTGTTCGTCGATGTGCAGGTCGCGCACCCGCTGTTGATGGCGGCGTTTATGATCCTGATGGCGGTGACCTTCTGCCTGTTCGGCTTCATCATCGGGATCTGGGCGCAGAGTTTCGAGCAGCTTCAGGTGATCCCGATGCTCGTCATCTACCCGCTGACCTTTTTGGGCGGGGCTTTCTATTCGCTCGACATGCTGCCCGCGGCGTGGCGGACGGTGACTTTGTTCAACCCCGTGGTCTATCTGATCAGCGGGTTCCGCTGGACCTTCTTTGGCAAGGGCGATGTCGGGATCGAGGTTAGCATGGGCGCAGTGACGCTGTTCCTGGCGCTATGCCTGGGCGTCATTTTCTGGATGTTCCGCACCGGATACCGGCTCAAGAACTGATGGTGATCGCTGGACCGGCGCCGCGGCGCGGCGCCCGGTTTTAGCCGTTCAGGCGTTCGCGCATTTCCTTGCCCGGTTTGAAATAGGGCACGTTTTTCGCCTTCACGTCGACCGCCGCGCCCGTCCGGGGGTTGCGGCCGGTGCGCGATTCGCGCGACCGGGTGGAGAAGGCGCCGAAGCCACGCAGTTCGACACGCCCGCCCGAAGCGAGCTGATCGACGATGGAATCGAAGAAAGTGTCGACGATGCGCTCGACCTCATCGACCCGCAAATCGCTGTTTTCGCTCGCGATCTTTTGAACCAGTTCTGACCGGATCATGTGCTTCCCCTAATATACAGTCACGCATTCCCCGCCGAAGCGGGTCCCGGTCGTTGCCGGTCAATTGTGCGTGAGACCCCTCCCAACGCGCGGAGAAGGTATCACGAATCCTTGTTTGATCAAAATATATCGCGACACGAAAAAGGCCCGCAGAGGGACACTCTGCGGGCCTTTGTTTCGCCTGACGGCGGAAGGAGGAAATTAATCCTTCTTGCCGGCCTTCAGCGCCTCGCCGAGGATGTCGCCGAGCGACGCACCCGAGTCCGACGAACCGTACTGCGCGACGGCTTCCTTCTCTTCGGCGATCTGCATCGCCTTGACCGAGAAGTTCGGCTTTTTCGAACGGTCGAAGCCGATGACCATCGCATCGAACTTCTGGCCGACCTGGTAACGTTCGGCGCGCTGTTCGTCGCGGTCGCGGCCAAGGTCGGCGCGCTTGATGAAGCCGGTGGCGCCATCTTCGCCAGCCTGGACTTCGAGGCCGTTGTCGCGGACTTCGAGGACGGTGACGGTGATGACGTCGTTCTTCTTCACCGAACCGGCAGCGGCGGTGCCGCCGCCAACGGCCGGAGCACCCTTTTCAAGCTGCTTGATGCCGAGGCTGATGCGTTCCTTCTCGACGTCGACGTCGAGAACGACGACCTGCACGGCCTCGCCCTTGCGGTGGAGGTGCAGTGCTTCTTCGCCCGAGATGCCCCAAGCGATGTCCGACATGTGAACCATGCCGTCGACGTCGCCCGGCAGGCCGACGAACAGACCGAATTCGGTCGCGTTCTTGACTTCGCCTTCGACGACCGAGCCCACCGGGTGGGTTTCGGCGAATGCGCCCCAGGGGTTCGACTGAGCCTGCTTGAGGCCGAGCGAGATGCGGCGCTTGTCGCTGTCGACTTCGAGGACGATGACGTCGACTTCCTGGCTGGTCGAAACGATCTTGCCGGGGTGGACGTTCTTCTTGACCCACGACATTTCGCTGACGTGGACCAGGCCTTCGATGCCGGCTTCGAGTTCGACGAACGCACCATAATCGGTGATGTTCGTGACCGTGCCCGACAGCTTCGCACCGACGGGGTACTTGGCGGCGACGCCTTCCCACGGATCGCTTTCGAGCTGCTTCATGCCGAGGCTGATGCGCTGCGTGTCGCGGTTGATGCGGATGATCTGGACGCGGACATTGTCACCGATGTTGATGACTTCGCTCGGGTGGTTGACGCGCTTGTAGCTCATGTCGGTGACATGGAGCAGGCCGTCGATGCCGCCGAGGTCGACGAACGCACCATAGTCGGTGATGTTCTTGACGGCGCCTTCGATGATCTGGCCTTCTTCGAGGTTCTGGATCAGGCCCGAGCGCTGTTCGGCGCGCGTTTCTTCGAGGATGGCGCGGCGCGACACGACGATGTTGCCGCGGCGGCGATCCATCTTGAGGATCTGGAAGGGCTGCGGCAGGTCCATGAGCGGGCCGACGTCGCGCACGGGGCGGATGTCGACCTGCGAACCGGGAAGGAACGCCACGGCGCCGCCGAGGTCGACGGTGAAGCCGCCCTTGACGCGGCCGAAGATGACGCCTTCGACGCGGGCTTCCTTGTTGAATTCTTCTTCGAGGCGGTCCCAGGCGGCTTCGCGGCGAGCACGGTCGCGCGACAGCATGGTTTCGCCATTGGCGTTTTCGACGCGGTCGACATAGACTTCGACTTCGTCACCGACATTGATGTCGGCCTTCTGGCCCGGCATCGCGAATTCGCGAAGCGGCACGCGGCCTTCGCTCTTCAGGCCGATGTCGATCACTGCCAGGTCGTTTTCGATCGCGGTCACGGTGCCCTTGACGACGCGGCCTTCAAAGCCGCCGTCGGCACCACCAAGCGATTCATCGAGCATCGCGGCGAAATCGTCGCGCGTCGGGAAAGCCGTAGTGGCCATAGTTGTGTTTCCTTACTTCATTTGTTCCGGCCAAGCGGTTGGATCCGCTGGTCTTAATGGCCGATCTGCCATGCCTGCCGGATGCAGGACACAGCATCCTTCGAACATTAGCGGGCAAGCCATGGGCAAAGCAAAATGGGCGCGACGGGTGCATCCCCTCACGCCCGACACTCGGTTTCGAGCGACGGTTTGACCATGCCTCGACCTGCTAAAAAGCCCGTCGGACGGCGCGCATATAGTCTTCAGGCCCTACGGAAGCAAGGCGAAAAGCCCGTTTTAGCCGCACGCCTTCCGGCGCTCTTCGACGAAGGCGATCGCGGCGGCGAGCGCGGCGTCGCGGTCCATGTCGGTGTTGTCGAGCAGCATCGCGTCGGGCGCGCACATCAGGGGGGCATCGGCGCGGCCGGTGTCGCGCGCGTCGCGGGCGTGGACATCGGCGAGCACGGCGTCATACGTCACATCGACGCCGCGTCCGCGCATTTCGGCATGGCGGCGGCGCGCGCGTTCTTCGGGGCTGGCGGTGACGAACAGCTTCGCGTCGGCGTGCGGCGCGATGACCGTGCCGATATCGCGCCCGTCGAGCACCGCCCCGCCCGGTTGGTTGGCAAAATCGACCTGACGCTGGAATAATGCAGCGCGGACCCCGGGGTGAACCGACGCGCGGCTGGCGAGGCTGCCTGTGCTCTCGAAGCGCAGCGCGGGGTCATCGAGCAGGCTGTCCGGAAAATCGCACGCGGCGAGAGCGTCGACGGCACTGTCTGGGTCGCCGTGGTTGAGCTGCGTCTGGTAACCGACCGCGCGATAGAGCAGGCCGGTGTCGAGCACGGGCAGGCCGAAATGAGCAGCCAGCCCCTTGGCGATCGTGCCCTTGCCCGATGCGGTGGGGCCGTCGACGGCGATGATCATTGCTGAAGCCCGGCGAGCAGTTGCTCGAAATTGGGGAAGCTGGTCGCGACGGGGGCGATGTCGTCGATCGTCACCGGCGCCTTGCTGGCCAGACCGGCGACGGCGAAGCTCATGCAGATGCGGTGGTCGAGGTGGCCGGCGATGGTGGCGCCGCCGGGAAGCGGGTCGCCGCCGGTGCCGTCGATGATCAGCCCGTCCTCGGTTTCTTCGACGCGCGCGCCGATCGCCTTGAGCCCGGTCGCCATCACCGCGATGCGGTCGCTTTCCTTGACGCGCAGTTCGTCGAGCCCGGTCGTGACGGTGCGGCCTTCGGCGAGTGCTGCTGCGACGAAGAGGATCGGAAATTCGTCGACCATGCTCGGCACGATGGCGGGGTCGACGGCGATGCCTTTGAGCGCGCTGTGGCGGACGCGGAGGTCGGCGACGGGTTCGCCGCCCACCTCGCGAGCATCGAGCAGTTCGATGTTGCCGCCCATCTGTTGCAGAACCTCGACCAGCCCGGCGCGGGTCGGATTGAGGCCGACATTGGCGATGGTGACGTCCGACCCCGGAACGAGGAGCGCGGCGACGATGAAGAAGGCGGCCGACGAAGGGTCGCCCGGAACGACGATCGTCTGCGGCTTCAGCTCGGCCTCGCCGCGGATGCGGATTTGGCGCGTGCCATCAGCGCCCAATTCGACGGTCAGGTCGGCACCGAAGCCCTTGAGCATGCGTTCGCTATGGTCGCGGGTCGGCACGGGCTCGATCACTTCGGTAACGCCCGGCGTGTTGAGACCGGCGAGCAGCACCGCGCTCTTCACCTGCGCCGAAGCCATCGGCAGGCGGTAGGAAAGGGGGATGGCCGGCGCAAGGCCGCGCACCATCAACGGCAGGCGGCCGCCGGGGGAAGCGCTGATGTCGGCGCCCATCTGGCTGAGCGGATCGATGACGCGGCCCATCGGGCGGCCCGACAGGCTGGCATCGCCGATGAAGGTCGTGGTGATCGGATGGCTCGCGACGAGGCCCATGAGCAGGCGGGTCGAGGTGCCGCTGTTGCCCATGTCGAGCGCTCCCTGCGGCTGGAGGAGGCCACCGACACCGACGCCGTGGATGCGCCATTCGCCGTCGTCCTGCCGCTCGATCGTCGCGCCCATCGCGCGCATCGCGGCGGCGGTGGCCAGCACGTCATGCCCCTCGAGCAGACCGGTGACGCGGCTTTCGCCGACGGCGAGCGCGGAGAGCATCAGTGAGCGGTGCGAGATGCTCTTGTCCCCCGGAATCGCGATCCTACCTTTGAGCGGAACGGAAGCGGAAAAGCTGCGCGGCGTGGCGGTTTGATCGGTCATGGCGTGCGGCTTTTGACAGCGGCCTTGCAATCTGGCAAGGCGCACGCCGATTTGACGGATAGCTATTCAAGCCCCGTCGCTCTTCCGATATTTCTATCCTGTTTCCAAAGGGTTACGAGGCATATATGATCAAGGCTGAATGGGGCACGAAGCGTAGCTGCCCGAAATGCGCAACCCGATTCTATGATTTGACCAAGGACGATCCGGTGAACTGCATCAATTGCGGTTACAACTGGATTCCGGAATCGGTGCTGAAATCGAAGCAGCCGATGCCGTTCGAGCAGATCGAAAAGCCCGGCAAGGTCGCCAAGGAAGAAGGCGTCGACGAGGATCTGGATCTGGACGTCGATGTCGACGAGGACAGCGATTCGCCCGACAATGACGTCGACCTCGGCGGCGACGACGATCTGGGCGTTGCGACGGGCGACGACGAGGACGTCGAAACCTGATTTTTTCGGCGAGGGGTCAAAAAGGCATCGCAAGATGCATTTGGCCCCTTGCATCACTCGGCGGCGCTGCTAAAGGCGGCGTCCCGGTCGCAGCAGTCAAGCATATTGGCGAGGGCGACACGATGAAATGGTACGGGGCCTTAGCTCAGCTGGGAGAGCGCCTGCATGGCATGCAGGAGGTCAGCGGTTCGATCCCGCTAGGCTCCACCATTACAAAAAAGGCCCGCGAAAGCGGGCCTTTTTTGTTGCGCTGCGCTGCGACAGGGCCCCCTCTCCGGTATTTGAAAGTCAGCGACCCGATTCCGCAAGCTGGCCTAACGCTCTCATTTTCGCGACGCTGTGCTCGCTTGCCAAGCTGGTGTTTCGCGCACTGGAAGCATCGATAAAGTGTTTCGGCCCCTCTATTGTAATCATTCGGAAAAGCTGCTGAGATCGACCTGTCAGAAACCTGACGGATTAGGGCAAGTTAGGAGCAACGATATGCAGCGAAAGTTCATCGTACCGATCCTGTTCGGCGCATTGGTCACCTTCAGTTCCGCGGCCACGCCTGCCGTTTATGCTTCCGCGCCGGCCATTAGTACTCCTGTGCAGTTGGATGGCCCGAAATTTTGCCTGCCCGGCTGTGATTTCGACGAGAATAGCCAGCGATGCTATTGTCACCCCTGACAAGGAGGCAAACGCCTCAGGGCGCCGGGATCCGGGCTGTTGCCTGAGCAACAGTCGCCGTTTCCCGGAGGCTGTGATCTAGTCAGGCGTCGCCATTCAAAGAAAGGCCCGCGAAAGCGGGCCTTTTTTGTTGCGCGGCGGGCGGGTGGCTATTCGGCCGCTTCTTCCTTGTCGAACACGGGCTCGAGCGCGATCGGGTCGGCGAGGGTGATGCGGTCGAGGATCGACGCGGTGTCGTCGCGGACTTTCAACATCAGGCTGCGCAGCCGGCATTCGGATTCGGGCAGGCAATTCTTGCAATGTTCGTGCGCGTTGCGCGCCGCGCACGGGACGAGCGCGAGCGAGCCGCGCGTCAGCCGGACGAGATCGCCATAGCTGATGTCGATCGGGGGGAGGGCGAGCTGATAGCCGCCGTCGCGCCCGCGCTGCGAAATGAGCAGCCCCTCGCGCGCCATTTCGGACAGGATCACGGTCAGGAATTTGGGCGGGATATTCTGCGCCTCCGCAATATCCGCGAGCTGCACCTGCCCCTTGCCCCAATGGTCGGCAAGATGCTGGAACGCGCGGATCGTATAGCGGGTTTTTTGCGAAAGCATGGGGCGTTACTGTGACATATTCAGCCTTAATTCAACCTGTCTGGATGACATAAGTTGCAGAGTTGATGAAAATCACAGCGGGTGGCATGAACCACCCCTATAAAGGTCGCATGGTGGCCCGGCATCGGGCGCGGCAAGGGTGATTGCGATGATGCGTAAAATATTGGCGACCCCCGCGGTGCTCGCGGCGTGCCTGCTGGCCGTCGCGCCCGCACAGGCGCAGTTCGGAAGCCTGCTTCGCAAGGTGACGACCCCCGCGCCGAAACCGAGCGAAGAGGGCAAGGGCGGCTGTCCCAAGGGCAAGAAGGGCAGCAGTGCGGGCCGGAGCATTTTGGGCGGTGTGCTCAACGAGGCGATCGGCAGCGCGGCGAGCAAGGCCGGCGTCTACAGCTATGTGCCGATTTCGGAGGTCAGCGGGACGCTCACCGACGCGATAGCCTGCCGTCTCGACCCGGCCGAGCAGGTGCAGGCGGCGGCGGCGACCGAGGAGGTGACGCGCGGCGAAGAGGTCGGCGCGACCGCGAACTGGACGAGCGAAACGCGTGAGAATGTCAGCGGATCCTCGACCATCGCCGCGAAGAACGAACTCGCCGATGGCTCGCAATGCATGAGCGTCACCGACATCGTGATCGTCGAGGGCGAGGAAACGCGCGTGTCGAAACGGATGTGCAAGGGCCCCGGTCAGGCGCGCTATGTCCTCGCGGCGTAAAGCGTTTCGCGTTGCGGCGGCGGCGGGGCTGATCGCCTGCCTGACCGGTGCCGCTAAGCCGGCGATCGACCCGGCGAACCCGACCTGCCCGCTGACCCCCGACTGGTCGGCGAACCCGACGATGAAGCTGACGCCTGTCGCCAAAAAGAACGGCAAGGTGCTGCTCGCCGAGGGGCGGATTGATGCGGGGCTGCCCGACCGGCTGAAAGCCGCGCTCGCCGCCAATCCCGACGTGAGCGAAGTGTGGCTGCGCTCGCCCGGCGGCGACGCGCGCGCGGGCAATGCCGCGGGGCGGATCATCCGCTCGAACTTTGGCCTCACGACGCGCATCCCGGCGGGCTGGGCCTGTTTCAGCGCGTGCAATTTCATCTTCATGGGCGGCCAGCCGCGCGTGATCGATCCGGGCGGGCTGTTTATCGTCCATATGTTCACGCGCACCGGCGACCGCAGCGCGATCGACATGAGCGTCGCGATGGGCACCGACGCGACCAAGGAACTGATCGGCGACATCGAACAGGATGCCGCGCTGCTCGCGAGCGAGGATAATGATTTCCTGATCCGCATGGGTGTCTCGCGCAAGCTGTTGACCGAGGTGATGTATCAGCAGAAAGCGCTGGCGAACGCCGACGACAAATCGACGCGCCGCTGCCTGACGCAGGCGGAGGTCAGGACCTATAACGTTGCAAATAACAACGAATAGGATAGTCTCTCCGTCAAAATAGGAGAGGCTGCCATGAACGAGATGACGCACGATCACGCCACTTTCCGGTCGATGATCGACGGAACGCAGGAAGATTGGGACATTATCGCGCGCGAGCAAAAGGAGTTCGCGCCGAACAATGGCAAGCGCATCCTCGACCATCTGAAACTGCTCGGCGGCGATTATGGCGGCTTTCCGGTCGACCGGCTCGAACATTGCCTGCAGACCGCGACGCGCGCGCACAGGGATGGCCGCGACGAGGAATATGTCGTGATGGCGCTGCTCCACGACATTGGCGACACGCTGGGCGCGTTCAATCATCCCGACGTCGCGGCGGCGATCCTCAAGCCCTTCCTGTCAGAGGAAAATCTGTGGATCGTCCAGCATCATGGCGTATTCCAGGGCCATTATTTCTTCCACTATCTCGGGCTCGACCGCGACATGCGCGACCAGTTCAAGGATAGCCCTTATTATGCGGCGTGCGCCGAATTCTGCGAGAAATATGACGCGCCGGCGTTCGACCCCGATTACGACAGCGAGCCGCTCGAGTTTTTCGAGCCGATGGTGATGCGCCTCTGCTCCTATCCGCGCACGAGCATCTACAAGAAGGTGATGGTCGAGGAGGCCGCGGAGTAGAGGCCGTGCTCCCCGGCGAAAGCCGGGGCCCATTTCATGGTTGGTCCTGGACCCCGGCTTTCGCCGGGGCGCACTATGGGCGGGCTTACTTGCCCTTGAACTCGGTCTTGCGCTTCTGCTGGAAGGCCATGATGCCTTCCATCGCGTCGGCGGTGCCGCCGGCGATAAACTGGCCCTTGGCTTCGGCGTCGAGCGTGGTTGAATAATCCTGCGACAGGCCGTCGCGGAGCACCTTGCGCATCGTCCCGAGCGCGATCGTCGGGCCATTGGCGAGGCGGGCAGCGAGCGCCTTGGCCTCAGTGATCAGGTCGGCATCGTCGACGCATTTATAGATCATGCCCCAGTCAGCGGCCTGTTCGCCGCCGATCTTCTCGCCCAGCATCATCATCTGCAGCGCGCGCGGCACACCGATCAGGCGCGGCAGCAGCCACGACGAGCCACCGTCGGGGACGAGGCCGATGTTGACGAAGGCCTGGAGGAAATAGGCGCTCTTGCCCGCGATGGTGAAATCGCCCGACAGCGCGAAGCTACACCCGACGCCCGCCGCGGGTCCATTCACCGCGGTGACGACGGGGATGTCGAGGTTCGCGAGCGCGAGCAGCATCGGATTGTAATGACCGCGCAGCGCGTTGCGGCTCCGCGCCCCGCCGCTGACCGCGCCGCCACCCGAACGATCGCCCGCCAGATCGGCGCCCGAACAAAAGCCGCGCCCTTCGCCGGTGATCAGCAGCGCGCGCGCGCCGAGGCCCGGCAGATGATCGAGCGCTTCGCGAATGTCGTCGGCCATCGCGGGCGGCATCGAATTCAGCCGGTCGGGGCGGTTGAGCGTGATCGTCGCGACATGGTCGGCGAGTTCGAGCTTGATCGTGTCGAAGGTCGGAAGGGTCATGGGGAAGAATCCTCTCGCGGGTGCTTTACCTTTACGTTCACGTAAAGATGTGACTCATTTGCAGGGCGAGTGCAAGAGGGAAGGGCGCGACGAGGGGCGTCTGCTTTCGACCATTAGTTGCCGTCCGTTTTTCTAACCCCGTTCGCATCGAGCGAAGTCGAGATGCCCCTCGGGCTAGGCGTGGCGCCGATGGGTGTCTCGACTTCGCTCGACACGAACGGAAAGAGGGATGGCAGCTCCCCGCCCCAAAGCGGTCGTTACTCTCCGTCCAGCCGCCGAAACCGCATGTCGCCCTCGGCGCGATGAAGCGTCAGCCCACGCTCGGTCTTCTCCGCGCAGGCGCCCTCGAAATTCACGACACCCATATCGTTCGGAACGATGATCACGCGCAGCTTGCCGCCGTCGGCTTCGGTGAGTTCGAAACGCGGCGCGGTGATGCCATAGATCGGCGCGCGAACCTCGATCCCGCGCGGGGTGCGCTGATCGTCCTCGGGCATCGTCCAGCCGTAAACCTGCGTGTAATCTTCGGCCGGGTCCCCGCTGTCGAAGCCGATCGTGAAATCGACCCCGGGGATGCCTTTGCCATTGGGCCAGGTGACGAGCAAGGTGGGGACGGTGCCCTCGACCTCGATCAACGCGCCTTTCTCCATCGCAGGCGGCACCGGCCTGGGATCGGTGGTCAGGCAGACCATGCCATCGCGCACTTCCCAGCGCCCCTCGGCCTGCTCGTCGAGCGCGCCCGCGGCGAGCATATACTGGAAGCGGCCGTCATTGCGGATCAGCAGTCCGCCGCCGACATCGGGGCCTTCGGCAAGGCTATATTCACCGACAAAGGGGGAATCCTGCGCCGCGGCAGGGGCGGCGATCAGGGCGGCGGCGAGGAGCAGGGTTCGCATGAACCGATCATGCGTCCGCCGGGGCGCGGACGCCAGCCCCTTTCCACAGGTCGCGCCACCTGCTAGGCGCCCGCGCCATGTCCAAGCATCCCGACCGCCGTACCTTCGCCATCATCTCGCATCCCGACGCGGGTAAGACGACGCTGACCGAGAAATTGCTCGTCGCGGGCGGCGCGATCCATATCGCGGGCGAGGTCAAGGCACGCGGACAGGCGCGGCGCGCGCGATCCGACTGGATGAAGATCGAACAGCAGCGCGGGATTTCGGTGACCTCGTCGGTTATGACCTTCGAACATCAGGGGCTCGTCTTCAACCTGCTCGACACACCGGGGCACGAGGATTTCAGCGAGGATACTTATCGTACGCTGACCGCGGTCGACAGCGCGGTGATGGTGATCGACGCCGCGAAGGGCATCGAGCCGCAGACGCTGAAGCTGTTCGAGGTGTGCCGCCTGCGCTCGGTGCCGATCATCACCTTCATCAACAAGGTCGACCGCGAAGGCCTGCCGCCGTTCGAACTGCTCGACGAGGTCGCCGACCGGCTCGCGCTCGACGTGTGCCCGATGAACTGGCCCGCGGGCATGGGTGGGCAGTTCGAGGGGATCTATGATCTCGTCGATCCGGCGATCATGCGTCCGGGCGGCGACGCGTCGCGCATGTATGAAGGCCACCGCGCGAAGGTTGCGGGACTCGACGACCCCGCGCTGGCTGGGGAGCTTTCGGAGCGCGGGCTGGCGCACCTCAAGGAAGAGACCGAGCTGGCGTCGGCCTGTTATGCGCCCTTCGATGCCTCCGCTTACCGCGCTGGCGATCTGACCCCGGTCTATTTCGGATCGGCGCTCAAGGAATTCGGCGTCATCGACCTGCTTTCGGCGCTCGCCAACCATGCGCCGGGGCCGCAGCCGCAGCCCGCCGAACCCGCGCCGGTGCAGCCGGGCGATGACGCGGTGACCGGCTTTGTGTTCAAGGTGCAGGCGAATATGAACCCCGCGCACCGCGACCGCATCGCCTTCATGCGCCTGTGCTCGGGCAAGTTCGAGCGCGGGATGCGGCTGATGCAGGGCGGGACGGGCAAGGCGATCGCGATCAGCCGTCCGATGCTGTTCCTCGCGCAGGACCGTGAAATGGCCGAAGAGGCGTTCCCCGGCGACATCATCGGCATTCCGAACCACGGCACGCTGCGCGTCGGCGACACGCTGTCCGAACGCACCGACATCACGATCACCGGGCTGCCGAACTTCGCCCCCGAACTGCTGCGCCGCGTCGCGCTGGTCGATCCGACGAAGACCAAGCAGCTGAGGAAAGCGCTCGACGACATGGCCGAGGAGGGGATCATCCAGGTCTTCTACCCCGAAATCGGGTCGAATATGGTCGTCGGGGTCGTCGGCCAGCTGCAGCTCGAAGTGCTGATCAGCCGTCTCGATGCCGAATATAAGGTCGAGGCGAAGCTCGAGCAGTCGCCTTGGGACACCGCGCGCTGGATCGCGAGCGACGATGCCGCCGCGCTGAAAGCGTTCCAGGCCGACCATCGCGGCGCCAGCGCCACCGACCGCGACGGTGCGCCGGTGTTCATGGCGAAGGATGCGTGGGAAGTCGGCTATGTGACCCAGCGACATCCGTCGATCCGGTTTACGGCGACCAAGGAGCGGCGCTTCGCTCCGGCCGATTGACGCCGGGACCGAAGCGGGCGTCCATTCAGCCGGCTGCTGCCGCGGGCGTTTCGACCACGGCATTACTCGTCGGAAGCTGAACCGGAACCGGCGGATTGACGATCGTCTGGAAATTGGGGCGGTCACAGCCGTCGCCATTTTTCAGTGCCGCCAATTTGGTACGGATTTTCTCCCAGTTGGTGGCGCCGACCTCGGTGGGCGGACCGATCCAGAAATGGCTCAGTACGGGTTTCGGGTTAGCTTGGCCCGGCGCAATCAGTTGCCCGGCAAATCCAAGCGCGATCACAACGACACGACCCTCGCTCATCAAGCCAAGGTGGACTGCGACCCCGTCGACGGGAGTGTCGCCGGCGGGCGTGTCGGGAAAGGCAAAATCGGCGTTCCCGCCGGCGAGCGTCACGGCCCGGCAGCGCGCCACCGACAGGGCGGGAATAGCGTTCATCAGACCGGCAAATTGCGCACGGGTGGCGACAATACCCTTGTTTCCGACAACGGCGTCACCCAGCTTCGCCTTCAGAATATTGTCCATGTCATAT
The DNA here is from genome assembly GCF_037095755.1 of Sphingopyxis sp. CCNWLW2. Classification (NCBI taxonomy): domain Bacteria; kingdom Pseudomonadati; phylum Pseudomonadota; class Alphaproteobacteria; order Sphingomonadales; family Sphingopyxidaceae; genus Sphingopyxis; species Sphingopyxis sp. CCNWLW2. Next base: position 724,060 of record NZ_JBAWKJ010000003.1, read on the forward strand.
ATGGTTACGCCGCCGGCGACATATGCCGGTAGGGCGGTCTTATTCGCTCCGATCACGAACTGCTGGCTGTCGCCCGCGGCTGTCATCAGCGGGGCTTTGTCCTTGATCGGTTGATAGATGTCGAAGGGTATCGAAAAGCGTTCGAGCGTATCGATGGCTTCGCGGGTCGTCAGGCATTTGATGTTGGCTATGTCGGCGGCGACCGCCGAATTGCGGGCATGGGCGAACAGGATGATGCGTGCATCGTCCGAAGAGACGCCCATGTTCGTCAACTGGATGAATGCCGGTGCGCATGCGGCGTCGAAACCCGCTGCATTCCCTGCGTTATTGCTCTGCTCAGCCAGATTCTTGAATGCACCGCCCAGTTGTTTCCAACTTTTTCCGGCGCCTTCCTTCATTCCCGCTGGGATCGTGGCATCCAATATGGATGCAAGATCGGCGGCATCCGACAAATTTGGATATTCGCGGTTGCCCGACAGCAGGCTGCCTTGATATTCCAAGCTAAATTCGAAACTGGCATATTGGGCTGCCGCATTCCCGCCCGGCGCGGACCACGACCAGGGAAATTTCTTGGGGAGGAAGCTGGTCGCAATGTCGGAATCAGCCGGCTTGACGACAAGCGGCCGCGAGAATGTGTAGGGATCCCCGGCCGCTGTGGCACCGGTAAGAACCGGCTGGCTATTTCCGAACAGACTCAGTTCGGCTTGCGAGCGGATAGAGTATTTGTCGCTTTGCGTGTCGCCGAAGAACAGATTGCCGACCGGACCGAGCAGGTTGGCGAAGGCTGATATACCCGTCCAGAAGGCGGCCTTTCGCTCTTCATTTTCGGAAACGACCACCCAGGGCCGAAATTTAATCTCGGCTGCGATTGCCTGCGGCGTGCGATGATCGATAGCGATCCATGGACCGGCATATCGGTCGTTCGCTTGGTCGAAATAGGAAATTTCGAAGCGGCATGCTTTCTTGCCCGATCGCTTCCAGTGGAAAAGATTGACCTCCGCGGTCATTTCCTGGCCGTCTTCGGATTTTCCGAGCGGCAAGATGGCGGCCATCCCGGCCTCGTATTTCGTCTCGAACAGCGTGTGCAGAAACTTATAGTCCGGAAGCTTCTCGAATATGCTGTTGCAATTCTGGATATCGTCGATCGAAGGCTTCTTGTGAATGAGAAGCCTGTAATATCCAGCGTTTATGCTCTTCTTTTTACGAGGGATGGCCACATCGTTCTGATCCGGCCAAAGCTTCTTTTTCATTTCCTGGAAAAAGTCGGCCGCCGCTGGCGGGAGAGGGGCTGCGGCGGACGCCGTGCCTGGAAACAATATTATGGGGCAGATCGCGGCGATGAACCATCGCCGGTGCGGATATTGGCTTGTCCGACGATGGAATGTAGACCCTTGCTTGCGCCACATAACTGCCCCCACAGTCATTCCATTAATGGATATTAGTCTAGCTGGCCAAATCTGCTCTTGTCAAAGCGATCACCAACCAATTTGGCCGGATCCAGGTGAGAGCGCGTGGTAACTATTGTCCGAGCAGACTCAAAAGATCGATTGTCGTCGCGGCGGCGGCGTCCTCCTCGTCATCCTCCTCGCCTTCGAACTTGCTCAGCGTGACGCCGAGCAGGCGGATTCCTTGTTCGGTGGGGAGCAGAGGCGCCAATATGGCTTCGCCCGCGGCGAGCAGCGAATTGCCGTCGAGGATCGGCGCGGCGACCGATTTGGCCCGCGTGATCGTGCGGAAATCGGCGTAGCGCAGCTTGAGCGTCACCGTGCGGCCGCGCGCGCCCTTTTTCGCCGCCCGGTCCCACACGACGGTGCAGACATGCGCAAGCGCCTCGCGGATTTCGGTGTCGGTGATCAGGTCGTTGAAGAAGGTCCGTTCGCCGCCGAGCGATTTCAGCGGACGGTTCGACTTGACGCGGCGATGGTCGATCCCGCGCGCGAGGTTGAAGAGCCATTCGGCGCTGTTGCCGAAGTGCTCGGCAAGCCACATCGGATCCTTGTCCGCAAGATCGGCGCCCGAAAAAACGCCGAGCCCCTCCATCTTCGCCGCGGTTACCGGGCCGATCCCATGAAAGCGGCGGATCGAGAGTGTCTGGACGAAGGCGGCGCCCTTGCCGGGCGGGATGATCGTGATGCCGTCGGGTTTGTTTTGGTCCGAGGCGAGTTTCGCGATAAATTTATTGTACGAGACGCCGGCGGAGGCGGTGAGGCCGGTTTCGGCGCGGATGCGCTGGCGGATCAGCTTTGCCGCTGCGGTCGCGCTGCCGAGCCCGGCCTTGTCGGCGCTGACGTCGAGATAGGCTTCGTCGAGCGACAGTGGTTCGACCTCGTCGGCATAGTCGCGGAAGATCGCGCGGATCTGGTGCGAGATGTCGCGATAAACCTCGAAGCGCGGGGGCACGAAGATGAGGCCGGGGCACTGGCGCTTCGCGGTGATGCTGGGCATCGCCGAGCGAACGCCGAACTTGCGGGCTTCATAGCTGGCGGCGGCAACGACGCCGCGCCGCGACGAGCCGCCGACCGCCACAGGCTTGCCCCGCAGCGACGGATCGTCGCGCTGTTCGACCGAGGCATAAAAGGCATCCATATCGACATGGATGATCTTGCGGACCGGGGCGTCCGCGCCGTCGTCGGATCCATGATCGTCGCCGTCTTGCACGGCGCATCTTTAACATGTTGCCATGATGTTCTCAATGGCGCGCTCGACGAAGCGCTTGACGAAACTGGGGCAAAATGGCAATCGCCGCCGACCTTGGGAATGCGGGTATAGCATAGTGGTAATGCTCTAGCCTTCCAAGCTAGCTAGGCGGGTTCGATTCCCGCTACCCGCTCCAAGTTTTCATCCGACAACGTCCGACCTTGCCTTTGAAAACCGCAGTAAACTGCAGTATATTCTCTTTCGTTCTCCGACGACATCCGGCCGCTTCCGGCGCCAGCCGGGCTGGTTTGGGGGCCACTTTAGGGGCCACGGTTACAGGCTCAATTCGAGTGGCCCCCATCGTGGGGGCCACTTTGAAGAGAGGTCTTTGAAAGGATGGCACTTTCTGACATCGCGATCCGGAACGCTAAACCGCGCGAGAAGCCATATAAGATGGGTGATTCGCTCGGACTCTTTTTGCTGGTTCAGCCTAGCGGCGGTAAGTTGTGGCGGTTGAAATATCGGGTTGATGGTCGCGAGAAAAAGCTTGGATTGGGCAACTACCCCGAAATCGGCCTGAGCGAGGCCCGCCGGCGCCGTGACGATGCGCGTCGCCTGATCGCGGATGGGAGGGACCCTTCTCTCGAAAAGCAACGCGAGAAGGCGCGTGCTCGAATCGAGGCCGCCAATACATTTGGCTCTATCGCTGACGAATATTGCCGCAAGCGGCGGCGCGATGGCGAGCGTGCCTGGGCTAGCGCCACAGCGACGAGGAGCGAGTATCTTCTATCGCAACTCGCTATCTCGATTGGTCGCGTGCCTGTTGCCGAAATCGGACCTGCTGACGTGCTCGCCGCTGTTCGGAGGATCGAGGAGAGGGGCAATCTCGAAAGCGCGCGGCGTACGTTGCAGCTCGCAAGCAGCGTGTTCCGCTACGCGGTTGCGACTGCCCGGTTGCCTTCGGACCCGACGCGAGATCTGCGCGGCGCGCTCTTGACGCCAAAAGTCACGCACTATGGGGCGATCACTGATCCCAAGAAAGCAGGCGAGTTGCTCCTCGCGATCGATGGCTATGACGGTCATGCCGTAACCAAGATCGCTTTGAAGATCGCGCCGCATGTTTTTGTCCGCCCGGGCGAGTTGCGGCAAGCGCAATGGGGCGAAATCGATCTCGATGCAGCGCTTTGGATTATCCCCGCGGAAAGGATGAAGATGCGAAAGCCTCATCATGTGCCTCTGTCGCGTCAGGCTGTCGAACTTTTCAAATCGCTGCAATCGCTTTCGGGGACAAGCGGATATGCTTTTCCATCGATCCGCACGCGACGGCGTCCTATGTCCGACAATACTCTCAATGCTGCACTGCGCCGGCTCGGATATTCAGGCGACGACATGACGGCGCATGGTTTCCGGGCGATGGCGAGCACCTTGCTTAACGAGGAGGGGATATGGACGCCCGATGCCATCGAGCGAGCGCTCGCACATGGAGACGGTGACAAGGTCCGGGCAGCTTATCATCGCGGTGCTCACTGGAAAGAACGGGTAATAATGGCACAGTGGTGGAGCGATCATCTGGATGGACTGCGACAAGAGGCCGCCGCCGGATGCCGGGACTAAACACCTAGAAGCGGTCAAGTCCGGCAGTCAACGCCTGCAGGCAGACAGACCTGCAACCAGTGTCATCCGCTCAGCGTAAGCGTGGCGTGGTGACCGCCTTGTGTTTTGTTGCGGCGGTTGCGTCTATAACTCCAGGGCCATCACATAAAACCCGATTTTCTGAATATCGGTGTCGAACGGCACTTCACCGACTATTCGGAATCCACTCTTTTCATATGCTCGTTGGGCCCTATGATTTGGTTTCAAAACGTCCAACCAGATCAACTGAGCCTGTTTCTCCCTGGCTTGTTCCAAAAGGAATGCGAGCACGAACTGACCGATCCCCTTTCCGGTATGCGTCGGCTGAAGATATAGCTTTTCAAGTAGTGTGCCTGTCAATTTGGAACCCGGCAGCAACTGCGATGGCTTGGTCTTCGCAAAACCGATGGCGGCCCCTCCGGACTCGACGATATAAAAGCTCGCCGATCCGGTTTCCATGTCGCGCGCAATTTCATCTGGATCGAATTGCTTCTCGGCGAAAGCGCGTAGACCGGCCTCAGTCCAGTATTCCCCAAAATTAGTAAGATACAAGCTGATTCCGATTGAATTCAGCATCTCTATGTCATTGAAATGGGCCGAGCGAATGGTTGCAAAATCTTCGGGGCCTTCGACAGCTAGCTGAGGTACGTGCTCTTGAGTTCTGGTTTGCTCCACCATCTAGAAAAGTCCTCTGTCTGACAGATGTTTATATGAAACTGGTGCCCGCAGGGACGATCCACTACGCCGCCATCGAGACCAACTCTTTGCCGGTCGGCTTCCATCTCCACGGCATCAGCTCGTCCCATCGCGAGGCAGGCCAATCGTCGGCAATGCGCTGCATGACATCGGCGATATAGGCCTGCGGCTCGACGCCATTGAGCTTGGCGGTCTCGATGACGGAGTAGATGGCGGCGGCGCGTTCGCCGCCGGCCTTTGATCCGGCGAACAGCCAGTTCTTGCGCCCGATCGCGATCGATCGGATGGCGCGCTCGGCGATATTGTTGTCGATCTCCACGATGCCCTCGTCGATGTAGCGGGTCAGCGCGTCCCAGCACTTGCGGCCGTAGAGGAGCGCCTTCGCCATCGCTGACTTGGGCGACAGGCGGCGCAGGGCGTCGTCGATCACGCCGCGAAGCGCGTCGATCTGTGGCATTGCTTGCTCTTGCCGGTGTCGGCGCCGGACATCAGGCGGCTGGCCGCGGACGTCCTCTTCGATCCGGTAAAGTCCGGAGATGTGTGTCAGAAGATCCGTGGTGAGCGGGGTCGGGCTTGTCTGGTGGCACTCGAAGATCTTGCGCCGGAAGTGGGCCCAGCAGGCGACCTCCTGGACGCGATTGCCCTGGTAGAGCTTATCGTATCCGGCATAACCGTCGGCCTGGAGAAGGCCGGTGAATGCCTTGAGCTCGCGCTGTGGGATGCCGCTGCGATCGGGCGTGAACCGATACCAGGCGAGCGCTGGGATGGCGGCGCCCGATGCACGGTCATCGACGACATAGGCCCAGAACCGCGCCTGCGCGGTGCGGCCCTTGCCGGGTACGAGCATCGGCACCGGCGTGTCGTCGGTGTGCAGCTTGGCGGCCTTCAGTCCTTCCTCGCGGATCCGGCTGACGATGGGGTCGAGCAGGTGCGCGGCCTGGCCGGCCCAGCCGGCGAGGGTCGAGCGATCGATGTCGATGCCCTGCGCCGCCATCATCTCTGCCTGGCGGTAAAGCGGGAGATGATGATCGAACTTGTGGACGACGACATGGGCGAGCGTGGCAAAGCTGGCCTTGCCGCGTGCAATGGCCTTCGCCGGCGCCTGGACGATCTTGTCGCAGGCGCGGCAGCTATACTTGGGCCGCACGGTTCGAATGGCGCGCCACTGGACCGGGGCGACGTTGAGCTGCTCGTCGCTGTCCTGCCCGAGCGGGCGCAGCGCGCCGCCGCAATCGGGACAGGTGCAGTTGCCGGCCTCGGGCTCGATCCGTCGTTCGGCGCGCGGCAGATGATCGGGCAGCGCGCGCACCGGCGCGGGTCGCTGGACGGGCGTCCTGTCGGCGGTACGGCTGTCCGCAACCTCGGCTTCGCCTTCGAGCTCCTCGAGGGCGAGCTCGAGCTTCTCCGACGACTGGCCGAAGGTCATGCGGCGAAGCTGCGCGAGCTGGTGACGGAGGGTATCGATCAGCGTGTCGCGGGCCGCGAGAGCGGCTTCTAGCTCGGCGATCCGAGCGTCCTTGTCGATGCGGGAAGAGGCTGGTTCCGACACCCCGTATACCTAGCAATACAGGCGCTGCGATGCCAGTAAAACCCGCATTTATCCGCCATTTTTTTCCCGCCAGCAAGTGCGCCGCGGTGCGCTCGGGACGCCGCCAGTCGATGCCTTCGAGCAGCATCGAAAGCTGCGCCGCGGTAAGGCTGACCTTGCCGGTCTTGGTGATCGGCCAGATGAGCCGGCCCCGATCCATGCGCTTCGAGAAGAGGCACAGGCCCTGGCCGTCATACCAGAGCAACTTGACCAGATCGCCGCGCTTGCCGCGGAACGCGAACAGCGCCCCCGAGTGCGGACTCTTCTCCGGCACCTGCTGCACCAGCACCGCGAGGCCGTCGAACCCCTTGCGCATATCGGTGGCGCCGCAAGCGAGATAGATGCGGGTCGACGGCGACAGCGGGATCATCGGACAAGGATGGACATCACCCGAGCCAATGCCCCGGCATCAACCCTCGCATCGACGGTGAGCCGCACACCCGACGGGAGCTCGATCCCGATGTGGCCGGTTCCCATCAACGCTACGGTCGGCACCGACACCTCGACTTCGGCAAACGACGGCGGCGACGCGCGCTTCGTTCCGGTCAGATCGCCCGCCAGTGCTTGCCGGCGCCAAGTATAGAGGAGTCCGCTGCCGATCGCGTGCCGCTTGCAGGTAGCGCTGATCGAGCCACCGGAGCCAAACGTCTCGCGCAGAATGGACAGCTTCTCGTCCGCCGACCAGCGGCGGCGCCCGGCAACCACAGCGATCTGACTACTCATATGATTACTCATATGACCACTCACGAGAGTGCTCGCTCTCGCCACCTCGATATCCTCGCTCATCACCGCTCCTGGCAAAGAGAGGCAATCAGCACCCAGCAGCAGCTTCCCGCAAGGCGGCCTTCAGGACACGGATACCGCTCAGCGCGGCGATGTCTCGCCAAAAGACGCGCAGGATTGTTGCTCCCCTCGCTGCTGGGATTTGCGAAGAATCGCGTTCAACGACCTCGCCACCCAACCGAAGATAGAATCGTAGAGCCGCCTCATTGGCTTCGAATACCCACAGATGAACACCGTGGGTTGTAGCGTCCGCCTCAATGCGGCGAGCAACCGCCTCTATGATGCGCGTCGGGGACAGGAAGTTTGAAAAGGATTTTCGCATTTCCTCTTTTTTCGAAACAAGTTCGGCAAAGGGTGGGCCACGATTGCGACAGGGCCCGCCGGGATCGTCAACGCGTGGGGCCGGTGCGGTTCAGCTGAAAGGTTCCGCGCTATCATGGGCTACGCGGAGCGCGTCGCGATGCGAGCATATCCACAGGATCCTCGTTTCCTCGGTTTCCGAGCCGACGAGAACATGTCCGCCGCGGCTGTCGAAATAGACGCTGTCGCCGGGTTCGAGGACCAGCGGCTCATAATGCTCGCTGTGGAGCGTGACTTCGCCGCTGCAGACATAGACGAATTCTTCGCCCTCGTGCGCGGGCATATCGAGCGGATCGAACTGGCCGCCGGGTTTGATGATCGTGAAGAGCGGAAGAAATTCCTTGTTCGATACATCGGCGGCGAGCGCTTCGTAGATATATCGCGGAGACTCGAGGATCATCCCCTGACCTCGCCGCGTCACGCCGCGCCGGCCGCTGGACAGGCCGCGCGGCGACGGGTTGAACAATTCGGCGACGTCGACCTCCAGCCCCAGCGACAATCGGAGGATCGTCTCATAGCCTGGCGATAGCTGGCCGCTTTCGATCTTCGATATCGTCGACATCGAAACGTCGCTGCGCTCCGCGAGCTTGCTGGTCGTCAAACCGGCACGCGTCCGCAATGTCTTGAGGATCGAAGCGATAGCGGAGCCTTGGCTACGCGTGTTTTTTTCGGGATTTGCAGCCCGTTTCGCTTTCACATTCCGCTCCGCCAACGCATTATTTCCTTTAAGAAATCTATCGTCAGCTATCATCCATGAAAGTTGCCCGTCTGAAAACCCCTCAATTTCGGGCTGTGTCGTGCCCCAATGATGGCCGAGGGGGGCCAAAAGATTTCCTATATTGACCTCATTGAGTACTATGATACGTAAAAACGTATAAAGGGAAAGGGAGCAACATATGACTCGTATGATCAAGGGCCGTCTTCACCTGAGCCTGGGCGCAGCCGTCGTCGCATTGACCGCCGTGCCGGCATCGGCCCAGACGGCGAGAAACGATGCGCTGCCCGAGGATATCGTCGTGACCGCGAGCAAGCGCTCGGAGCCGCTGCAGCAGGTCCCGAGCGCCGTCTCGGCAGTCTCCGGTGAAGCTCTGGAGCAGGCGGGGGCTGGCCGGCTTAACGAGATTTTGAGCAGCACGCCCGGCGCCACGCTCAAGCCGACCGGTTACCCGGGCCGCAATTCGCTTGTGTTGCGCGGTATCAGCTCCGGGTCGAGCCAGGCTGGGTCGAGCGTTGGCATCTATATCGACGACACGCCCGTGGGTTCCTCGACCGTTTTCTCGGTCGGCGCGCTCCTCACGCCCGATATCGACCCCTATGACCTTGAGCGCGTCGAAATCCTGCGCGGTCCGCAGGGCACGCTCTATGGCGCCAACACGCTTGGTGGCCTCCTCAAGTTCGTCACCCGGGCGCCGAACCTCGAAGAGGCGGAGGCTGGCGGTCGCGCCCAGGCTTCGGTGACCAAGGGAGACGAATCCTATCTGCTTGGCGGCCGCATCAACCTACCGGTCGTCGAGGGCAAGCTCGCTATCCGGGCATCGGGCAGCTACCGCCGCGATGCGGGCTGGATCGACAATGTCGGCCGCGGCAAGAAGGACGTCAACGATATCCGGACCACGAGCGGGCGCGTGGCGGCCTTGTTCCAGCCGACCGATGCACTCTCGTTCAAGCTGAATTACCTGTACCAGAATATCAGCGCCGACGGCGCGGGTTACACCACGATCGACCGGAATGCGAAGCCGGTTTTCGGCGATCTCACCCAACAGGCGCTGGTCGACGAGCCCACCAGGTCGCGGTTCCATATCGTCTCCGGGACGGTGTCGTACGACATCGGATCGCTGAACCTGTCCTCGATTACCAGCTACGCCTATTCGCGTAATCTTTATCGCCGTGACTCCTCGCCGGATTTCCAGCCGCTCCTGGGCACCACCGATCCGCTGACGTTCGATGCCAGGTCGACGACGAAGAAGTTCACAGAGGAGGTGAGGCTCGCCTCCGACGCCGACAAGCCGCTCAGCTTCGTCATCGGGGGCTTCTATACGCACGAGGACAGCGGCTATCTCCAAAGCTTGAGCGTCACCGATGCCAATGGCGTCGTGTCGTCGACGTCGCCCTTCGCGCGGGCCCTGCGGAACAATCAGCTCTCCGACTACCGGGAATATGCCGCATTCGGCAACATCACCTACATCGTCTCTCCGCTCCTCGATATCACGCTCGGGGCGCGCTACAGCAAGAATGAGCAGGATGTGCAGTTCCGCCGTTCGGGCGTTTTCGGCAACCCGTCCAACCCGAACGGAACGAGCGTCGTCGATAATCATTCGTCCGACAAGGTGACGACCTATCTCGCCAATGCACGGCTTCACTTCGCGCCGAGCAAGATGCTCTATGTGCGTGTCGCCAGCGGATATCGTCCAGGCGGCCCGCGTAATTTCCCGCCGGTGGCGATCCCCCCGGGTCTGGCCTCGCAGTTCCTTCCCGATCGCGTCTGGAATTATGAAGCGGGTCTGAAGACGCAGTGGGCGAATGGTGCGGTTACCGTCAATCTCGCTGCGTTCCGGATCGACTGGGACGATATCCAGCTGACCCAGCTCGTATCGGGCTTCAATCTCCTTTCCAACGGCGGACGGGCGCGCAGCGAGGGTGTCGAACTCGAGGCGGTGCTGCGCCCGACCGCGGGCTTTGTCGTCCGTTACAATGCCGGCTACACAAAGGCACGGCTGATCGACGCGGCCCCGGCGCTCAGCGCCCAGGCCGGCGATCCTATTCCCTATGTCCCGAAATGGGCGATGGGCATCGACGCGAGTTATAATTTCGCCGTTTCCGGCAATTGGGACGCGAATGTCGGCGTGAACTTGCAGATGCAGGACAAGCGCGTCAGCGGCTTTGCTCTCGATACGCAGCGGCTCACGCTGCCAGCCTATGAAACCATCGACCTTCGAGCCGGCCTCACCTCCGCGAACGGGTTGGAGATCAATTTCTTCGTCCGCAACCTGGGAGATACCAGGGGCATCCTCAATTCCGAGGAAGCAGGCGATTTCTTCCGTGCCGCCATCACCCAGCCGCGTACATTCGGCGTGGGCATCAACAAGACGTTCTAATAATCCCGGTTCGGGCGGAGGTGAGTAGATGCAGGCGCTTTTGCAACGCGGAATGGTTCGTGCCCGATATATCCTGGGCGGCTCGATGGCCGTCTCCGCGGCGGTCTGCGCTTCGGCGGCGAGCCCGGTGGGAGGCACGGCAGGGGAGGCGGAACGCCTGCCTTCCCTGTCGGTGGGCCTGAAGCCGATTGTTGCTGCCGACGGTGAGGCCGACGAAGTCGAAGCCACGATCAGCATCGCGGCACGTTCGATCGAGGCCGGTTCGCCTGTCGTCCAGCTTCCGCTGGTTTCGGGAAATGTTCTGACCGCCGCCACGACGCTGGCGGGGCTCGATGCGCGCGATGACCTTGGATCTCTCTCTCTTGCCGCAGAAGACAGGGGCGACGACGCGTCCGGATTTCGCGTCTGGTCCGCGCGCCGCGCGGTGCGCGGAACGCTCGTCCTCAAGTATCGCGTCCCGGCGGCCGGCCTGACGGGAGTGAGGGGAGCGGGAACGCCGGTCGAAATGCGCGCGGACGATAACGCCGTTTCGGGAAGCGCATCGACATTCCTGTTGCTTCCTCCGGGGGCCGACGCCTTTCGCTTCTCCCTCAAGTGGGACCTTTCGGCGTTCCCGGCCGGCAGCAAGGCGCTGAGCAGTTTCGGCCCCGGCGATGTCGCGCCTCGCAATGGCGTCGGTCTCGAGGCAATCCGCTCATCCTTCTTCATGGCGGGGCGGATCGGAACCTTCCCGTCGCCCGGAGGCGCCAAGGGCTTCAATGCCGCCTGGCAGGGATCGCTGCCGGTGCCCGGCGAACCGCTCATGCAGTGGACGCAATCGCTCTACGACCATTACAGCCAGCTCTACAAGCGCTCGCCCGAGGAGCCCTATTCCGTATTCGTAAGATATAATCCGCTGAACGGCGGGGGCGGCGTCGGCCAGTATCGATCGTTCGTTCTGACCTACAAGGACGAGTGGCCGGCCAATGAGGACGAGTGGCTGAAATTTGTCCTTGCCCATGAAATGTACCATACGTTTCAACCGCAGATCGAGGCCGCGCCCGGGACGATGAGCGGGTCCTGGTTCAACGAAGGAACCGCCGTCTTCTATGGCTGGACGCTTCCGCACCGCTTCGGGTTGAGCGGTTCCGACTATCTGCTGTCGCAGGTGAACATGTCGGCGATGCGCTATTACACCAGCATCAAGGCGCATCTGTCGAACGACGAGGTTGCGAAGAATTTCTGGGCCGATACGCGTATCCGCATGCTCGCCTATGATCGCGGCGCCTTCTATTTCGCGCTGGTTGACCAGGCTATTCGCAAGCGGTCGGCGGGCAAGCGTTCGCTCGACGATCTCATGCTCGTGCTGAAAGAGCGCGAGAAGGCGAAGGGCACGCTCACCGCCGCCGACTGGGAAAGCGTGGTTTCCGCAGAACTCGGCGCCGCCGCGGTGACCGATTTCCGGGATATGCTGGCCGGGAAACTGCAACTGCCCGGCGGCGATGTCTTCGGCCCCTGTTTCAGGCGGACCTCGAAGATGCTCCGGCGCTACGAACTGGGCTTCGATCCCGAAGTGCTGGTCGAGAAGGACCGGATCGTTCGGGGGCTGGTAGCCGGATCGGAAGCCGAGAAGGCTGGATTGCGCAACGGCGACCGGCTCGTGAGGCCCGTCCCGCAGGACTTCGCGGCGAGCAGTCAGACCTTCAAGCTGACCTACCCCGTACGCCGCGGCTCGGAGGAGCTCACCATTTCCTATCTGCCCCGCGGCGAGGCGGTCGCCACACCGCAATGGGAGCGTGATCCGGATGCGCCCGCCGCGACGTGCCGCCAGTGAAGGCTATCGCCGCCAAAGTGCTTCCATTCGGCGTGAAACTCGGATGGGCCATCGGCGAGTTCGCGATCGCCTGCCATATGGCGATCGTCAGCATATTCCTGCTCTTCTATCTCACCGACGTGCAGCATATTCCCGCGGCGCTGGCTGGCACATTGCTGCTTGTCCCGCGCATCTGGAACATCATTACCGATCCGCTGATGGGCGCGATTTCCGACCGCGTCAAAACGCGTTGGGGCCGGCGGCGCCCGTTCCTTCTTGCGGGCTCGGTGTTGTGGGGCGCGTCCTTCGCCGCGCTGTTCTGGATTCCGGGCGACTGGAGCGTGGCCGCCAAATCGGCATGGTTCGGCGTCGCCTATTTCCTCGTCAACAGCAGTCTCAGCCTTTACCATGTTCCCTATTCGGCGATGGCAGCCGAAATGACCATGGACAGCCGCGAGCGCTTGTCGCTTGTAGGCTACAAGGAAATCGCCGCGCGGCTGTCCGTTTTGCTGGCAGTCATGGTGAGCCCGCTTCTGGTTTCCGCGGCGCCTGACGCCGTCACAGGGCACCGGTGGGTGGGTATCCTGGCGGGAACGCTCATTTCGCTTTCGGGCCTGGTGGCATTTTTCTCGACGGCCAAAGCGCCCTCCACGAATATCGAACGGCACACGGTAGACTGGCGAACCCAGCTACGCACCCTGCTGAGCAACAAGCCTCTGGCTTATCTGTCCGGGGCGTTTCTGTTCAGCTCCGCCATCGACGCTTTCTACAGCGCGATGCTTATCTATCTGCTGACGATCGTGCTGCAGCAGGATGGCGCCGTCATGGGAGTCCTTTATCCCATAGGATCGCTGACCGCGATCGTCATGACTCCGGTCTGGAGCAAGATCGCACAGCGCATCGGCAAGCGCGCCGCCTACAGCGTTGCATTCGCGTGCGCGAGCGTGGCGTTCGCCTTGTCGTTCCTCCTGTCGCCGGGGCATTTCTGGCCGCTGATTCCCTTCATGATGCTCGTGGGCGCGTCGATGGCGGGGCTGTTCCTGCTCCCGGGCGCAATGGTGCCCGATACCGTCGACCATGATGCGGAGATCAGCGGGCTACGCCGTGAAGGCACGATTTACGGTGCCTGGATCTGCGTCCAGCAAACCGGGATGGCGCTGGGGGCGTTTCTCGTGGGCGTGTATCTCGATCTCATCGGTCACCAATCCGCGCCGCGGCCGTCCGCCGCGACGACCGAGCCCACCCTCATCAAGTTCGGTTTTGCTTTCGGGCCCTTGTTGCTGGCCATCGCCGCGATCCTTCTGCTCCGGAAATACACCCTTGCAAGCCGGTCTGGTGACGAGGAATCCAAAGTTTCTTGTGTCTTATCAGTGCTTTACAAGGAGTAGATGATGATTGTCCTGAAGCGGGAAGATGTGCGTGCGCGCCTTCCTTGGCCCGATCTGATCGAAGCGATCCGGCAACGGTTGGCCGAACAGGAGATCATTGGTCCGCAGCGCCTCGCATTCGATATGGAGGGTGGAAGCCAAGGGGGCGGGGGCACGCTGCTTGTCATGCCCGGTTGGCACGGGAGCCAGGTCCTTGGTGTCAAGATCGTCACATTCTGGCCCGACAATGGCGACCATGGCCTCGCGTCGCATGGCGCGAATTATCTGCTTATGGATGCCCGGTCGGCCGAAATCCTCGCCAGCCTCGATGGCGAAGAACTGACCCAGCGGAGGACCGGAGCGGTATCGGCACTGGCCGCCCGCTTCCTGTTGCGCCCCGATGCATCCACGTTGCTCGTTCTGGGGACCGGTCCGGTTGCCGAGCAGCTGGCCGAGGCGCATCAGGCGAGCGGACGCTTCTCGCTGATCGAGGTCTATGGCCGCACGGCGGCGCGTGCCGCCGCGATGGTCGAACGGTTGAATGCCAAAGGCGTCGAATGCCGACTCAGCGAGAATCTCGAACGATCGGTGAGGGCGGCCGACATGATCGTGACCGCGACCTCTTCGTCGAGCCCGCTCTTCGACGGCAGCTGGATCCGCCCCGGTGTCCATCTCGATCTTGTGGGCGGATTCCGGCCCAATATGCGCGAAATCGACGATGCCGCGATCAAGCGTGCCACTGCTGTCTGGATCGACACGCCGGCTGCGATCGTCGAGGCCGGCGATCTGACGCAGCCCATTGCAACAGGGCTGTTGGCGCCGGAGGACATCGCCGGGGATCTCCGGAGCCTCGTGACGGCTCCTCCGACGCGCGGCCCGGGCGACATCACCATCTTCAAAGCCGTCGGTTTTGCGCTTCCGGACCTGGCGGCGGCGCAACTTGCCCTCGACGCCGAACTGCCGTCGGTCCGGCGCGTGGGGTGAGCATCGTGACGGGCGCGGCACATATCTACAGGGTCAATGCGTTCACCGCCTCGGTAGCAGGCGGAAATCCGGCAGCCGTATGCCTGCTCGACGAATGGCCGTCCGACGATCGCCTCCGCTCGATTGCAATGACCTCGGGCCCTTCGGTGACAGCTTTTGTCCTGCCCGCTGTCGATGGCATTTTTCCGCTGCGATGGTTCAGCCGCGGCGGACGCGAGGTGCGCAGCGTATGCGGCCACGCGACCTTCGCCGCGGCGCATGTCCTGACCAGCGAAGAAGCGGCGCTGGCGACATTTTCTTTCGAGGCGGTCTCGGGCCGCTTCGCGTTCAGGCGCGGCGGGGCGTTGCTCGAAATGCATGCTCCGGCCTGGGCGGTCGCCGCACATGCCGTCCCGGCCGAGCTCCAAGCCGCATTGAAGACGGGGCCGCGAAAATGCTTCAAGGGCGATCGGGACTGGCTCCTGCTCTATGACGGCGTTGACGAACTCGCGGCCCTCGCGCCCGATTTCGACCGCATGCGGGCCTTGGGCGATGTCGGGATCATCGCCACGGCGCCGGCCGGCGCGGACAAGATCGCTTTCCGCTTCTTTTGCCCGGGTTTCAGCATCGGGGAGAATGAAGACCCCGGCACCGGCTCCGCGTTGAGCAGCCTCATTCCCTTTTGGGCCGCGCGGCTCGGACGGCGGACACTGTCGTTCGATCAATTGTCCGGGAGGGGGGCGTCGTTCGTTGGCCGCGAGCGCGGCCTTGCGGTCGTGATCGGCGCCCGGTGCGTGACCACGACGATCACTGCGTGCCGCGGAGCGTCCGCCGACATGGTAGCGCGCCCGGCATTCCGGCGAGAAGGAACAGACTCATGACTGAAGGAAGACTCGATCGAAGAGCTTTCGTACGTGGCGGTTTGACGGCGCTTGCCGCGTGCGGCCTGCGCGGCGGCAGCAGCATGGCCCATGTCCCCGATCGACCGGGAGCGACCATCGCCTTTCGCAACTTCCGGCTGTTCGACGGTGTGAACACGAGTCTCCACGACGGCAAGCAGCTGTTCGTGCGCCAGGCGTCGATTCTGGCGATCGAGGCGGCGGCGGTCGCCCCGCCAGCCGACGCGACGATCATCGATTGCGGCGGCCGGGTGCTGATGCCGGGCCTCATCGACGCCCATTATCATAGCATGTTCGCCACGCTGCCGCATGAGCGCGCGGGGGCGATAACGCTCGATGCGCTCGTCCTCAACGCCGCTGAGGACATGGAGGCGGCCATCATGCGCGGCTATACCACGGTGCGCGACGTGGCGGGATTGAGCTTCGCTCTCAAGGACGCGATCGATCGCGGCGCGATCGCCGGCCCCCGGATTTTTCCGTCCGGACTCGCGGTTTCGCAAACGTCCGGCCATGGTGACTTTCGCGAGCCCAACGAGCTCAGCGCCTACTCCGGCGATGCCCGGGAGAGGGCCAATTATCTGTCTGTGATTGCGGATGGCGTGGATGCCGTGCGCCGCAAAGTTCGTGAACAGCTGTTCCTGGGTGCCTCGCAGATCAAGGTGATGGCGGGTGGCGGTATCATTTCGCTGCGCGATCCCCTGGATTCGTTGCAATACAGCTCCGAAGAACTGCGGGCCGCAGTCGAATGCGCTGCGGACTGGGGGACTTATGTCACCGTGCATGCCTACTCACCGCGCGCCATGGAACGCGCAATAAACGCCGGCGTAAAATGCATCGAACATGGCCATCTGGCGGAAGAGGCGACCGCCAAGCTCATGCGCGACCGCGGCGTCTGGTGGTCCCTCCAGCCGTTTGTGCCGCTCAAGACCACCGAACTTCAGGATCCGCGGCAGACCAGGAAGCTTCAGTCGGTCCTTGAAGGCACCGACCGGGCGTATCGCCTGGCTCAGCGTTTCGGCATCCGCGTGGCATATGGCACCGACTACACGATGAATCCCGAGGGGGCGGCCAAGCAAAGCACGCGGCTTGCAGCCTTGTCGCGCTGGTATGATGCTGCCGGCGGGCTGCGGATGGCAACGAGCGAAAATGGTGCGCTTTTGGCGATGTCGGGGCCGCGCAACCCTTATCCCGAGGGACCGGTGGGCCGGATCGAACGAGGCGCCTATGCTGACATCCTTGTGGTCGACGCCAAGGAAATTCCGTCGCTGGCAAGCTTCCTGACCCCCGAAACCAGCCTGCGGCTCATCATGAAGGACGGTCGGATCTTCAAAAACTCCCTGTAGGGCTGCCGCGCGGCGGGAGGCGCTGCCGGGGGCTACGACATGGTGCAGGGCATGTCGGCCGTCGGTGCGGCGAGGTTAATGGCCGGTCCGGACCACCAAGTTCGAATATTGTGAAGAAGGATATATTGCGATGACCAGTCCTGATACCCGGATGCGATCCAAGATGGCGAGAATGCGGCAACCGCGGCTTTGCCGGATGCTCGCTGCCGGCGCGCTGGTTGCCGGTCTGGCATTTCCGAGCGTGTTGATTCCTCGCACCAGCGCGCAGACCATCGCCACCTTCAAACCAAATCCCGCCGACCAGATACCCGCGAAGCGTAAGGCCGGCACGATCGCCGATGGCTTTACGCTTGCGGCTGTCGGCGATCTTGTCGGACCTGAAATTCCGGTCATGGGCCTCGAAGATCCTGAATTTGCCAAATTGGTCGACATCTTGCGAAACGCCAGCGTGGCGGTCGCCAATGCGGAGACTCCGGTTTTCGACCTCCGTACGCCCGGAATCTATCCGGAAGGCGGAACGAGCCAACCTTCGAAGCCGCCCGTGATCGCCAAGGAATATGCGCAAATGGGGTTCGATGTCCTGAGCATGGCTTTCAACCATGCAGGCGACTGGAGCCCGCCCGCTCTGGAACAAATGCAGCATTTGCTCAACGAGGCGGGCATCGAGACGATGGGTTATGGCATCACCCGGGCGTTTGCGCAGGCTCCGGCCTATGTGAATACGCGCTTCGGCAGGGTCTCGTTCGTTGGCGTGACCACGACCTTGAATCACGCCGGAGGCATGGCCTCCGACGGGGTCGGGTTCACGCGATCGCGGGCGGGCGTGAATGCGCTTCGCCTGAATAAGGACAAGAGCTACAACGAATATGATCACTACAACCAGCTTCGCGCCCTGCGCTTCGCCAAGGATGTTTCCGATCTGGCCGTGCTCTATGTCCATTCTCATGAAGAACCGCGGCTTTTCACGAAATTCTATCGCGATGCCATCGATGCCGGCGCAGATATCGTCATTGCAAGCCACACCGAACCCGAGCGCCGCGGCATCGAAATTTACAAGGGTTTCCCGATCTTCTACGGGATCAATCCCTTCTTCTATTCGATGTACGAACTATCGACGCCCAACCTCGAGCGCTACGAACAACTTGATGTCGACCCGCGCGCTTCGATCCCGCGAGACATTATCGATCACCAGTTCGCGCGATACCGGGCCCACGAAATGTTCGGAAGCGTCATCGCAGTGATCCATACACGCGGTGGACGCCCGAGCGAAATCCGTCTCATACCGATCGAATTGCGAGAGGCCGCCAAGGACTATCGCAACGGTCATCCGCGGCCAGCAAACGCCGAGCAGGGACGAGAAATCCTTGACGGAATAGCCAAGGCGTCGGCCGTCTACGGCACCAAAATCCGCATCGAGGACAATGTCGGTATCATCAGCATTCCGGCAACTTGAATTTTCATCGTTGCCGAGTGAGGGCGCGCGATACAGCGGACGGCGCATTTATCGGCGCCAACCAATTAAGGCGTTCTGAAGCCGCATTTATGAAACAAAAGTATCACCTCGACGCGTTGGACCGAAAAATCGTCATGCTTCTCCAGTGAAGTGCTTGGGGATGGTGGTCCGACACACGACAAGATCCAGCGGGATTGAATCATCCGTGCTCATACAGTCCGGCGATCCTTGCTGAACCCGCTAGAAAGCGCCGCCGTCGCCCGAAGGATCTGCTCCGCTATGGAACAGGCCGGGTTCGACCTCTTCCACCAGATTGACGATCGCCAGATGTTTTCCGAGATCATATCTTGTCGGATCAAGAGTGAACCCGCGATCGACCAGATGTTCCTGGACTTCGGCGGGCATATCGACGTGAATCCGGACCTTTCCATCTTTCGGGAACAGGCGGGGCAGGGTAATCAACTCGGCGAAGTCGCCAGATATGCCAAGCCCGAGCTTCAGAAAAAGCAAATAGGTCAGCGCGCCGTCATTCAGAGCGAGACGGACGATCCGGATGCTCTCTGTCAGCAATCGCGGCCCGTCGTTCCACGGCCTGGAGGAGGATCTTGATGCGAACTGATGACCGGCTAACGCGTGGCCTCAAGGTGCGCCGCGAAGTCATGGGCGCGGCGCGGGTCGCATCCTCCATGCCCGGGCCGGCCGACTTCGCATATGATCTCCAGCGCCTCGCGACGGAGATGGCGTGGGCCGAAGTGTGGACCCGCGAAGGCTTGGATCGTCGGTCCCGGTCGATCGCGACGGTTTCGATGCTCCTTGCCCTGAACCGGAGTGCCGAGCTCAAGTCCCATTTCGTCGGGGCCGCGAACAACGGCTTGTCGAACGACGAGTTACGGGAACTGGTGATCCACTCGGCAATCTATTGCGGGTTTCCTGCCGCGCTCGAGGGAATGCGAATACCTTGCGAGGTTATGGACAAGAACGCCGCGCCGGATTGAAGCGGCTCGGCGATGGCGAATCCTCGCTTCCGACGTTTTCTGCCTGAAACCTGCCTGTTCGAAATCGGCCACATCTGGTCACTGCCTTGCCAGCCTAACGACATGAGATGGGAGAGCGTGGGCGGCCTTAAAGCGCGCGTGGTTCCAACTTCATTTCCGGAATGGCACGCCGCTCTGTGCCCAGCATGCCCGAGCTTTCCCAGACGATGACGACCGTCTGCTGATACATTTGGCGCTCGACGTCGACAAAGGCGCCAAGAACCCGGATGATCGCGCTGTCGCGCCCGTTGCAGATGATTTCAACCCGGTCCAGCGACCTGAGAGGCTGGAGAGCGGCATCGACGATTTTGCGCTGGTGGTCGGATAGCGCGCGGGAAAAACCGGCGATCCCGACCACCGTGACGCTCTGACGTTCGCGGACAAACTCCGCTCCGACAATCCCTCCGTCACGACAGGTCACGACCACGCGGTCGGAGTTGGTCAGCGGGTTTCGCCTGTCCGGGGTTTCATGTGCCGCCGTGGGCGGCGGAGGCACGGGTTCAGCAAGTATCAAGGCGGCAGCCGAAATGAGAAACACCAAATTACCTCCGGATTATCCAATGCCGGGTCTAAGATGCGAGAATCTTGTCCGCAACCTGTGGCAGGTGCGCAATGTCGGCTATTCCGGACCTCGGCCGAAATGCCGACAGGCGCCTCGCGGCCATGATCGACTGGCAGCCAGTTCAGCGATTCGACGAAAGCCTACCACCTTGGCGTCGACGCCGCGCCGCTGACGACGAGAACCAGAAATAGAGCGATGATGGCCGCGATCGAGAAGGGCGGGGCCTGGCGGGACGACGTCAATTTGAGGGTGGCGGTGGCAACGAGCTCGTACCCGGATATCGGTGCTTGAGCCGATCGGCGCCCGGCCTTGGCTACGGCTTGCTTTCCCGGACGACCCGGTGCGGAATTGTGCCCGATTCTTCCTGCCTTACGGGCTGCCCCAAACATCGTTTGCGGGCGGGACAAGGCCCGCGCGCCAACCGCCGCCAGCCGCGCCAACTCGGCGCGAGTTTGGGCATCCGCGTTCCAGTCGCCGCGATCGATGGCGTCGCGCATCGTGGCGATCAACTTGCTGCGCGCGGCGGGATTATGATCGGCGAAAAAGCGGTCCATCCCCAGATCGTAGCGATCGCGCAAATAGACGTCGCGGACCGCTTCCCAATCGCGGTCTGTCACCAGCTCGGGGCGCATCTGCTCCCAGAGCGACAGCGAGTCGGTGAGGTCGGTCATGTAGCGCGCGCCATTATAGCCGCTCGCCTGCATCGCCCTGATCCACGCCGGATTGAGGTAGCGGCTGTCGCGCTCGCGGCCATAAAAGCGATCGAGCGTTTCGAGCCGGGGCTGGCCTGGCGTCTGTTCGTTGGCGATATAGGCATCGATCGTGCGTCCGCTCGCCTCGCGCACCGCCATCGACAGACCGCCGAGATAGGCGGCGGGCATCGGCGTATCAAGCAGGCCATAGGCGCTCGAAGTGCGGCTGAAGACCGCGGCATCGACACCGCCGAGGTTGGCGTTGAAGGCGGCGCCGTCGGGCTCGCCTTCACCCTCGTCGCCATAAGCATGGCCGATGCGGGCCCGATAAAGCCGGTTCAATTCCGGCTTGCTCCAACCTTCGCGATTGGCAAATTGCGTCGACGGCGAATAGGCGCCGGGTGCGGTAGAAAAGATGCGGCGTAGCGCGCGCTTTTCGGCCTGCTGCCGCTCGATGCCCTGCGCTTCGAGCGCGGCGATGCGGGCGCGGGTTTCGGCGCGGACGGGATTGTCGGGCTCGTCGGCGGCAGCGGCCAGTTTGACCGCCTTCGCGATCAACGAAAGCTTCTCGCCGAAATGATCGCGATAGGTGCCCGACGTCGTCACCAGCACATCGACCCGCGCGCGGCCAAGCGCCGCACGGTCGGTCAGTGCGACATCGACGACCTTGCCGCGCGCGTCGCGAAGCGGGCGGACGCCGAGCAGATGGAATATCTGCGCTTCGTTCGTCCCGCCATTTTGCGCGGTTTCATTCGACCACAGCACGAACGCGACCTTGCGTGGTGGTCGGCCGTGCCTGGTGCGATAGTCGGCGAGCAGGTCGTCGGCCAGCTTCACGCCAGTTTGCCATGCCTCTTCGGTCGGCACCGCGCGAACGTCGAGCGTATAGGGATTGCGCCCGGCGGGCAGCGCGTCCGGGTTGCGGATCGCATCGCGCATTGGTCCGGGCGGTACATAGGCGCCCGCCAGCGCCGCGATGACCGTATCCATTTCGCGCGGTGCGCTCGCGATCCGCTCGGCATAGTCGCGGGCCTGCGTGGTGGTGGCCGGATCGAGCGCGCCAGCTTGCCCGGCGATGGCGCGGCGGACATCGTCCAGATCGGGCGGTGTCGCGCCGACCCCCAGCATCGCCTGGACCATCCGCGCCTGCACATCGGCGGCGGGCGCCTGGCCAAGGATATGGCCGCCGAGCGGAATAGGCACCGCTTCGGCCTCGGCGAGATATCGATCCAGCGCCGGTCGGAGCCGGTCGATTGGCGCCGTCGCCGGATCGAGGCCCAATGCCCCGTCGAGGCCAGCCTCGATCGCGGCGGCGCGCAGCGCAGCCGGATCGACCGGCTCCGCCTCCAGCAAAGAGCGGATGGCCCCGAGATGCGGAGGAAGGCCAGCGCGCGCGAACTGTGGCATGAAGCCGATCGTCACCGCCTGCGTCCGCCGCTTGTTGCCGACGCCGCCATTGGCTTGCAGCGGGAGCGGCTGGATGTGCGGCAGCGCGCCGATCAACAGCCCGACCGCATCGGCGGCCGCGGGGCCTTCCTGCTTTCCTGGCATGAGCGACAATTGGGTGAAGAGCGGTACGTAAGCGTCGGTTCGCCCCTGATGCTGCATCCAGAGGTAGAAGGCGAGATATTGATGATGCGGAGGCAGCGCGCCAATTTCCGCTAGCGCCTTGCCGCCCGTTTGCGGGCCCCAGAGCGGATGGGCGGCAAGCGTGATCTTGCCGAAATGAAGGGCGGGAATGACCAATTGCCCGTCGATGGCCATGATATCGCCCGGTGGTGGGCCCCATATCCGTTCGACATCCTGCCGCAGCGCTTCGGGCAGGGCCGCATACCAGCTGCGATAGCGCGCGAGCGGGATGGTGATCGCGCCCTGCGCGATGCGTTCGCGCAGCCCCGCGGCGTCGGTTGCCGCGACATTGGTCGCTTCGTCGGCCAGTCGCTGCGCGAGTTCGGCGGGATCGGGGATTGGCCCTGTTCCGGTATCATATCCCTCCGCCTTCAGGCGGTGGAGCAATGCGACCATGCTGCCTTGCGCATCCATATAGGAATCGGGGTCGCTGCCGACGTCGGCCTTGCCCGGTTCTTCATTATGATAGCTGATGACGATGTGCTTCGTCGCGTTGGGCAGCCGGCGGAGCCGGGTCCATGCCATCGCGCGGGCGACGCGCCAGCTGATTTGCTGCACGATGGGCTCGTAGCGGGCCGTGCCGTCAGGCGCGCGCTCGCGCGCCGCGACGACCATCGGTTCGACGATGCCGTCGAGTTCGCTCATCGCGAGCTCACCAGTCGAGGCTGGAGCGAACCCGCCGAGGCTTTTCGCCCAGGCTTCGGCATCGCGGCGATAGTCGGTCGCGCACATGAGCGGCGCCACGCCGAGCCGCTCGGCTTCGGCGACACCGGCGTCGGCCGAGGCATAGTCGATCCGGTTCGCGCAGAGGATCAGCGCGTCGAGCCGGGTATCGCCAAGGAGCGACGATGCGAGATCGCGGCCACCCTCGCGCCAGACGGGCACCGGCAGTCCGCCCTGCCGCTCGATTTCACGAATCAGCGCGGTGATCATCTGCGCATTGTCGGCGAGCACAAGGCTGCGATAGAAGAGCAGCCCGATCCTGGGGCGGTTCGCACCGTTCGGAAGTCGTGCAGTTTCCCAGTCTAGATAGGTTTGCGGCGAGGCGAAGGGCGCGGGTGCCTCGGGGTGCCAGAGCGCCAGCGGCGGATATTCGACCGGCGGGGGAATAGCGATACGGCGCCCGAGCAGCCGCGCGGCGGCATAAGCGAACAGCCCCGCATAATTTTCCTCGGTCGCGTTGGTCCAGTAGCGCGCGATATCGGGATGAAGAGCCGGGTCGATATTGCCCGCGATCGGCGTGCCGGGTCCGACGGCGAGCATTTTTGTGCGGCGCTTGGTGGCCTCGATCTGCGCAGTGAAATTGAGCAGCCGCGGCCCGGCCGCATCAAGCAGCACAAGGTCGTAGCGCCCGAGATCGACGCCCTCGATGCTGGGCAGCAGCCCGCCGCCGAGCCCGAAGAAATCGACCGACACCTGGTCTTCGGTACGCTTCGCGCCGGCCTTGGCGATCGTCGGCATTTCGGCGATGTGGATCGAGACAAAGGCGATGCGCGGCTTCGCCTCTTCGGCCCGTGCCGGCAGGATCGTCGCAAGAACGAGTAGAAGCAGGGCGATGGCGCGCAGCATTATCGCGTCTTCCCGGCTGCCGCTTCCGCTTCGGGAACATAGACAACCTTGCCGCCGGGCAGGCGATAGGCGACGCCGAGCCGGTCGCCATTGCCGCTGAGCTTGCGATCGCTCACCTTCTCGACGCGGATTTGCTTGCCGTCCTTGCGCACGATCTCCATCCGCCCCTGTGCGTCGGTGCGCGTCATCGTCCAGCTACTGTCGGGATCGAGCAGCGACGGGGCGCCCATCATCGAATAGAGCGCGACGACCATCGCGACGATGAAGGCGAGGCTGATGTCGAACAGGTTGGCGACGCCCGACAGCGGGTCTTCCTGCCAGCCTTCGTCGTCGCGGCGCCGCGCGAACCGGACGGGGCGGCGGCGGCTCATGCTTCCTCGCGCCGCAGCGCCCGCTCGGCATGGAAGCGCACGGCGTCGAGATCGGCACGCGTCCAGCCTTCGCGGACCATCGCGACCAGATAGGCGACGACGCCGACCGCAAGCCCGACCACGGTGCTCGAAAAGGCGATGACCATGTTCGATGCGAGGACCTGGAGGTCGCCGCGCGCCAGCCCCGATAGCGCCGTTGCCATCGGGATCAATGTGCCCATCAGCCCCAGCGACGGCCCGACGCGGATCGCGAAGCGCACCGAATTGAGCGAGCGCGCCGCGTCGCTTTCGGCGCGTGCGACGATTTCTTCCGCGGCGAGTTCGTCGTCATGGGAGTTGCCGGTCAAAGCCGCGTCGATCGCCGCGCGGTAGCGATCGCGCGCGGGACGTCGGCCGCGTGCGCGTCCGATGAAGCTGCGCAGGAAAAGCCCCACGGCGATCATCGTCCAGATGACGACCCCGATCAGGCCGATGACAACCGGCATGAACAACAGGTCAGCGATCGCGCCGAGCGCGTCCTTTGCCCACATGGCTCAAAGGCTCCTGACATAGCGGAGATAGGCAGTGCGTCCGGGCATCCAGTAATCGGCCTTTTCATAATAGGTAATGTCGAAGGCGTTGGCGATTTCGAGGCGGAAGCCGTCTTTCGTCGTGGGTTGCCAGCGCAGGCTGAGATCGACGGTGGTGAAGCGGTCAAGCGTGAAAACGCCGCCCGTGCCGCCAGTGAAAATCCGCCCCTGACTGTTGTCGGTGTCGACCCGGTTGCCGTTGAAGCGCATCGTGACGGTGCCGAACAACGTTCGCCCGTTGGACAGGGTCAGCGATCCGGTGGCTTTCCAGTCGGCGACGTTGCGGATCGGGCTGATCGTGCCGCCGGTGACGTCCTCGGCCTTGAGGATGTGCGTAACGCTGCCGTTCAGCGTGATCCGGTCCGCGGTCCAGCCGAGCATTTCGCCGGCGTCGAGTGTGAATTGCCCCTCGACACCCTCGATGCGCGACCGGTTGGCATTGATGTAGCTCGTTTCGCGCAGCCTCGGCGTGTCGGAGAGGATTTGGGTCGTGATCCGGTTCCGGGTGCGCGACCGGAAATAGGTGACATCGGCGCTCAGCGCGCCGCGTCCGAAGCCGAGCCCTGCGTCCCAGCTGGTGTTGCGCTCGGGCTGGAGGTCCGGGTTGCCGTAGGTGACGCGGCGCTGGATGCCGGCGAACTCCTCATTTTCCCCGGCCAGTTCGCTGCCCTGCGGCGGCACGAATGCCCGCCCGATCGTGCCGTGCAGGCGAAACCCGCCGCCCAGCTTCAGCACCGCGCCGCCGCGCGGGTTGAACACGCCGAAATTGGCTGCGCCCGGGGTGAAATTGCTCTTGTAGGGCGTCGCATGGGTCTGGACCTTGATCCAGTCATAGCGCCCGCCCGCCGTCAGGATCAGCCGCTGATCCCAAAGCCCGAGTCCCGCCTCCGCGAACAGCGCGCGCGTCTCGCGGCTTTCGTTGGGCGAAAAGGGGGCCTTGCGCGTCCTGTCGGCGAGGAAGGATCGGCGCACCGCCTCGACGCGCTGCCAGTCGGCGCCATAGGTGAGGCGCAGCGCCGGGCGGATTTGCCAGCTGTCCTGGAGCTGGGCACCGCGATATTCGGTGCGCGTGTTGCTCGACACAAAGCGCGCGGCAGAGAGGGGTGCGGTATAATAGTCGTAATTCTCGCGCGAGGCATATCCGACGATCCGGATTGCGTGGTCGGGGGGGGTCAGCTCCAGCCGGATGTCGCCGCTGACACGGTCGGTCTGGTTACCCGACGGGGTCTTTGGGTTATAGGATTGCGGGCCGGGGGCGTCATTGTCGAGGCTTGCGAAATCCACGCTCGCGTCCAGGCGTGCGGTCGGGGACAGGCTGCTGCCGATCCGGAAACGTCCCGATCCACGCCGCGAGACGCTGTTGATCTGCGTCTGGCCGTTGCCGATGCGGAAGTCGCCCTCCTGATTGACATATCCGAGGTCGAGATCGAAATCGACGCCCCCGACGAGATCGCCGCCCAATGTCGCGCCCGCCCGCACCGTCGAGAAGGATCCGCCGCCGAGGGTGAACCGGCCGCCGAGCGGACCCGACGATCGCCTGGTTATGATGTTCACCACGCCCCCGACCGCCGAAGCGCCGTAGAGCGCGGAGGCGGGGCCTTTGAGAATTTCGACGCGCGCAATGCTCTCGGGCGCGATCGTCGTGAAGCTGGTCGAACCCGACGGGCGGCCGTCGACGAGCACCAGCACCTGCGGGTTGATCGTGAACTCGAAACTGGGGCGCAGACCGCGCAAGCCGATCCCGCCGAGCCCGTTCGGATATTGAATGACGTCGATGCTCGCCGTCTTCTTGAGCTGGTCGAGGAAGGTCGTGCCGACGGTGTTGGCGAGCTGTGCGTCGTTCACCACTTCGATCGAAGATGCGACGTCGTCGCGCCGCTCTGCCGTCCGGCTCGCGGTGACGACGATATCTAAGGCCTGAGAGGCGTTGCCGACGATCGGTGTCTGGGCATAAGCGGCGGAGGGGAAAACCATTGCGGCCGCAGCGCAAAGGCGCGCGGCATCGAAAGCTGAACTCAAAACGACCCCCAATTTGCTGATTCGCGATATGAGATAACATATCTCTATGATTTGGCAAATCGCTATTGCCATATGGAAGAATGAAGCCTCCCCGGCTCTTGCCGGGGGCCATCGCCATCTGATCGTCCGCCCCCAAGCGACGGCGCTTGTCGCGAAACGGTCTTGCCATGGCCGCCCTTCAGGACGGCGTTGACGGCCCGCGGAGCGATCTAGCCAGTCAGCATGCTGGGCGACGAAGCTGCCGCTTCCATGACATCCTCGGAGAATGATGCTCCATCTGCATCATTGAATGCCTCATTAAGATTGGCGCGAAGATGTCGCTCGGTGACACCTTGGGGGAACGAAACAAACGACGGCCGAACGATGCCCGCATCAGACCTGCGGGATAACGATCAGATGGCACGATCGAGAGATTGGGTGAGGGAGACTTGAGATGAAATCAGTGCGTTTCAGACGGCAACGCGCCGTGATCTTCAGCGCGGTCAGCGTCGCGGCCTTGATCAGCGGTCACGGCGCTGCTCATGCGCAAACCGAGGCTCCGGCCGAAGTCGTTGAAACGGTCGACGTGGAAACCGCGCCGCCCGCCGAAGCCGCGATCATCGTCACCGGCTCGCGCATTGCCCGTTCCTCCGACACCACCTCTCCTGCGCCGGTCGCCGTAATCGGTGGAGACGCTCTCGACGAAAAGGGGTTCACGCAAGTTGGGCAGGCGCTCAACGAAATCACGTCGCTTGCTCCCTCGCGCACCTTCAATCGGGCGCCGTTGGCGAATGGCCAGGCGGTGGCGGGTCAGCAATTCCCGAACATCTTCAACCTTGGCCCCGCGCGGACGCTGACCCTCTTCAATGGCCGCCGCATGGTATCGAGCACTTCGGGGCTGGGCGACGAGGCCGTCGATACGAACATCATTCCGACCGGGCTTCTGCAGCGCGTAGACGTCGTTCAAGGTGGCGGCGCTGCCGTCTATGGCTCGGGCGCGATCGCGGGCGTCGTGAACTATATTACGAAGAAGGATTTCGAGGGGGTCGAGCTACAGGCTCAATATGGGTTCACCGGCCGCGGCGATTATCGGACACCTTCGATCCGCGGAACATTTGGCCACAACTTCCTCGACGGGCGTGCCAATATCGCGGCCGAGTTCAGCTACTCGGATTCATCGCCTCTCCAGATTTATCAGCGCCCCGACAGCACATCGTCCTTCGGCGTCGCTCCCAATCCGGCACCGGGGGCCGGTTCGAACGGCATTCCGGGTTCGGTTTACATTCCCGGCATCCCGCAGCCTGGCGGTCGCAGCCCGTTCATCGATCCGAGCGGCCTTGTTGTCACCAGCACGACGGTGTCGAACATCAACGGCGTCCTCCGCTCGAACGGTCTGGGCTTCACCTTCGACAACAATGGCAATGTCATTCCGACCGATCTCGGGACACCGGTACCCGGTTTGCCGGTCTTCACCGTGGGCAGCGATCTCGACAATGCCGCGCTTCGCCTGGGAACCCTCGTTTCGGGCGTGCGCCGCGAAATCGGGACCCTCATCGGCCGCTTCGATGTGACCGACCATATCAAGATCTCCGGCGAGCTGCTCTTCGCGCGGACGAGCTCGATCAATCCGCAGGCCAATTCCTCCTTTGGGCAGTACACCGCGTCACTGACCGGGAGCTATCCCGCGCTGCGTCCAATCGCGTTCACCAATGCCAATCCCTATCTGTCGACGAGCGCCGTTGCGCAGCTCAGCGCTGCCAGCCCGGCTTTTGCCTCGGGGCAGCCGCTATACCTGTCGAAGGTGCTCAACGTCGGATCCGATTATCTTGACCAGCGCTTCACGACCGAAACGTTAAACGGCGTCGTGGCAGTCGATGGCGACTTTGAAGCGCTAAACCGGAAATTCTTCTGGGGCGTGTCCTTCTCGCACGGCGAGGTGACGTCGAAAGTCAAAGGCTATAACATTGTCGCGGCGAATCTGCGCAATGCGGCCGATGCCGTGCGCAATAGCGCCGGCCAGATCGTCTGCCGGATCAACGCGACGACGACTGTCGATCCGGCTTGCGTTCCGATCAACATCTTCGGGGACGCGGAGATCACCGATCCAGCGGCCTTGAGCTATATCTATGCACGAAGTGGCGCCTCGACTGCCGCGTCGATCGGGAATGTGAAAAACACGCAGGATGACCTGCTTGCGACGTTGAGCGGCGATCTCTTCCAGCTTCCGGGCGGCCAGTCGCGGTTCAGCCTGAGCTACGAGCATCGCAGCCAGAAGGCGGTCTTCACGCCAACAGCAGGCGATCTGGCCGGCATCTTCTTCACCCCCGCGCAGGTGGCGGGGAGCGGGAAGCTTCACACCAACGAGTTTGCCGGCGAGCTCGAAATTCCCCTGTTCGGGGGCGACTTCTCGCTGCCTCTCGTAGAAGCCATCGACCTCAACGCGTCCTTCCGTTTCGTCGACAATTCGCTCGCCGGAAAGGACTCGGTCTGGAGTGTGGGCGGGCGCTGGACGGTTGGCGAGGGCCTGACGCTTCGCGGCACGATCAGCCGCAACTTCCGGGCACCGTCCATCGGCCAGGTGTCGGCGCCGCCCTCCATCTCGCTCGGCGCGGCACGCAATCCGTGCAGTCGCACCACCATCGGCCAGGGGCCGGATCCGGCAACCCGCGCCGCCAACTGCCTCGCGCTCTTTGCGGCCAATCCCGATTTCGGACTTGCCACGCTCCCCGCGGGAACTGCCAATACGCCGGCGAACCGCTTGGCCGCATTCACTGCGACGACCATCTCGGCCGTTCAGATAACAACGCAGGGCAATCCCGCGCTCGAGAATGAGCATGCGGACACGATGACGGCAGGTTTTGTCTTCCAGCCTCGCTTCATTCCGGGTCTGTCGATCTCGGCCGATATCATCCGGGTCAAGCTCGACAATGCATTGACGCTCTTCACTGCGCAGAATTATGCGAACAGTTGCTTTGACGCCGCGCCGCAGCCGACGGAATTTTGCAGCACCTTCACCTATAATGGGGTCGGCGACATTGTGACCGGCATTTCGTCGACCGTGAACGCGGGCAAGTCGGTGTTTCACGCCGAGACGTACAATATCGACTATCGCTTCGGCCTGGACTCGATCTGGGACAAGCTTCCCGGTTCGCTCAACCTGATCGTGCAGGCGACGCACAATACGCTCCAGACCGTCACGTTCGCGGGCACGACGACGCGGACCGACGACACGATCCAATTGCCGGACTGGGTGGCACGCTTTGCCGCCCACTATCGCAACGGGCCATTCCGGCTGAACTACAGCCTGAACTATCTGCCCTCGGCGCTGCTCACCTCCACTTCGACGGTGACCAACTCCCCCGATGGTGTCTTCAAGGTAAAGTCGAATGCACGCCACGACATCTCGATGGAATATCAGGTCAACGACAATTACACCCTGCGCGCGGGCGTGAACAATTTCACCGATGAGCTGCCCTCCTATCCCACATCGACCTATGGCGACATTGTCGGCCGCAACTATTTCGTGTCGGCAAATTTGAAGTTCTGAAGGGATATCGGGACCGGATTGTTCGATCGGAGATACATATGCACAGCTCGTTCCTTTCCACACCCGACAAGCGGGTCCATGATCTCAAAAAGCTCTTCGGGGCCTCCTCCGCCAGCGCTGCGCACCTTCTTTGCGACCGGTATGACGCCGATCGTGCGGCCTACCATATTCTGGACGCAGACCTGGACGACAGGGTCCTGAGCTACGGCGACCTGCAGAGGGAGTCGCGGCGCGTCGCGGCCGGGCTGGCAGCGATGGGGATCGGGCAGGGCGATTGCGTTGCTACCCTCATGGGCAAAAGCCGAAACTATCTGATAGCGCTCGTGGCGATCTGGCGCTTGGGCGCGGTGCATGTCCCGCTGTTCACGGCCTTCGCGCCCCCTGAAATCGCGCTTCGTCTCGAGGCCAGCGGGGCCAAACTCATTGTCTGCGACGCGGCCCAGCGCGCAAAACTCGATACGTCGAGGGCGGCCGGCTGGAAGATCGTTACCACCGGCGCCCCGCTCGACGGCGATACCGACTTTCAAACGCTGTTGGCATCGACCGATCCTGTCCCACCGCCGGCGGCTGTCGGCGGGGACGGAGCGCTGATCCAGATATTCACCTCGGGTACCACCGGCCGACCCAAGGGAGTCGCCGTTCCGCTCCGCGCGCTGGCAAGCTTCCAGATTTATGCAGAATATGGCCTGGGGCTGTGCCCGGACGACCGTTTCTGGAATGCGGCCGATCCTGGATGGGCCTATGGGCTCTATTTCGGCATACTGGCTTCGCTGATCACCGGGGTGGAGAGTTTCCTCTATACGGGCGGCTTCTCGCCCGAGGCCACGGCGAGGATTCTCGAAGATTATCGGATCACCAATTTGGCCGCTGCGCCCACGGTGTATCGATCGCTCGAACATGCCGGCGTCGATTTCGGCAAACTGGCTTTGCGCTGCGCATCGAGCGCCGGTGAACCGCTCACGCCTGAGGTAAACGAATGGGCTGCCCGGGCACTGGGGGTCGAAGTGCGCGATCATTATGGCCAGACCGAAGCGGGGATGATGATCAACAATCACCATCATCCGGAACTGAAAGCGCAGTTGCGCGCGGGCTCCATGGGCGTTGCGATGCCCGGATGGACCGCAGAAATCCTGCAGGAGTCCGCCGATGCGCCGGCAGCGCCGGGTCAGCTGGGCCGCGTTGCGATCGACATCGGCGCTAGCCCGTTATTCTGGTTCGATGGCTATATCGGCGAACCCGACAAGAGCGCACAGAAATTTAGCCCCGACGGGCGATGGTATCTCACCGGTGACATTGGTCGGCGGGACGAAGATGGTTTCTTCTATTTCGCCTCGCGCGACGATGATGTGATCATCATGGCCGGCTACCGGATCGGACCCGTCGAAATCGAGGCGGTGCTCACGAGGCACCCGGCGGTTCTCGAATGCGCCGCTGTTGCGGTCGAAGATGCCGTGCGAGGCGAGGTTCTGGAAGCAGCGGTCGTCCTCGCGGCAGGATTTGAGCCGTCCGAAGAGCTTTCGGCGGAGTTGCAGACGAAGGTCAAACGCGAGTTTGCCGCGCATGCCTATCCGCGGCAGATTCACTATGTCGCGTCGATCCCCAAGACGGCGTCGGGCAAGCTCCAGCGCTTCCTGGTCCGCAAGACGCTTGCCGAGCGCGCGAAATTGCCGGTCTGAACATTCGATCGGAGGGGCGGGCTGGTCCGACTGGTGTTTTTCCGAAATCAGCGTTGAAATGGATATGAGATGAGCCGTTCGAAGTGCATAATCTGGCCCGCCCTTATGGCGGTCGCGGCGGTTGCCACCCCCGCCGAAGTTGCGGCGAGCGAAGCGCCGGTTCCTCCCGTCGTCCCGGGTTGCGCGCAATTGTCCGGTCTCCAGATCGCGGCCTCGCAGATTGGCATTTCAAGCGGTTCGGCGATTGTCACCTCGGCGACGTCCGGGACGGTCATGACGCCGCAGGGCGAGAAACGCCATTATTGCCTCGTTCTGGGCGAGATCGCTGCTCGGACCAGTGGCGCATCGCCCATCCGCTTTCGCGTCAACCTCCCCGCCGCGTGGAACAGCCGGTCGCTGCAGATGGGGGGCGGCGGCTTCAACGGGCTGTTGACCGACGGCCTGGGGCCCGCCCGTGACCAGCCTGCAAGCATAGCGACGCCGCTCGCACGGGGATATGTCACGATCGGCACCGACTCCGGGCATCAATTGAAAAGTGCCGACGACCCCGAGGTCGCCCGGTTCGCGCTCAACGACGAGATGTTCCGTAATTTCGCATTCGAGGCCTACAAGAAGGTCGCCGATGTGGCGGCCGTTCTCATCGAGACCCATTACGGTCGGGCAGCGAAATATCGGTTCTTCCTGGGCGGTTCCGAGGGAGGGCGCGAGGCGCTCACGATGGCGCAGCGATATCCCGGCAATTTTGAAGGCATTGTCTCGGTCGTGCCGGTCATCAACTGGACGGGTCTGTTTACCACTTTCTACAATTTCGGGGCCGTCCAGCGGAACGGCCTTGGGTCGATCAATGCAGCAAAGGTGCGCCTGATAGCCGATCATGTGAACGCGACATGTGATGCCCTCGATGGCATCGCGGACGGGGTGGTCACCAACTATCTTGCCTGTCCGGCCAAGATGGAGCTGCGAAAGTTGCGCTGCCCCGATGGAAAGGATCTGGGCGACACCTGCCTGTCCGACGGCCAGCTCGCCACGCTGCGAACCGTCTACGAACCGACTCCGATTCCGGTCGAAACGCCGAATGGCATCACCAGCTATCCGCCGCGGCTCTTCGGCAGCGAGATCGCCCCTGGTCCGGACGGCCTCGCTCGCTGGGTCAGTACCGGTACGCCCCCGACCGAAACCGGCTCTGACGCGCGGGGTGTCGTGTACGGATGGAATTATGCCCGCTTTGTAATCGCCCGCGACCCGTCCTTCGACGTCAGGACATATGATCCAAAGAATTTCGAGACACGCATCAAGGCCGTGGCGGACCTGATGGATTCGACAAACCCCGATCTCTCGGGCTTCTACAAGCGCGGTGGAAAGCTGATCCTGCGCGAGAATGCAGGCGATTTCGCACAGAGCCCGATCGTCGGCATGCACTATTTCGAGAGCGTCGTTGCCAAAATGGGCAAATCGACCGTGAACAGGTTCATGCGCTTCTATGTGTCGCCGGCGTCCGCTCACAGCGGCCGTGCGTCGAGCCTCACGACAGGTGTTGCCGTGCCGACCTCGCATGACCTCCTCGAGGACATCGACAAGTGGGTCAGCGAAGGAACCCCGCCGAAGGATATGCTCATTCAGGTGCGCGAGAGCGAAGGACCGGCGTTCAAGGTCGAAGCGTCACGCCCGATGTGCCGTTATCCCCTCTATCCCCACTATGTCGGCGGAGACGCGACGGCCGCGACAAGCTACCGCTGTCGCAAGTCGGGCAACTAAGACGAAGACGATGACAGCGGCCGCCGATCGGGGGAATGTTATGAGGCAGGCAAGCGAGCGTATCGGGCGGGTCCGTTATACGATTGTGGCGATATTGTTCGCAGTGACGATCGTGAACTATGCCGATCGGGCCATTCTCGCGATCACCGCCCCGGTCCTGTCCAAAGATATCGGGATCAATCCGCTCGAGCTGGGAATCGTTTTCTCGGCATTCGGATGGGCCTATTGCGCCGCCCAGGTGCCTGGTGGATGGCTCCTGGACCGGTTCGGGACGAAGCGTGTCTATCTTGCGGGAATATTGCTTTGGTCGATCTTCACCGCCGCGCAGGGTGCGGTAGCGGGGCTGGCAGGCGCCGCGGCGATCGCGACCTTGTTCGCACTTCGTTTCCTTGTCGGGCTAGCCGAAGCGCCATCCTTTCCCGGTAACGCCCGCATGGTAGCGGCCTGGTTTCCCGCATCCGAGCGCGGCACCGCGTCGGCGATCTTCAACTCGGCCCAATATTTCGCGACGGTCCTGTTCGCGCCGATCATGGCCTGGATCACCTATGCGTTCGGCTGGCCCTCCACCTTCATTTTCATGGGCGGCATCGGCCTCCTGGTCGCAGCTGGCTGGTGGGGCTTTGCCCATGAGCCGCGCCACCATCCGCGTATCGGTAACGCCGAACTGACCTTCATCGTCGAAGGCGGCGGCCTCGTGGATATGGATAGCGCCGCGAGGCCGGCACGCGCGAAGGGCGATACGCTTCGCGCCCTCAGAGTCTTGCTTGGCCATCGGTCGCTATGGGGTCTTTACCTCGGGCAATTCGCCATCAACACGCTAACCTACTTCTTCATCACCTGGTTCCCGGTCTATCTCGTCGAAGAGCGCGGCCTGTCGCTCATCAGCGCCGGCCTCTTCGCCTCAGCACCTGCGATCTGCGGTTTTCTTGGCGGTCTGGCGGGAGGGTTGTGGTCCGACTGGCTGCTTCGGCGCGGTTTCTCGCTGACGGCTGCACGCAAAATCCCGATCGTCACCGGGATGCTCATCTCGATCAGCATCATTTTTTGCAATTACACGGACTCGCTGACGCTCGTGCTCGTCTTCATGAGCCTTGCGTTTTTCGGCAAGGGCGTTGGCGCGCTGGGCTGGGCCGTTGTTGCAGACATGGCGCCACGTGAGTTTGCAGGCTTGAGTGGCGGCCTGTTCAACATGTTCGGCAATCTGTCGTCGATCCTCACACCGATCGTGATCGGGGCCATTTTGCACACGACCGGCTCGTTCAAGCTTGCCCTCGTATTCGTTGCGGCCAACGCTCTGCTCGCTGCCGTCAGCTTCGTTGTCGTGGTCGGCCCGATCCACAGGCTTGGGGCCGGCGAAGAGACGCAAGCATGAGTGCCCGTCGATGCTCGTTTTGCATCGCGCCATTCCGGCATTGGCTTGGCCATGCACCGGTCGATGAACCTACAAGCGATACACAACAACAGCCGCGCGGCGCAGCACGCCGACCGGTTCAACTGAGGAATTTCGCATGATGTCTCCCGCTGAGATGGCGCGCATTATTGGCTCCGGTTTGCTCTCTTTTCCCGTCACGCACTTCGATTCCGAGCATCGTTTCGTCGAGGGGGCGTACCGCGAACATTGCGCGTGGATGATGGAGCATGATGTCGCGGGACTCTTCGCCGCTGGGGGTACCGGCGAGTTCTTCTCGCTGACACCTGATGAAGTCGGGCGCGTCGTGAAGGCTGCGGCGGACGAAGTCGGCGGCCGCGTGCCGCTTCTCTCGGGCTGCGGCTATGGTACGGCGATCGCCGTCGACATTGCGCGCAATGTCGAAAAGGCGGGCGCTGACGGCATCCTGTTGCTGCCGCCCTATCTTACGGGTGCCAAGCAGGATGGCCTGGCCGCGCATGTCGAGGCGGTCTGCAAGGCCACGAGCCTTGGCGTCATCGTCTACAACCGCGACAATGCGATCCTCGAGGAGGATGCGCTCGCGAGGCTCTGCGATCGGAATCCCAATCTGGTGGGCTTCAAGGACGGCGTTGGCGACGTCGAACTGATGATGCGGATTTTTGCAAAGCTTGGTGACCGGCTGACATATATCGGCGGCCTTCCCACCGCCGAAACCTTCGCACCTGCCTATCTTGAAATGGGAGTGACCACCTATTCGTCGGCCATCTTCAACTTCATGCCGGAATGGGCACTCGCATTCTACTCGGCGGTTCGCGCCCGCGACAATGCCACCGTGATGGCAGCGCTTCGTGATTTCGTGCTACCCTATATTGCTCTGCGCAATCGCGGGCGCGGCTATGCCGTATCAATCGTCAAGGCCGGGATGAATCTTATTGGCCGCCCGGCGGGCCCGGTTCGCCTGCCGCTTCTCGATCTGCTCCCGGCGGAACGCGAAGAGTTGAAAAGGCTCGTCGACCGGGCAAATGCCTCGATTGGCCAGACGGCGCTGCAGGAGGCGTGATGGACGTTTTGGAGTCTATATCGCAATCGGCCACGCACGGCTTGCCGCGCATAACGGAGATGCGTGTCGTTCCTGTTGCGGGCGAAGACAGCATGTTGCTCAACCTGAGCGGTGCGCACGCGCCCTATTTTACGCGGAATATCCTTGTCCTGACCGACGGCGAAGGCCGCATCGGGGTCGGTGAAGTGCCTGGCGGGGAGGCGATCCGCACGACCCTCGAGGATGCGCGCGACCTCGTCCTCCAGGCACGGATTGGCGACTATAATCGCGTGCTGAACAATGTGCGATGCGCTTTCGCGAACCGCGATTCCGGTGGGCGGGGGCTGCAAACCTTCGACCTTCGAACGACGATCCATGTCGTCACCGCGATCGAAGCCGCCTTCTTCGATCTGCTCGGGCAACATCTCGGTGTGCCGGTGGCCGCACTGCTCGGCGATGGGCAGCAGCGCGATCGGGTCGAGATGCTCGGTTATCTTTTCTATATTGGCGACCGGAAGCTGACGGGCCTTCCGTATCGGAGCGGCTCGGGAGCGCGTGACGACTGGGATCGCCTTCGCGATGAAGAAGCGCTCACAACCGACGCGGTCGTTGCATTGGCCGAAGCCGCGCAGCAGCGATATGGCTTCAGGGACTTTAAACTCAAGGGCGGCGTTTTCGAAGGCGCTCAGGAGATGGAGGCTGCAACGGCGCTGGCGCGACGCTTCCCCGAAGCGCGTATCACGCTCGATCCGAACGGCGCATGGTCGCTCGCCGAGGCGATACGGCTGTGCCGCGACAAGCAGGATATCCTTGCCTATGCCGAGGATCCCTGCGGCGCCGAGGGCGGATTCTCCGGCCGCGAGATTCTGTCGGAGTTCCGCCGCGCGACGGGGCTTCGAACCGCGACCAACATGATCGCGACCGACTGGCGTCAGCTCGGCGCGGCAATCAAGCTCGATGCGATCGACATTCCCCTGGCGGATCCGCACTTCTGGACGATGCAGGGATCGGTGCGCGTTGCGCAGATTTGCGACGCATGGGGCCTCACCTGGGGTTCGCATTCCAACAATCATTTCGACATTTCGCTCGCGATGTTCACCCATGTTGCCGCGGCCGCGCCCGGGACGATTACCGCAATCGATACCCACTGGATATGGCAGGACGGCCAGCGCCTGACGCGTGAGCCCTTGCAGATTGAGGATGGCCACATCGCGGTGCCGACCGCACCTGGCCTGGGCATCGAGCTCGATTTTGACGCGCTTGAGCGAGCCCATGAGGTCTATCTCGCGCATGGGCTTGGGGCACGCGACGACGCCGGGGCAATGCAGTTTCTTGTGCCGGACTGGCGGTTCGATCCCAAGCGGCCGTGCCTCGTACGCTGAGATGACGCACGGCGCGATCGTTGCGGTCGGCGTTCTGCCGGACCCGTTGGCCGCGGAGCTGGATGCTCGGGGCGGGTGTCGCGTGCCCGTGTCGCTGGACGTGCCAGAAAATCTGGATCGCGCTGCAGTTCGCGTCATTGTAGCGAGCGGCTCGCAAATTCTTCCGACGTCCTGGCTCGACCGGTTCCCGAACCTTGCAGCAATTGCCGTGCATGGAGTTGGAACTGACGGGATCGACCGGGCGGCAATGGACCGGCGCCGGGTCGTGGTTCACACGACGCCCGAAGCGCTCATCGGCGATGTCGCCGAGCATGCGATCGGTCTCCTGCTTGCACTCCTCCGCCATATTCCCGCCAATGATCGGTTTGTCCGCTCGGGCGCGTGGCGAAAGGAAACGCCGCCGGCTCTCGGGACCAGACTGGCGGGGCGCGCGATCGGTTTCCTTGGGCTTGGCCGGATCGGGCAGGCTATAGCCGGACGCCTCCAGTCCTGGGACGCCGAAATTCATTATTCGGCGCGCAATCGCCGCACAGACGTGCCCTTTCGCTATCATGAAACAGCCATGGAGCTGCTCGCGGCCGTCGATACCGCGTTTATCACCGTTCCCGGCGGCATAGAGACGACGGCGTTGGTCGGTGCGCGCGAACTCGCGGCGCTTGGCAGAAATGGTGTGCTGATCAACGTGGCACGCGGATCCGTCGTCGATCCGGATGCCCTGTTCCAAGCCCTGAATAGCGGCTCGATCCTGGGAGCGGGCCTCGATGTTTTCGACGAAGAGCCTGCGGGTGCGCTGCGTTTCGCGCCCCTGGCGAATGTCATCTTGCAGCCGCATCAGGGCAGCGCAACGATCGAGGCCCGCGAAGCGATGAAACGGTCCGTGCTTGCCGCCGTGAGGGCCCATCTTGTGACGGCCGATGGCGGCCAGGCGCATTGAGCAGGCAGCAATCTGCAACGGAGGAATTTGAGTGGCACTTACCGGCAGCCTGCTGATTGGCGGAACCGACCGCGATGGAACCCACGGCACAGTTCATGGTCTGGATGCCGCCACGGGCGCGGTGCTCGAACCTCGTTTCGGCGGTGCGTCGCTCGCCGATCTGGACGATGCCTGCGCCTTTGCCGCGGAGGCGTTTCCCGCATTCTCTTCGATGGCGCCTTCCGGGCGGGCGAAGCTGCTGGAGGCGATCGCGCAGGGGATCGTCGACCTTGGCGATATCTTGATCGAGCGGGCCATGCAGGAGACGGGGCTCCCGCGCCCGCGTCTTGAGGGCGAACGGGGGCGGACCTGCGGCCAATTGCACATGTTCGCCGACGTCCTGCGCACTGGCTCCTACCTCGAAGCCAGAATCGACACCGCCCGGCCGGATGCGCAGCCGCCGCGGCCCGATCTGCGTCTGATGAAGGTTGCGACCGGACCGGTCGCGGTCTTCGGCGCGTCGAATTTTCCGCTCGCTTTCTCGGTCGCCGGGGGAGACACCGCGTCGGCGCTTGCCGCAGGCTGCCCGGTCGTCGTCAAGGCGCATCCGGCACACCCGGGGACATCGGAGCTCGTTGGAAGGGCCATTCAGTCTGCCATCACCGACCTTGGCCTGCCGGCAGGAATATTCTCGCTGATCGTGGATAGTGGTCACGAGATCGGAGCCGCTCTCGTCGCCGATCCCCGTATTAGCGCCGCAGCGTTTACGGGCTCCCGAAGGGGCGGGCTGGCTCTTGTCGAGATCGCTCGGCAGCGGAATGTCCCGATCCCGGTCTATGCCGAAATGAGCTCCATCAACCCTGTGATCTTGTTGCCGGCGGCTCTGAGAAATAGTGCAGCCGATATTGCGCGGCGCTTCGTAACCTCGCTGACTTTGGGGGCAGGCCAATTTTGCACCAATCCAGGCCTCTTGCTCGCGATTTCGGGCGAAGGTCTCGAAGATTTTCTTGCGGAGGCCGAGGTCGCGCTGCGGGATTCGCCTGCGCAGACGATGCTTTCGCCTGCCATCGCAATGGCCTTCGAACAGGGCATCGGCAAGCTTGCAGGTCATGCCGGGGTTACAACCCGGGCGCGCGGTCTGAGCGGGCATGAGCGCACGTGCCGCGCGGGCCTCTTCATGACAGAAGCCGACGCCTTTCTTCGCTATCCGGAGCTTCAGGAAGAAATATTCGGGGCTGCCTCGCTCGTCGTAATCTGCCGGGACATGGATGAACTGCTCGTTGTTGTGGATGCGCTGGAAGGCCAGCTGACCGCTGCGATCCACATGGCCGAAGAGGATATCGGTTCCGCGCGGCACGTCCTTCCGGCGCTGCAGGCAAAAGCGGGGCGTCTGCTCGTAAATGATTTTGGCACCGGCGTCGCCGTGTCGCACGCCATGGTCCATGGAGGCCCATATCCGGCGACCTCCGACGTTCGTTCGACGTCGGTTGGCAGCTTGGCTATCGACCGATTTCTCCGGCCGATCTGCTATCAGGACATGCCGGACGAGCTGTTGCCGGCACCCTTGCAGCGTGCCAACCCGCTCGCAATTCCGAGGCTGGTGGACGGCTCCAGGGAGAGGTGAACGGACGATGTTCGCCGGCCGACACGGTGATCAGCTGGCCGGCAGCATCGAGAGGATGCGATCGAGTGCGGGATTGTCGCTGTCGGCGCGCCACACCAGATAGAGTTCGACGGGATCGGCCACACCATCGATCTCGCGGAATATCACATTGTCGAAGTGGAGCGCGCGCGCTGCGGCGGGAACGATAGCGTGTCCGAGGCCGGCTCCAACGAGAGCCAGAATCGAGTGGATCTGGCTGAGAAAATGAACATATCGCGGCGTCGCGCCGGCATTGAGAAACAGGCTCGCCAGCAGGTCGTGAAAATAGCGCGCGCCGTCGGGCGAGTACATGATGATCGAGGCTCCGTCGAAGTCTTCGATAGCAGCGGTTTCTCTGGCGCCGACCAGGTCACGGACGCAAGACGCCGCGAGCAATCGTTCGCGCATCACCAGTTGTGAACGGAACTCCGGCCGGCGAATGGGCGGACGCATGAGGCCAAGGTCGATCTGGCCGGTCAGAAGCGCGTCCGTCTGTTCGACGCTGACCATCTCCTTCAGGTTGATATCGACGTTGGGCAGATTTTCGCGGGTCGATGCGAGAAACTTCGGAACGAAACTATACCCTGAGGCGGCGGTGAACCCGAGCGTGATCGACCCGACTTCGCCGCTCGTGGCACGCTTTACGGTCAAGGATGCTGCTTCGCTCAATCGCACGATCCGGCGCGCGTCTGCGAGAAAGGCCTTTCCCGCGGATGTCAGCTCGACCGAACGATTGTTTCTTTTGAAAACTTCAACGCCGAGCAATCTCTCAAGCACCTGTATCTGTCGGCTGAGGGGAGGTTGCGTCATATTGAGCCGCGTGGCGGCGCGGCCGAAATGGAGCTCTTCGGCAACCGCAACGAAGCAGCGTAGATGCGACAGTTCGAACACGGCCTTGCTTGGCACATGCCCGGCGGGCAGGCAAGAAACCTCCATCAAAGCCGTAAAGTATTTATACTGGCGAGAACCTCCGGATCCCGCGTTCTGCTAGCTGAAATCCAGACGGCAAAGCCGGGGACCCCTGAGCGGGCGCTACAGAGTCTGAGCAAGCTGGCAACCCCTGGCGCACTGTCGGAAAACGGCCCGATGTCGCCAGCCGCGACCGTCGTGCGTCATCCCGCGGGCTTAGTCGAACCAGGGCCCTGCGAGCGGTTCCGCCAGATATCGCCGCGCGGTCTTGACGAGCCGCTGCACCCGCAGCCGGTAGGACGCGCTTTCCACGCGCCAGCGCGATGCAGCGATCGCGTCTCCCCAGAGTTCGCGCGCGATGGCCTGCTGGTTTGCGCCCGCCAGCAAGGCGTCGCCAACGCGTAGCTCCGTGATCCAGTGCGCCGCCTTGCGTTCCTTCGGCACCATCGATCCGGGAAGATGGCCTTTCTCGGCAAGAACGACGAACTGTCTCAGGGATTCGAGTTTCGGCCTGGCCGACTGCAAACCCGTTATGCGGTGCTCGACAAGAACCGGGCCGCCCAGGAGCGTGCCGTCGTGCAAGTCGAGACGGACGGCCCAATGGCCGTCGCTGAGGAGCCAGTGCTCATTGCCGGACGCGTCTATTTCGACCGACACGAGCGCAGCGACGTCGCGCACATCGAAAAGATCATCGGCCGGGCTGTCATTTGCGGCGGGCCTCCCGTGCAGCACCCGCGGGTCCCGGTCGATGCTCCAGATCGGCCGCGCGGCGGGCGTCGCAAGGGCAGGATCGATCCAGCCTAACAGCCCGATATCGGCGAGGATGCGGGCCGGAGCGAAGGCTCGCGCCGCCCATTGGCGCCGATAGCGACTGTTACGGCGCAGCCATTCCCACGCAAAGGCCCGGCGATCCGAAATCAGCAGCTCGGCATAGGCCTGGGGCGAGCGCCAGTCGGCAGCTGGCCCGCCTATCATTTCATATACCCGGAATATTTTCGGAATATTTTCATGCGGCGGCAATGCGACGACAATGAGCCGACGTCAGCGGCTGCCGGGCAGCGGTGTTGATCGGGGCGTCAGCAGGGCCGGTACCGGCACAAAGCCGGACAGATATCCACGGCTGCGGATGCCCGTATCGGGCAGCGACCGCGCGATGCGCTGGCTATTCGGTTCCTTCGGCAAAATAGGCGCGCAGCCGGTGCGTGACGCCGGGCGTGAGGCTCACGAGGCTGCGCCGGCCGTCATGAGCGTCCGGCGATCGCTCGAGGATGCCGGCGTCGCAGAGGCGCTGGATGAGCTTCATCGCGCTGCTCGTCGGGATCGCCGCAGTGATACAGAGCGAGGACATGGAGAGCGTCTGTCCTCGCGACTGATGGATGAACAGGTCGACGAGCATGTCCCAGGCCGGTTCGCCAAAAAGCTCAGGACATCCAAGGAGCTGCCTGCGCAATATTCTGCGCCGCATCGTAGTTTCGGCGTTTCGCCGTGCGAGCGCATCCATCTCGTCGGCGGGATCCGAATGGCTCCGCAGGAAGAAGGGCAGGAACTTTCCGCGCCCTCGCGCCTTGGCCGACCCCTCGATCAGATTATTGGTTCGCGTTCCCGTCACGATGATGTGCTCGAGAATTTCGACGTCGAGCGCGCGTCCGACCTCTTCCAGACGCCGTGTCGCGCTCAGATCTTCCTCGCTCGGGGCGGGATCGCCGCTCGGATGGTTGTGGACGAGAATGATCGAGGCGGCGTTATGTTCGAGCGCGCGCCGGAAAATG
Organism: Sphingopyxis sp. CCNWLW2; assembly: GCF_037095755.1. Classification (NCBI taxonomy): domain Bacteria; kingdom Pseudomonadati; phylum Pseudomonadota; class Alphaproteobacteria; order Sphingomonadales; family Sphingopyxidaceae; genus Sphingopyxis; species Sphingopyxis sp. CCNWLW2. Next base: position 767,114 of record NZ_JBAWKJ010000003.1, read on the forward strand.
GTCCGCGGATAGATCGCCAGTTGCGCGAGCGAACCCCGCTGGAACTCCTCGTCGGCGATCAGGCCGCGCGCCGGATCGAGAAACAGGATGCGCAGCCGTTCCTCGGGCAGGCTACCCATCGACGCGATGAGATATCGGCTGAAGCGAGGATTGCCCGGATCGATCCGGACCGTCCGGAGCTCGGAGCGCATTCCTTCCAGCATCGCGTCGCGAACATCGCCAAGAAATGAGGCCATGCCTGGATAGCCATCGAGAAATCGGGTCAGGCGTTCGGGAGATTGCGACCAGAGCCGGCCAAGGCTTGTGAACTCGTCGAGAAGTTTCTGCGCTATGGAATCGCAATGGTCGGGCGCGACCGCCGCGACCAGCCTAGCCAGGACCGATCGTTCCCGTTCGCGCGCAGACGCCTCTGGTGCCGCCAGGTTGCAAGGGCGAGAAGCGGAGGCAGAAGCCAGGATGCAGCGACCTGCATCGTCTGGTACGCCGCTGGATGAACCGAAATCTCCATCGCCTTGCCGACATGGGCCATCAGCGGAAAGATCTGGAGAACGGCGGCGGGTATCGGCCAGAAGCGATGGGCCGTCAGTGCCAGCAGCAGTGTCGCGCCAGCCGCAATGAGATCGATGGCCAGATGCCCGGTATCGATCGAGCTGAAGCGCGGCGGGACAAACAGATGCAGGATCTGGTCCGCGAGCGCCATTGCGATCAAGATCAGCGCCATCGCCCGCTCGGGTCCGCCGCCCTTCCTCAGGGCATAGACGAGGACCGTCAGCAAGATCGTCACGAAGATTGCGATCCGAACCATCGCGATCAAAAATCATGCAGGCGGTCCCCGGTCAATGTTCAGGATGCGATTGTGACGCCATGCTCTCCGGCGGCGGCAAGCGCGGGACATTCATGAAGGTCGAGGCCGGCGCTCTCGCGTGCGATGCCGACGAGGTCCCCGTGAACGCGCAGGACGTCCCCGCTTGCGCCGACAAGCGCGGTCTGGACCTTTGCCAGGCGCCGGATTGTCGCATGGCCCTGGACGGCGTCGACCCCCGGCGTGTCCCGGCGCGCGGCGACGACGCTGGTCATCAGCGACGCGACCGCAATCAGCGCATCGTCGATACGCGTTTCCGCGGCGGGAACCTGTTGCTGAAGCCGCGCAACGGCGAAATTGATACTCTCGGACATGACGTCTCCTCTGCCGGAAGCATATGCTCCGGCGGTTACTCTGCAGGTTTGAGAAGGCTCAGCCGGAGATGAGGCGCGACAGCGACTCCGCAAGGCCCAGGCTGCCGAGGAGGAAGACGATCAGAGCGACGAGCAATGTCGCGATGATCGTCAGCCTTGTGCCCGGCAGGTGGTCATGCCTCCAGATCTTCCCGGACGGCGGGTGCGATCCCGAAAGGCGATCCCGGAGCGAGCTGTTGTCATCGAGCCCCTCGAAGCCGGAAACGCCACCGTCTGGAAAGTCGGATGCAACGAGGGTGGGGAGATCGGCAACCTCCACCGGGTCGTATGCGATCCGATGGTATATGCTTCGCAACCGCGCGTAGCGCAGCGCCACCTCGTCCCGGTCGGCCGCACCGAGCGCGGTCCTGGCATTTGTGATGCGCTGATCGACCGTATATTTCGATATGCCGAGCTCGCGCGCAATCTGCTTCGACGTCTTGCGTTCCAGCACCAGGTCGAGACAAGCCCGCTGCTTGTCGGTCAATCGGTTCCAACGCAGTCGATCGTCATTTGGGGAAGGTTGCGACCCGTCCATCGTCGAAGTTTCGTCACGTCCCTTTCAGCCAGGCTGCTTCCTGTTCCAGATGAGTTTGACATTGAAGTCCTTGTTAAATCAACTTTCCTTCGGTCCAGCCGGCGAAGACCTCCCGCAATCCCATCGTGCAGGCAACGGGTTGCGCATCTCGCGCCCGGTCATTTCCGCCCTCGCCCGACAATTGAAGTCTTGTCGGGCAGGGGACTGTTTCAGATGATCGCCGGCCCGCAACAACAATTCTCAAATTGAGACTAACTACCGAATAAGTTTGAAATATTTATGTCATATTGTAGCTTGGCCGCGCTCCGCATCGCTTTCGGCCAGCATCGATGCGCCACCGCGGTGACCCCGCCATTTGAGAAGGCGAGGGGATCGGCACCGGACAGGGAGCAATGCCGGAGAGGATGGTTCGAGAACGCCGCCGGCATTGCCAAGGGTCGCAATGCCAACGCTCGATGCCGCACAGCGACTCGCGGCCGAAGTCTTGAAGGTCGCGAGCGAAGACGCGTTGATCGATATTCTCGACGAGGCCTGCTCGAGGCTGGGATGTTCGTGGTACGCGCTGAGCCACCACATCGACTTCCTGGCTGCGCCCGAGAAGGGGCTGCGCATCCACAATTATCCCGAAGACTGGGCGCGATGGTTCGACGAACAACGGCTTGGCATCTGCGATCCCGTCCATCGCGCAAGCCGCCGCCGCGCCGCGGGCTTCCTCTGGCACGACATGCAGACCTTCTCGCGGCCCCGGCGCGGCGACGAAGCGATATTGTCGCGCGCGCGCCGGCACGACATTCATGACGGGCTCACGATCCCCACGCACGTCCCTGGGGACGCGCACGGATCGGTATCCTTCGCCTGGCAGAAAGGGACATATGCGACGCCCGAGGCCCTGATGTTCGCCCAGACGATCGGCGCTTTCATATTCGAGGCGGCGCGCCAGCTCTCGGGCCTCGTCCCTGCCAATGATCAGCCGCGCCTCACGGACCGGCAGATCGAATGCCTTCTCTGGGCCGCGCGCGGCAAGTCGGATTCGGTGATCGCGCAGATCATGGATCTGCAGACCGATACGGTCAGCGAACATCTGCGTAACGCCCGCGCGAAATACTCCGCGCGAAGCCGTGTCAGCCTTGCGATCCGCGCCCTGTTCGACGGGACGATCTGCTTCGGCGACGTCGCCGGCGGTTAAAACACCCCCCTTTCTTGGTATGGCGAAAACGATTTTTCCGGTTCAATTGGTCTGTCTCTTTCAACCAAGGAGACAAGTTGATGTTCCTCACGGTCAACCAGGACAACCGGGCGCGCGAACATGCCGCGCTCCGCTCGATGTTCGAAGCGCGCAAGCGCGTCTTTGTCGATCTGCTCAAATGGGACCTGCCGGTGCTGGCGGGCCGGTTCGAAGTCGATCATTTCGACGATCCTTTTGCCACTTATCTGATCGTCACCGACGGCGGGCGAGAGCATCTCGCCTCGGCGCGACTTCTGCCGACGACGCGACCGGCGCTTCTCGACGGACTCTTCCCGCACCTCGTCTCCGGCCCGGTCCCGAACGGCGCGGCGATATGCGAGATCACCCGCTTTTGCCTTTCGCCGGGCGTGGGGGCGCGGCAGCGCCGCGCTGCGCGCGACACGCTGCTCGTCGGGCTCGTCGACCATGCACGGGCGAATGGCATCAGCACCTACACCGGCGTCGCCGAACTGTCCTGGTTCCGGCAGGTCGCGCAGTTCGGCTGGGATTGCCGCTTGCTCGGCGAGACAGCGATCCATGATGGCCGCGCGCTGGTCGCGCTCGCGATCTCGATCGACGCGGACACGCACGCGAAGCTGGCCGGGACCGGCATCGTCGCGACCGGCACTTCCGTGCCAGCCCAGGCCGCATGAGGAGGGTGCGATGTCGGTTCATCCTCTCCCGCGGAGCGGCGGGCGCTGTGCCGCCGCTGCGCAGCGCCTGGCCGCCGAGGGCTATGTCCGGCTTCGCGGTGCCGCCCCGGCTTCGCGGATCGCGGCGATCGCGGCGGATCTCGCACCACGTTTCGAGACGACGCCCTTTTGCTCGGGCGGCTTCTACGGAGAACGGACCAAGCGGTTCGGGCGCCTCCTGATCCGTTCGCCGCATGTCGCGGAGCTGGTGCTGCACTCCGGAATATTGGCGCTCGCCGAAGCCGCGCTCGGTCCTTGGTGCGAGCGCATCCAGCTCAACCTCACCCAGGCCATCGAGCTCCATCCCCGCGCGCTCGCGCAATTCCCGCACCGCGATCAGAATATGTGGCAGGGGGCGCTCGGCGAGGTCGAATATCTGCTCAACGTGCTGTGGCCGCTCAGCCCCTTCACCGCGGAAAATGGCGCGACGGTCGTCTGGCCGCGAAGCCATGGCGCCGCGGCGTTGGTCGAGGAGCCGAGGGCGGCACCGGTCGTCGCCGCGGCCGACCCGGGCGACGCGATCGTCTTTCTCGGTTCGACGCTCCACGGCGCGGGCGCCAACCGCAGTGACGGCGTCCGGCAGGGGATCATCATCAGCTACTGCCTCGGATGGCTCAAGCCCTACGAGAATCCGTGGCTGGCCTATCCGCCCGAGATTGCGCGCGACTTCCCGCCCGAGCTCGCGGCGCTAGCCGGCTATGCGCAGCACCGGCCCAATCTCGGCAATTTCGAGGGGCAATGCCCGTCGGTGCTGTTCGCCGGCTATCCCGATGAGCCGCTCGCCGCGACCGATGCGCTGCGCCCCGATCAGGAAGCGCGGCTTGCCCGGTATATCGCGACGCAGCGGCAGAGTGGCGGGAGGTTTGCGGAATGAACGCGGGATCGACAATGGAGCGGGTCTATCTCGACCTGAAGGCGAGGATCGTCGGCGGCGCCTATCCGCCCGGCACGCGTCTCGATCCCTTCCACCTCGCAAAGCGGCTGGCGGCAAGTCCGACACCCGTCCGCGAGGCACTCCATCGGCTGTCGGGCGAGCGCATCGTCGATAGCTGGCATCAGGAAGGCTTCCGTCAGCCGATCTTCGCCGAGGCCGATCTTTGCGATCTCTACCATTGGGCCGGCGCGCTCGTCCGGTTCGCGCTGAGCGATCCGCCGCGTCCTCCCGGACCGGGCACCCTGCTCCCGATGATGGAGGTTGAAGATTATCAGGCGCGAGTCGCGCGGTTGTTTCGGGCAATCGCGCTGCTCAACGGCAATCGCGAACTTCGCTTCGCCATCGCCAACATGATCGAACGCAGCGAGTTTTTCCGCGCAGCCGAGGCGCGCACCGACCCGAGCGCCGAGCATGTCCTCGCGTCGATGGAGGCGGCCTTCCTGAAGGCCCATTGGGCTGAACTTCGCAGCAAAAGCGCGCTTTTCCACCGGCGCAGGGTCGCGCGCGCGGGGCGGGTCGTCGCCGAAATCCGACCGCGGTCGCAAACAATCGAATGATATTTTCCAGACAGGAAAAGCACATAAACTCTATTTTTCCCAACGGCGTAGCTTCGACGGCGCCGCAATCCCGCGGTATCAGCAAAGGAGGGTCCCATGGACCGTCACACCATCGCCGAAGACGGCATCGAAGAACTGGGCGTCGCCAGCGTCGAGACGCGCGGCACCGAATTCCCGGTTCCGGAATCGATCGGGCGCAAGCTCGAACCCGACGCCGGCATTTCGGTCGACTGACAGCCGGAGGGCGCGGTGCGATCGCGTGCCGCGCCCTTACGCCCCGATATGCGCTATCATCTTCCCGACCATATCAGCTTCGGCCTGTTCGGCGAGCGCGCGGTCCTTCTGGATGCCGTCGCCGATCGCTATTATCTGCTTGCCGGACCTGACGCCGATTTTCTCGCGGGTGTCGCGAACCCGGTGCCTGCGGACCGTCTTGCGGCGCGCGGATTGCTCGCGCGCGGCGCAGGGCAGGCGATTGTCCCCGTCGAAGCACGCGAACGAACGGCAAGCGCTCTCGAGGCTCGGGGGCGTGTGGCGCGGATGAGCGCTTGCGAGGTTGGAGGCCATCGGCTGGAGGCATCGCTCTCGCTTCGCTTTCGCGGTCTTTCTCCGACCATCGAGCGGTGGCGCCGGCTGCGCGCCCGACGAAGCGATCCCGCCGGGCGTAGCAGCCAGGCCGGCGGCGTCGGCGATCTCGCGCGCGGCTATGCGAAGGCCCGGCTCTATGTTCCCGCGCGGCGGCGCTGCGTTCCCGACAGCCTTGCATTGATGCGTTGCCTCTGGCGGCGCGGGCATGATGCCGAGCTCTATTTCGGGGTCAGGCTCGCGCCCTTTGCCGCGCATTGCTGGGTGCAAAAGGGCGATCTGCTCCTGTCCGACCCGCTCGATATCGTCCGCGAATTTACGCCGGTGTTTCGCCTGTGAGCCTGCGGCTTGCCCTTCTCGGCGGGGACAGCCGCGAGCGCGAGCTGCCGCGCGGCGTGGCGCATCTCGCCGCCGTCGGCTCGGCTGCGCTGCTCGGCGACGCGGCGACGCCGATCGGCGTTGCCGGGAGCGTCGTGCTTGCCGGCTGGGCCTTTCGCAGCGCGGGGTTCGGGACATGCACGGAGCTTGATGGAGGGGAGGCGGACCGGATCGTTGCCACCGGCGGGCGCTGGGCGCTCGAAAATCTCTGGGGCAATTATATCCTCTTCTGGGCCGACCGGGAGGGGCGCGCCCATATCCTGCGCGCGCCGGTCACCGGCCCGGCGATCTATCATATTGCCGCGGGGGAGGCGGGTTCGGGCGCGGCTCTTGCTTTCACCGACCTCGCGCTGGCGCGCGCGCTCGGTTTCGCGCTCGACCGGCCCGATGCGGCCGCGATCGATGCCGAGATGCGGATCCCGCTGCTGCGCGGCCATGCGACCGGCCTTCTCGGCGTCCGCGAAATCCTGCCCGGCGAGATCGTCCGGCTCGGCCGTGCGGCGGCGCTTCCGCAGAGCTGGTCGCCGTGGGACCATATGAAGGACGCGCCGCGCCGCGTCGAACCCGACGCGCTGCGCAGCAAGGTGATGCGTGTCGTGTCGGCGTGGAGCATGCGCTTCGGGCGGATCCAGCTCGAGCTTTCGGGCGGGCTCGACAGTTCGATCGTCGCGGCCTGCCTCGCGGGGCGGCACGGCGACTGGCGCGCGATCACCATGGCGACCTCCGATCCCGATGGCGACGAGCGTGTCTATGCGCGTGCCGCCGCCGAACGGGCCGGAGCGCCGCTCTTCGAGCTCCTGCTATCGGGGGATCCGGTCGATCCGACCGCGCCGATCGCCCGTCTGCGTGCGCGTCCGGGCGGGTTCGGTCTGCTCGCGCCCGTCGACGCGCGTCTCGGCGCCGCGGCGGCGGACTATGGTGCCGAGGCCATATTCACCGGGGCGGGGGGCGACAATATCTTCGGCTATCTGACCTCGGCGGCGCCGATCGTCGACGCCCTTCGCTTCGCAGGGCCGCGCGCCGCCTGGAATGCCGCGGGCGATCTCGCGCGCGTGATGAACGACAATGTCTGGAAGGCGCTGCGGCTCGCGGCGCGCAAGACCGTGGTGCGGGGGCGTTTCTGGCCCTCCGACAACAGCCTGTTGTCGCAGCGCTTCGCGGGTCGCGTACCCGAGCATCCCTGGCTCGTTCGCGCGCGTGCGGCATGGCCGGGGCAGCGCACCTATGCGCTCAAACTGCTGCCGATCCAGCCGTTTCTCGATGGATATGACCGGGCGCTCGCGCTGCCGATGATAGCGCCCTTGCTCGCGCAGCCGCTCGTCGAATACGGGCTCGGGGTGCCGAGCTGGCAATGGGGCGAAGGCGGCCAGGACCGGGCGCTTGCGCGCCGTGCCTTCGCGAGCAATGTGCCCGAGGCGGTGCTCGCGCGGCGGATCAAGGGACGGATTGAATCGCTCTTCTACCCAAGCTTCGACCGGCACCGCAGCAATCTGCGCTCTTTTCTTCTCGATGGCTGGCTTGCGGGGGAGCGGCTGATCGATTGCGATGCGGTGCGCGCGCTCGTCGATGGCGAACGGCGTGCCGATGGCGTCGCCGCCATCCGTCTCCTGCACCTCGCCGACATGGAGCGCTGGGTCCGATCGCTGGCGTCACCGCCGCCCTCGGCGAGCTGACTGGTCGCGCAAACTCGTGCCGGACGCGCACCGGGGAGGCTGCGTCCGGCACGAGCGCTACGGCGCGGGAACGGGCAAGGACTCTCCCGCGCCGAGCTGGCGCCAGCGCAGATATTGTTCGCGCTTGGCGGGGTCCGGGTCTTCCTCGTCCTTGAGCCAGAAACGATACCAGTCGAGATTGCGCTCATAGACCGCGCGCTTGTGGACGGGCTGTGTCTTGATGTGCGGCTCGTCGGCGAAGAGGATCATCTCGGCGGGCTTGCCCGCGCGCTTGAGCCGCGTGTGAAACTCGATGACATAGCGCGCTTCGGACTCGGGTAGCTGCATGAGGAGCGGCGTGTCGATGCTTTCGGCGTCGGCGGCGGGCGCGAGCATTGTCCATCGCGCGCGGTCGGTGTCGGGATCGCCGAGCTGCCAATAGCGCGCGAACATCTCGGAGAAACCGCGACCGGGGAGGGCGTTTGCCCAATAATAGATGTCGCTGATCTGCCCCGAGGAGCTGGTCGCGGCGGCGAAGCGCGGCGATTTGCGGATCGCCCAGAGCGCGACCTCGGATCCGAAGCTGAGGCCGCCGATGCCGACGCGCGCGCGATCGACGATCCCCTTCGCGGCGAGATCGTCGATCGCCCTTTCGATATCGGCGAGCGCCAGCGCATAGCCCGCCTCGATCCTGCCGCTCTTCGGCGTGCGCGTGCGATCCATGCAGAGGACCGCGATGCCCTGTTCGACGAGCGGCAGCATCGGAATCTCGTCGCCGACGCCGCCTTTCAGAAAGCCCGCGCAGTGATAATATTGGATGACGAGCGGCAAGGGGCCTTTGGTTCCGGCGGGACGAAGCAAGATGCCGGTCACATCGCCATCCCATTGCATCTCTTCGGCCGAAGCCGCGATGCGCCGCCGGAAACCGGCATTGGGGTCGGCGAGCAGGTGCGCCTTGCCGTCGGCATAATCGATCCGGACGAGGCGCGGCGGACGCAGCGGACCGCTCTCGGCGCAGACGAGCGCCTGGCCTCCCACCGCGCAGCGGGGTGCCCGGTAGGCGGCGCGCTGCGCGCCATCGGTGGTCGCGATGCGGCGGGCTTGCCGCGCGCCGACACGCCAGGACCAGAGGATCTCGCGCGCGCTGCCTTCGCGCTCGAAGAGCAGGATCGTGTCGGCGCCGGGCAGCCAGGCGAGCGCCGCGAGGCGCGAAGACCGGCAGACACGCGCTTCGCAGGCAAGCACGCGTCCGTCGGGGCGCATGACGGTGACGCCTGTCATATCGCCGTCGGCGCGGATCTCGGCGAGGCTTCCATCGCGCGTGGCGACGCGCTTTCCCTGTTCGGCGCGGGGGGCCGGAAAACCGGAATCGGGATGGGCATCGGGTGCGATTTTGCCGTCGATGCCGATGGTTCGCTGTTGACGCGGCGCGTCCCACAAGAGCCGCTCGCGTTCGAACCATTCGGTCGGGAGCTGCTGCATCACGCGCCGGCCATCCGCGATCGCGCCGCCCGCGACGGGCTGCATGATGTCGAGATGCCGGTCGGCGACGACGCCCTCGGCATAGGCGCGCCGCTCGGCCCCGGCGATCGCGGCGCGTGTCGCCCCGACCGTAAATCGCAGTGCCTTGCCGTCGGCGGACAGCGTGAAGTCGAGGATGTCGGCGTCATCGACCACTTCGCGGAGCGCCACGCCGCCCTCGCGCCAGTGCCAGATGCCGACCGCGCCATCGACGAGCGCGCGGAAGCGCAGCCCGCGTGAGTCCATATCCCATATCGGCACCTGCTCGGCGAGCCCGCCCGAACCCTCATATTGGGCCGCGCCGCCGCTGCCGGCGTGGACAGGGGCATTGCCCTTCAGGTCAGCGATATACCAGTCGAGCATGGTGCGATTGCCGGCCACCGACGCGCGCGCGACCCGGTAGGCGACGCGTTTTCCGTCGGGCGAGAGGGTGGGCGCACCGATCTCGGCGACCTCGACGAGATCGTGTGCCGCGATCGGCACACGCGCCCGGTCGGCGGGGGAGGCGGGCGCGGTGGCGGCGAGCAGGGTCGCCAGCATCACCATGCGATCACCGCCTGCAGCGCGATCATGCGCCCGATCGCGCTCGCCTGTTCGGGGTCGTAGCCGAACGCCGAATTGCTCGTGCGGAACTGCGCGTAGGGCGGCGCCGTGTCGAACAGATTGTTGACGCTGAGCGCGAGGCGGAACGAACGATCGGCGGGATCGCCGATGCGCGCGCCGAGCTGGAGATCGAAGGTCGTCCAGCTCTTGACCCGCTCGGCGGGGGTGATGGTGAGATTGCGATAGGCGGCGACATGATGGACGCCGATGCCGCCATCAAATTGTCCGAGGGTGAAGCCCGCACGGCCGCGGAGGCGCAGCTTGACCGGATTGCCGAGCGTTCCGAGGACATCGACCGCGGGCGCCGCCGCAGTGATCCGGTTGTCGATCGTGAACAGCCGGGTGCCGCCGAGCGACAGCGCGACGCTGCCTGCGCCGACGGGGCGCGTATAGCCGATGTCGAAATCGAGCCCCTGCACCTTGGCTTTCGAAAGGTTGAAGGTGCGCCCGTCGACGATCGCCCCGACCTCGCCGGGCGTCACGCCGAGCGTGTTCGCGAAGCTCGGATCGGCGAAATAGGCGGCGACGGTCGCGGGGTCGGGATTGTCGTCGACGATCGAGGCATAAATGTCGCGGCGCGCGAGGAAGTTGAAAAGGTCGAACGAAGCGGTGGCGATGCGGTCGCGGTAGCCAATGTCGAACCAGGTCAGGCCGAGCCTCGCGCCGGGGATCGCGGCCGGTTCGAGATCGAGGCCCGCCGTCCAGGTCGTCGCCTTTTCGGGCCCGAGGTCCGGGCGGAAACCGAACAGCCCGAGCACCACCGTCCGCCCGGACGGCGCCTCGGGATCGGGGAGGACGATCGTCTCGTAAAAGGCATTGGCGGTGCCGACGAGCTCGTCGAAGAAGGGGGCGCGGAACGAGCGCCCGTAGGAGGCGCGCAAGGTCAGGCCTTTGACCGGAACCCATTGCACCCCGAATTTGGGATTGGCGGTGTCGCCGACGTCCGAATAATGTTCATAGCGTCCCGCCGCCGAGAGGGTGAGCACACCGGGGAAGACGGCGCCCGCGTCGAAGACCGGCACGACGAGTTCGCCGTAAAGCGCACGCACGGTGCGATGGTCGGGTAGTCCCGCTATGCCCGAGGTCGTTGGCGTGTCGGCGCTGCGGTCGATCGTCTGGGTGTAACGGAGCTGGTCGCGGCGATATTCGGCGCCGATCGCCATTTTCGCGTCGCCCGCCGGGAGCGCGAACAGGGGGCCGTCGGCACGGAAGGCCGCGGTCCGGTTCTGATAGCGCACGCGGCGCGTCAGGCTGCCCCGCAAAGAGTCGATGAGCGCGGGGTCGTTGACCGCGCCGTCGCCGAACAGCTTGATCGCCGCCGCGGGCGTGGTTGCCGCGGCGGCGCGGGTGAGCTTGAGGCGGTGGACGATATTGACCCCGTCATTGCGCTCGCGCTGGAGGCCATAGCCGCCCGACAGCTCGAGCGACCAGGCGCCGAGGCTCGCGCGGGCGCCGAACATGGTGTTGATCGCGCGCGACGAACCGCGCACCCCCTCAGGGCCGAAATCGGCGGTCGGGTCGTAAGCGACGCTGATATTCTGGCCGGTCCCGATCGGGTCGACATACCAGGGATTGGTCGGACGCACCGTGAGCTGGGTGATGCCGAAAACCCGCTGCCGCGCTTCGAAATGCCGCTCGGCATAAAGCGCGCGGGCGAAGAGCGTGACATGATCGCCGATGTCCTGTTCGGCGGCGGCGTAGAGGCTCGTGCTCCGCTGACGCGGCAGGATGTCGATATGGCGCCGCGTGTCGCCGCGGTTGAAGTCGCTGCTCGGAACGAGATCGGCAGCCGTGAGCGCGGTGCCGTCCTGGCCGCGCGGGATCAGGAAGCGCTGGCCGTTCGCCGCGACGATCGTCCCCGGATTGGCGAAGTTCGAGCGGAGGTCGGGGCCACCGAAAGGCCGGAGATCCTCGGTCGCGAAGCGCCGTTCGGTCGACGGCAGATTGTCGCGGCGATAATATTCGCCCGCGACGACGAGATGGCCGCTCGACCACCGCGTGCCGAATATCTGGCTGACCTGATATTCGCCGAAGTCGCCATCGGCGGTGCCGGCGCGCAGCCGCGTCTCGGCGCCCTCGAAGCGATTGCGGAAGCGGATGTTGACGACCCCGGCAATCGCGTCGGAGCCATAGATGGCCGATGCGCCGTCGGTGAGGATCTCGATACGGTCGATCGCTGCCGACGGCACGAGCGAGAGATCGGTGAAGGCGCCCGAGCCGCCGCCGAGAGCGGGGCGGGCACCGTCGAACAGCGTCAGCGTCGAACCGCTGCCGAGCCCGCGGAGGTTGATGCCTGTCCCATAGGTGAGATTGGTGTTCGCATAGCCGCGCGCGCTTGTCCCGACATTCGCTTCGGCGGGGCCACCCGAGAAATTCTGCGGGATCGTCTGGAGAAACTCGGCGATCGTCGCGCGGCCGCTGCGGTCGAGCGCGTCGCGGTCGATGTGCTGGACCGGCGAACCCACCGGACCGGCGCCGCGGATGCGCGTGCCGGTCACCACAATGGCTTCATCCGCTGTCCCGGTTGCGCCGGATGCGGCTTCTCCGGTTTCCGGCCGGATGATCAGCGCGCCATCGACGGTCTCGGTCTTGAGCCCGGTGCCCGCGAGCAGCCGCGCGAGCGCCGCGTCGGCCGACAGGCGGCCGCGGACCGCACGGCTTCTTTTGCCGGCGACGAGACGCGACGCCGCGACGACTTCGCGCCCTGAAACTTCAGAATAGCGCCGCAACGCGTCGCCGAGCGGCTGCGCTGCGATGTCATAGTCTCGTTGGTCGGCTTGTGCTTGCGCCTCTGCCGCGGGCGCATGAAGCACGGTTGCCGCCGTACCCGCAAGCAAGGCCGCGATGATCATATTCTTTGTCATTCTACCCTCCCGAGCGGCCTCTGGTGGCCGTCTGGGAGCGCAAAACACCGGCGTGGCAGACCCCACCCCCCGGGGGCCGGGCTATTTTTTACTCAGGACGATGTCCCCGGCTTGGTTCTCGGCCTCGAGATCGAGCGCCGCTGCAAGCGTTCGCGCGAGCCGCCGCCTGTCCGACACGTCGAACCGTCCCGTGACCGGAAGCGCCGCGAGCGCGGGGTCGGCGAGGGCGATACGCTGGCCGCTCGCCGCGTTGGCGCGGTCGAGCACGGCACCGAGCGGCAGCTTGTCCACGGCGATCGTGGCCGTCGGCACCGGGTTCGCCATCGCGGGGGTGCGGCGCGGACCCGACGCCGGGACTTCGGCAACCTCGCCCGGGGCCAGCCGGAGCGCCTCGCCCGCAGGGCCGGCGCGGACCTCGACCGCTCCCTTGATGAGCTTGATGCGCGGGACGGCGTCGCGGGCGTCGACCTCGAAGACCGTGCCGATCGCGCGCGTTTCCGAGCGTCCTGCGACGACGATGAAGGGCCGCGCCGCGTCGTGCGCGACGTCGAAGCGCGCCCGCCCGCCGTGGAGGATGACACGGCGTTCGCTATCCGACAGCTGCGGGTTGACCCAGGCGCCGTCCATCAGCGTGACGGTCGTCCCGTCGGCGAGCCGGAGCTGGCCGGGGAGCATCGGGCCTGCGGCGATCTGCGGCTGGTCGCCCCGGCCCTGGAGATACCAGGCGAAGCCGAGTGCAAGTGCGATCGCGGCAACCGTCGCCACGGCCCAGCGCAGGCTGCCGGGCGCACGGGCGTCGCTGCGTGCCTTCGCCTCGATGCGCTGGCGCGACGTGGTGCCGGAATAATCCCAGTCGTCGACGGCGCGGGCATAGGCGTCGGCGTTGCCGGGCTGTGCGCGCCAGCTTTCGAACCGGCCTCTTTCGGCGTCGCTTGGCGTTCCGCGCATCAGGGCGGCCCAGTCGGCCGCCTCGCGCTGCTGCCGCGTCACGGCTGCGTGTCTCGCGCCTTGCGGATCGCGACGAGGGCTTTGGCGATATGCTTTTCCACGCGCTTGGGACTCATCTGTTTGATCTTCGCAATCTCGGCATAGCTCAGATCGTCGAACCTGTGCATCAGGAATACATCCCTTGTGGCGGGGCTGAGCCGCGCGATCGCGTCCTCGACGCGGCGGATCATGTCGCGCGCCTCGAGCGCGGCGTGCGGGTCGGGGCCGGCGATATCCTGCTCCTCATAGCTGTGATGCGCTGTGTGGAGGCGGCGGACGCCGGACCGCGCGCGGTTCTTGAGAATGCTCCGCGCCGCCGCGGCGACATAGGCGGCGGGAGCATCGAGCAGGCCGACGCGGTTGCCGGTCGCCGAAAAGACGCGGCGGAAGGTTTCCTGGACGAGATCGGCGACCTCCTGCGGCGGCACGCTGCGCCGGAAGATGCCCGCGACCTGGTGATGCTGCGCCGCATACAGCGCCTCGGCGCGCGCGGTGGCGCCGAAGCCCGCCCAGTCGTCGGGCGGCAGCGGATCGGCGGCATCGAGGCCGCGCCGTCCGTCCTTCTCGCTGTCGTCATAGTCCATCGCGTCCGCCTTCGAGTAGGCAGCGACGGCGCCGAAAAGCCGGGCGTTGAGAACAGGTACGAGAAACCCGCGCCGCCGCCTTTGGCCCGAGGGCTTGGACATGCGCAGACGGCCACCCGGCGGGATGGCATTCAGGGACATTGACTCTCGAACGGAGTTCTCACGCTCCGGCATCCGGCGCTTCGCTGCCCGATGCCGGACCAGCATAACCGGCTGTGCCGTAAGGGCAAGAGTCTCCCAGGAGACCTGTCCCAATTGGACAGGATTCGGGGGTGGCCGCGGCGCGGAGGGGCGGAGGGATGGCGGAGGATGGGGGGAAGGGAGACGGAGGGGCGGCTCTTGGTTTCGACCGGGTTCGACTGCGGCGAGCAGGGGATTGGATTTACAAAGTAGCTGCTGATGTGCGCGGCCCGAATGGAGCGCGCACTGGCGGCGGCAGGCGCCGCCAGAGGTCGCGCGCCTGCACGGTTGGCCGCGCTGCGCTCTTGGGCTCGCTGATCTTGGCGCGGCGGCGGCTAAGCACAGCTGCGCGCGCACGCCGCCGCGCCTGCGGCTCGCCAAGGGCGCGAGTTGGTTGGCCCTTCGGGCCGGGATCGAGGTCGATTGCATCGAAACGTCGGACCGGGGCCGTTCGGGGCGGTCTGGCGACCGGGCGGATGCGCGGGCGCGTCGTCTGAGTTCCAGCTGAGGACGCCGCGCGGGGCGCGGCGGCGCTTTGGTGAGCCGGCACCTCGGACAGCGGCGCGGGCGGCGCACGGCCTGTGGGACCGCCCGGCGCCCGCGCAAGCCCTTCTTCGTCGAGCTCCTCCGCTTCGCTGCGGCCCTTCGGGTGCGCGCCCGCCTTGCTGGGCGGTCCCGTGACCGTGGATTCGCCGCCCGCCCCGCTGTCCGGGGCCGGCCGCGGCGGATTTTGGTCTGGAGGAGACGCCCCGTGAGTGCATTCCCGCAAGCCTTGGCCCCGGCCGCACCGTCCGAAAACCGCGCGCCCGCACCCGCACCCGCACCCGCGCGCGGCGCGCGGAAGCGGCGCGGTGAGGCTGTATCGCGCAAAGACGACCATGGCGCGGCGCCGCGTGTGTCGCTCTATGACGAAGTCACCACGCAGATCATCGCCGAACTCGAAGAGGGGCGCTTTCCTTGGACGCGCCCTTGGGACGCCGCTGCCTTTGCGCCCGGCCTTCCGCGCAACGCCGTAACGCGCCGCAGCTATTCGGGCATCAATATCCTGATACTCTGGTCCGAGGCGGTGCGGCGCGGGTTCGGCGCCCAAGGCTGGCTCACCTTCCGTCAGGCTAGGCAAGCGGGCGGACAGGTCCGCAAGGGCGAGAAGGGCACGACGATCTTCTACGCCGCGCGCTTCACCCCGAAGGGCGGCGAAGGCGGCGCCGAGGTTGCCAGCGCCCCAGCACCCGAAGGGCTCGGCGGCGCGGGGGAGGGCGATCGCTCGATTCCGTTCCTCAAACGCTTCACCGTGTTCAACGTCGCGCAGGTCGATGGTTTGCCCGAACGCTGCACTGCGCCCGACCCCATTCTCTTGCCCCGCGAAACGATCCCGGTCGCCGAGGCGCTGCTTGCGGCGAGCGGCGCCGATATCCGTATCGGCGGCAATGAGGCTTATTATTCGCCATCGGGCGATTTCGTCGCACTGCCGCCGCAACAGGCGTTCTTTGAGCAGATCGACTATTGTCGCTCCGCGCTCCACGAACTCGGCCACTGGACCGGTCATGGCTCGCGGCTGGACCGCGACCAGACGGGCGGTTTCGGTAGCGCCGCCTATGGCCGCGAGGAACTTTGCGCCGAACTCGCGAGCGCCTTCCTGTGCGCCGCGCTCGGTATCAAGCCGACCGTGCGCCATGCCGACTATCTCGGCGCATGGCTCGCGATCATGCGCGCCGATACGCGCGCGATCTTCAAGGCGGCGAGCCTTGCAAGCAAGGCCGCCGACTATCTGCTCGCCTTTGCGCCCGCATCTGCGGAGCACGGCACGGGAGGCACGCCCGGGTCGGCGGAACGCGATACGGGAGGCGCGCCCGCGTCAGCGGGGGGCGACATGGAGAGAGCGCCCGAAAGCGCGCGCGGCGAGGATGCGGCGGGAGCGGGCCAATGACCCTCATCCCGTCGAGCCTCGTCTTCGCGCTCAACGCCAACGGGATGACGAGCCGCATCCGCGCCGCGCGCGAGGAGCATTTCGACCCATGGCCGGTCGTCAAACTCTATAATCCGCTCGGACCCGCGACATGGCTCGCGACCGAACTCTGCGACGATGGCGACACATTGTTCGGTCTTGCCGACCTCGGTTTCGGCTGCCCCGAACTCGGCGCTTTCTCGCTCGCCGAAATCCGGGCGGTTCGGCTGCCGTTCGGGATGGTTATCGAGCGGGACCTTCATTTCGACCCGATGGGGCCGCTCTCGCTGTGGGCCGACGAGGCGCGGCGGCTCGGCTCGATACCGCGCGCCGAAGCGGCGATGCGCCGCCGGAAATCCGACCAGCTTCTGCCCGATCCAACCGGGGAAGGCAGCTGACGCGGCGGCGCGTTTTCGCCGTCATCGAAGCCGGTCCGCCCAATCGCAAAACCCGACGGACCGGCGCTCACTAGGAGCGAATGCCATGAAACTCGATTTTATCCCGCTCGACAAGCTGTCGATTGATCCCGCGAATATGCGCGCCAAGGGGCGCGACCCCGACGTCGGCGACATATTGCCCAGCATCCGCGAGCGCGGCGTGCTGGTTTCGTTGCTGGTCCGGCCCGGCGCCGAGGACGGCCATTTCAGGATTTCGGCGGGCCGCCGCCGCTTTACCGCCGCGAATATCGTCGTGCGCGAGGGCGGACCAGCGCGCCCCCTGCCGTGCGGCATTCTCGAAGAGGGCGACGACGCCGACGCCATCGAAGTCTCGATGCTCGAAAATCTCGCGCGGGTCGCGCCCGACGAGGTCAGCCAGTGGGAGGCGTTCGTCAAGCTCGCCAAGGCGGGGCGGAGCGAAGCCGAAATCGCGGCGACCTTCGCCTTCGAGCCGCAGGCGGTGAAGCGCATCCTCGCGCTCGGCAATCTCTTGCCGCGCGTCCGCACCCTCTACCGCGCGGGCGATATCGACCAGACGACGGTCAAACAGCTGACCCTCGCCTCGAAGAGCCAGCAGACGGCATGGCTGGCGTTGTGGGACGACGAGGGCGCCTATTGCCCGACGGGCTTCCGCCTGAAAGGCTGGCTGTTCGGCGGCGAGGCGATCAAGGCCGAGCACGCGCTGTTCGACGTCGAGGCGGCGGGGGTCACGGTGATCGCCGACCTGTTCGGCGACGCGGCGCTGTTCGCCGACGTCGATGCCTTCTGGACGCTCCAGATGGCCGAGGTCGAAGCGCGCAAGACCGCCTATCTGGATGAAGGCTGGAGCGATGTCGTCATTCTCGAACGCGGCCAGCATTTCAATCGCTGGCAGCATAGCCACGCGCCCAAGCGCAAGGGCGGGCGCGTCTATGTCGAGGTGCGCGACAGCGGCGAGGTGATCTTCCACGAAGCATGGCTGACCGAGAAGGAAGCGGCGGCGCGCGCGCGCGGCGAGAAGGGCGCGACGCCGGCTCGGGTGGCGCGGCCCGAGGTGACGAGCGCGATGAACAGCTATATCGACCACCACCGCCACGCGGCGGTGCGCGCCGAACTCGCCAAACATGGCGGGGTCGCGCTCCGCGTGCTCGCGGCGCATGTCATCGCGAGCAGCGACCATTATCGCGTCGCTGTCCAATCCTATGTCTGTGCGAAAGACGAGGTGCAGGAGAGCGTCGAGACGTGCGGCGCCGAGGTCCTGTTCGACGAGCGCCGCCGTGCTGTGCTTGCAGTGCTCGGCTTCGATGGCGAGGATTTGACGGTGACCGCGCGCCGCGCCGGTCAGCGCCAGTTCGCGCCGATTTTCGCGCGGTTGCTCGAATTACCCGATCCGGTCGTGCTCGAAATCGTCGCGATCGTCATGGGCGAGACGCTCGCGGCGGGGAGCGAGGCGATCGAGATGATCGGCCAGTATCTTGGCGTCGACATGGCCAAGGTCTGGACCCCCGACGCGGCCTTCTGGGGCCTCATCCGCGACAAGGAAGTGCTCGGCAAGATCGTCGCCGAGGTGGCGGGCGACGACGTCGCCGCCGCCAACGCAGGGCAGCAAGCCAAGGTGTTGAAGACGATTGTCGTCGATCATCTGGACGGCGCTAATGGTCGTTCGAAGGTCGAGGGATGGGTGCCGCGCTGGATGCGCTTCGCGCCGACGCCCTACACCGCGCGCGGCGGAGTGGGGAGCGTCGCGGCGCACGACCGCTTGCTCCATATCATCGCGCGCGCCGCCGAAGCCGAGGCGGCGCGCGACACGGAAGCCGAAGCCGAAGCCGAAGCGGAAGCCAGCGCGGCAGCGGAAGAAGCCGGGGCCGATACCGCGACCGATAGCAGCGAAGCCGGTGACGGCGCGGCAGTGGACGAGGATAGGGCGCTCGCGGCCTGACCAAGAGGGAAGGGCGGCGGCGCACCGCCCTTCCTTTTGCCAGAGCTTTTTGCAGCCCCGAGGCCCGGCGCGCCGCCCCTGGCGGGGCGGCGCGTGTCTTTGCGTTGGTTGTGGTGATGCCGCGCGGCAGGCCTTCGGCGCCGCGCGATGTTTCTTCTACCGGCCGCCAGCGTTGCGGCGCGATCAGGCGAGCAGGCGGCGGAGGAAATAGACGCGGAAAAGGTCGAGCAGCGCCTCGGCCGCCTCATTGTCGTTCGCGTGCGCGGTCACTTCCAACCCGCCGTCGGGAGCTGGCTCATATTCGAACGGATGGAGCCCCGTCAGGCGGAGCGCGGCGGGGTCGAGCCCGTCACGGCGGAGGCTCGCGAGGGCGTCGTCGTCGAGCGACAACCCGATCCAGATCCCCGCGCTGCGCGCCGCGATCATGCCGGGATCGCGGCCCTCTACCGCGATACTGAGCTTCGCCTGTCCGTCCATTTCGATCCCCTGTGCCGCCCGTCATCGGGTCCGGGCGATTGTCCGCAAATCGCGTCGCCGTCCCCCCACGAATCCGGCGCCGCAAGCTCGTTGCCTTGCCTCGAAATCGCGCGGTTGGCCATCCGGTTTCCGGCCTTGCCGTCACGGTTCGCCGCATCGCCGTTCGATCTCCTGTCGCTCCGGCGGGCGCCATTCGGGGCTGGTGGAGGCGGCCTGAAACGGCGCGGCGGCGGCGCAACCGGCGCGCCCGGCTTTTTTCCCCGGCGGCTTCGCCGCCTCCTCGCGACCCGCTTGCAGCGTCCAAAAAAGACCGGGCGCGCCGGTCCTCCGCTCGCGCTTCGGCCCTTCGGGTGCGCCGCCGCCTGATGCCCCGTTCTTCGTGTCCGCCACGCCCCGGGAATGGTCCCGGCGGTGCATTTCAAGGAGACGAACCATGGCAGCAATTGGCTTTGTGAACGGCAACATGTCCGACGGATATCGCGGCCAGCTCAAGACGCTTTCGATCCGCGCCGAGATCGAAATCCGGGCCAACAGGTCCAAGAATGGCGACACTCAGCCCGACTTCCGGGTCTTCTCGGACAATGTCGAAATCGGCGCCGGGTGGGTGCGCGTGGGCGAAGTTTCAGGCAAGGAATATGTCGGCCTCGCGCTCGCCGCACCCGAATTCGGGCCGCGCCGGATCTACGCGAACCTCGGTCGCGCCGCCGGCCAGGACGACGACGATACCTACGCGTTGATCTGGAATCCCGACAACTGACGCTCCCCCACCTCGCCCCCCGCGCCGCTTCCGGCGCGGGGGCTCGTTTTTCGGTGGGTCATTCTTCGAGCCTCTCCGCCCGGCGCACCGAAGAGCATCTCTGGCGCACCAGGCGGCACCGAACGGCACCGCGCACCACCGAGCCGGAGACACGAAGGATGAACGAACAGGATGACGAGATCATAAGGGCGCGGGTGGCCAAACATGGCAGCCCGTTCCTCAACACCGAGCAGGCGGCCGCCTATCTCGGCCTTTGTCCGCGCAAACTCCAATATATGCGCAGCCGCTGCACCGGACCCCGATACCGGCTCCACAGCCGCTTCATTCGCTATCATATCGACGACCTCGTCATCTGGTCGCGCTCGACAGCGCCCGCCGACGAAGCTCCCAAGAGGCGCCCGAACCGGAAGGGGAAGGGCGATGCGTGAGCGTCCCGACCTCCCGCTGATCGCATGGGGCGAAGCCCTTCGTTCCGCGCGTCTCGCGCGCCAGCGCCGCCAGCTTCGCCTCGCTTTCGCGGCGTTCGGCATTGGCGCGCTTGGTCTCACTATCGCCGTGCCGCCGACCCCGCGTCTCGTCTGGAACGTGAGCGCCAGCGCGCCGCGCGGTCTCTATGTCGTGAGCCCCGGCGTGCCGGTCGCGGCGGGCGACATGGTGGTCGCACGCACCCCCGACCCGTGGCGGATGCTCGCTGCAAAGCGCCACTATCTGCCCGCCAATGTGCCGCTGGTGAAGCGCGTCGTCGCCGCGCGCGGCGATGTCGTGTGTGCGCGCGGCCCCGACATTTCGATCAATGATATTCCTGCTGTGACGCGCCGCGCGCGCGACGCCAAGCGGCGCATCCTGCCATGGTGGGAGGGCTGCGCCCGGCTCGGCGGCGGCGATGCCTTCCTGCTCATGGCGAGCGAGGATGCGTCGTTCGACGGGCGCTATTTCGGGGTCACGCGGGGGCGCGATATCCTCGGCAGGGCGCATCTCTTGTGGGCGCGCTGACACGCCGCGCGGCGTTGTTCGCCGTCCTCCTGTCGTTTGCCGCCGGACCCTGTTTTGCGCGCGAAGGGGCGGCTTGGCGTGCCCATGTCACCGACGCCGCCGCGCGCTTCGGACTTCCCGAAGAGTGGGTGCTCCGCGTCATCGCCGCCGAGAGCGGCGGGCGAACCGAGCTCGGGGGCAGGCCGATCACCAGCCATGCGGGCGCGATGGGCCTGATGCAGGTGATGCCCGCGACCTGGGCGAGCCTGCGCGCGCGCTACCGTCTCGGACCCGATCCGCACGACCCGCGCGACAATATCGTCGCGGGCACTGCCTATCTCCGCGATATGTACGACCGATTCGGTTATCCGGGGCTGTTCGCGGCCTATAATGCGGGGCCCGGACGCTATGGCGAGCATCTCGCGCGCGGCCGTCCGCTGCCGCGCGAGACCCGTGACTATGTTGCGAAAATCACCGGGCAGGCGGCATTGCCGCGCGCGACGGCATTGCCTTCGCGCGGCGGTGAAGCGGAGGTGTCGCAGGCCGAAGTCGACCCGATTTTCTTCGCGCGAAGCGTGCGTGAAGGCCCTGCATCGCGCGAGACAACGCCGCAGGCGGGGGCACCGGAAGCCATCAATCATGGGGCGCCCGAACCTGGCGCGGGTCGTACGGACCCGCTCTTCCTGCTGCGCAGCGGCGGCGATGATAAGCGCTAGAACATTGGCCGAGCGCCGGGACGAGAGGGTGGGGCTCGTCTCGGCAAGGCCGAGTATGACGGGCGGCGGCGCGGCTGTGCAAGGCCGGCGGGTGCCCCCCAATTTGCTGCGCAAATCGGTTCCCCCCACCGCCGCTTCGCGGCGCCTGCGCTGCGCTCCGGCGGCCCTGACAGCCGCGCCGCCGCCCGTCCCTGAAACATCGTTCCCGACTTGGGGAACGGTCGATTTCAGGAGGATATCATGGTCGGAGCTGCAATTTCTGGCGCTGCGGATCGCGTGTTCGAACGACTGGTTTCGGGGCTCGAAGCCGAGTTCGGAAGCGCGGCGGCGGAGGGGCTGGCGCGGGTCTTTGTCGAAGCCGAAGGCGGCGATTTCTACTGGGAAGCGCGTGAGAAAATGCGCTGGCTCGGGCTCTGGGAAGGGCTCGACGAGGAGCAGGCGGATGCCCTCGACCGGGTGGCGGTCGCTGGCGTCTTCGACGGGCGCTGCTATGTCGCGGTGTTGCTCGTGGATAGCTGTGACGCGGTGCAGGGCTTGCTCGGGGTGCGGCATTTCGAGAAACGGGCGGCGGCCGACGACGCCTTTGCCAAAGCGCATTGATCGTCATCGGTGGTCGAACGGGAGCGGCGCCTGTGCGGCGCTGCTCCCTTGTTTTTTACTCGTCGCGGGGTGGGGCGGCGGATGGAGGGAAGACGCGGTTTCGGGCAGGAAGCGGGGAAGGCAAGATAAAAGCAGAGTCTCGCAAGGCGAGCCATCTTCTTGTCTGCACATCCTTTTTTACGAGACGCGGCATGCTGCCGCGAGACTCTTGCGCCGAAATCTGCGTGTTTCAGCCGCCTGGCGCGAGATTCAGGCGTGCGCGGCGCGATGAGCGGCGACGAGGAGGATTTCGAGCCGAAGCTCGGAAAGATGCGCGGCGTGCGCGGCAAGAAGGCGCGCAAATATCTCGGCCGTCTGCTCGCTGCGGGCATTGCCGCCGCGGGTGGTGCGCGGGCGGGACGCGGGACCTTCGACGGCAGCCGGATCGGGCGTGGCAGCGCGGCGGGCCGTCTTCTCGCATCGCGCGGATCGTCCGACCGATTTGCGGCGCGGCGCGTGATCGTGAAGACGCGGCTGGTGCGGCTCGGCGGCAAAGGGCTGGAGGCGGCGCGTGCGCATCTCAAATATATCCAGCGCGACGGCGTTACCCGCGAGGGCGATCCCGGTGAATTATACGGGCCCGAAGCGGATGTCGCCGACGGCAAGGCCTTCCTCGCGTCCGCCGCCGGCGATCGGCACCAATTCAGGCTCATCGTGTCGGCCGAAGAGGGCGATCTTTATGCCGACCTGAAACCCTTCGTGCGGCGGTTGATGGCGCAGATGGAGGAGGACCTCGGAACAAGCCTCGACTGGGTCGCGGTCGACCATTTCAACACCGGGCACCCGCACAGCCATATCATGCTGCGCGGCCGCGACGATCGCGGCAAGGATCTGATCATCGCCCGCGACTATATCGCGCATGGCCTCCGCACGCGCGCGAGCGAGATCGCCACGCTCGATCTCGGGCCGAGGACGCAGCTTGAGGTCGAGATACGGATGCGGCGCGATATTGATGCCGAGCGGCTCACCACTGTCGATCGGCAGCTGCTGCGCGACGCCGAGCGCCATCCGCTGGTTACAGCGAAAGACGTCGATCCGGTCATCCAGTCGCTCCGTGCCGGGCGGCTGCAGAAGCTCGGCGCGATGGGGCTCGCCGACGAGCTCGCGCCGGGGCAGTGGCGGCTCGCGGAAGATCTGCGCAAGACGCTGACCGGGCTTGGCGAACGCGGCGATATCATCCGCACGATGCAGCGTGAGCTGACCGCGCGGTCGCGCGCGCCGGCGCCGGGGGATCGTGTCATCCACGATAGCGTTGCGCCGCTCACCGAGCCGCTCGTCGGGCGCCTCGTCGCGCGCGGCCTCGACGACGAACTCGCCGACCGCCATTTCCTCATCGTCGACGGCATCGACGGGCGCAGCCATTATGTGGCGATCGGCAAGGGCGACCGCGCCGGGAGCATGGCCGAAGGGGCGATCATACGGATCGTGCCGGCAGCGGGGGCGATCCGCGAGGTCGACCGCACGGTCGCCGAGGTCGCCGCGGCGAACGACGGGCGCTACGATGCCGCCGCGCACCGGCGGTTCGACGGCCGCGCGAGCCCGGCGTTCGTCGAGACGCATATCCGGCGGCTCGAGGCGATGCGTCGCCTGGGCCTGGTCGAGCGGGCCGCCGACGGCAGCTGGCCGATCGCACCCGATCATGCCGACCGGGCCCGGGCCTATGCCGCGATGCTGGCGCGCGAGCGCCCGGTTACGGTCGAGCTTTTGTCGCCCGTCCCGATCGAGCGGCTCGCGCGCGCCGAAGCGCTGACCTGGCTCGACCGCGAGGCATCGCGCAATGAGGCCCTGCCGATGCGCGACAAGGGATTCGGGCGCGAGGTTCGGACCGCGATGACGACTCGCCAGCAATGGTTGATCGACGAGGAGCTCGCCGACGCGGCGGGCGAGGGGATCGCCTATCGCCGCGGCTCCCTGGCGGCGCTGCAGCGCCGGGAGCTTCTGCGCCTCGCGCGAGGCCTCTCGGCCGAGCTCGGCAAGGCATTCGTCGAGGCCCGCGAAGGCGAGCGGGTCGAGGGCCGGCTTGCGCGGCGGATCGAGGCCGCCGGCGGGCGCTATGCGCTCGTCGAAAAAGCGAAGCAATTTTCGCTGGTTCCGTGGAAGCCGGTGCTCGACCGCCATGTCGGCAAGGAGGTCGGCGGCGTGGTCCGCGAGAGCGGAATCAGCTGGACGATCGGGCGGGGCCGTGGCGGGCCGACGATCAGCTGATCGCGAGCGCCCGTGACCGGTTGCGGAACGCCACGAAAGTTCAGCTTGGCGGCCGCGTCAAATCTCTTGTTTCCGTAACGTCATAGGCTCGCTTATCGGAAGGCATCGGCGCCGTATCGCGCCGATGGGGAGGGGGCTCTCAAAAATAATGTTGCCGGCTGAACAAGCGACCCGTTCGGCCGTACCTTGGCGGCATTGCGTGTGCGAGAGTCCCGGCTCGCAGCCGCAATGCCGTCATTTATCTCGCGCCTTTGCGGGCCGGTCGCCTGGCATCTCGATCTTGCTGCCCCGGCAACGCTGGATCAGTCGGCCAGCGTCACCGAAACCGGGCAATGGTCCGAATGATGTTTTGCGCCTGGCGCATAGGTCGTTTCTTCGAATCCACGCATCGCGGCGGCGGCACGGCGGTCGAGGACGATATGGTCGATGAAACTGTCGTAGCGCGGATCGCAGCGCGGCCGTGTTCCTTCGTCGGCGAGGCGGAGATCGGCGTTGGCCGGCTCGCTGTCGTCGATCTCGCGCCAGACGCCATCGCCGGGCAGCGCGAGGCGCCGGTTCCAGTCGCCCAATATCGCGAAACGGTCGGGGCCATTCGCCGCCGCGTCGATCCAGCTTTCGAGCGCCGGGATCTGCTGCCGCAAGACCGGGCACGCCTTCGCTTCGGCGCCCGAAAAGCATCCCGATTTCAGGTGGACCGAGAGGAGTCTGGTGGGTGCTTGCCCGCGCGGTCGCAGCGTGATGTCGACGCCCGAACGAAGTTGCGGATTGCCGAGCATCAGCGAAGTCAGGTCGGCATGGCGGTCGAAGGCAATGCCCTTGCGGATCGCGAAGCCGACGGCTTGGCGGATGACTTGCTGTTCGGGATGCTTTCCGCCGCAGGTTCCGCTCGGGTTCCCGGGCCGCGTTTCCATCACGATCGTGAAGCGCGCCGGATCGAAAATCCGCGCTGCGGCCTTGGGGTTCTCGGCTTCCTGGAACGCGATGACGTCGGCGTCGAGCGCGTCGACGATCCGGCGCATCGCGGCATAATCTTCGGGCACTCGCGGGGCGCAGCCGACGCCGTCCTTCTCGGCCAGAAATTCTAGGTTCCAGCTCGCGAGCTTGAGCGGCGCGGCGTGCGTCGTGCCGACCGCGGCGGGCCGACCCGGTTGCGGCGCGCAGGCGGCAAGCGAGAGGAGAAGGGTGAGCGGAGCGGCGAGGTGGTGCGACATGCGCGGCTTGTGCCGTCGTTGCGCGTCGACATCAATCGCGGCGCGCACGGCTTGTCGCATTATCGGAGGCTGCGGAAAGTGACCGACCAGCGCGGCGCGTTCATCGCGGCGATACTATGCTCCCAATCGTCGCGAACCTCGCCTTGCATATGGTAGATCGACCGCGGCGCGAGATCCGCGGTCGCACGGTCGAAGCCGCCGCGGCGCCGCCGCCGGAAACGCATCGTCGCGGGCGCCCCCAGCGAGACGCCGATGACATGCTCGAAGACCGGGCGGTCCTTGTGCCAGCCGATACCGGCGCCGGCCCCATATTCGATGACGAGCGCCTGCTCGAGGCTCGCGGCGTCGATGCCGGCGAAAGCAGCAGCACGGGACCGAAGCGGCGCGAGCCAGCCGGGTATCGGCTCGCCCGGCGCGAAGCGGCCGGTCTGGAAATCATAGGTCCAGCCGTAGGAGCGCGTCAGCCTTTTTCCTTCCCACTGCTGGAACTGGAACGGCGTGAGACCGGCGGCTTCGATATGCGCAATCAGTGCTTGCTCTGCGCCGGCATCTATCAGCGTGTCGCGATAGGCGAGGCCGGGGAGGAGCGGCGCGCCGAACAGATCGGCCTGCGCACGCGCGCCGCCCCGTGACGGGTCACAGCGGCAGCGCGCTTCCGCCTGGGCCGGGACAATGTTCAGCATGTCGTGACCGTAAATCTCGGGCTCGCATGTGCCGAGCAGGTTGAGGTTCGGGCCCGAGAGGAGGGAGACGATGGGCTTGGCTGTCACTGCGCGGTCTTCCGATTGCTACGCGATGCACTCTCCTATACGGGCTGCTCGGCAAAGGTACAGCGAGGCAGATTCCGGCGTGATCTCAGTCATTCTCAACGGCGAACCCCGGCAGGTGCGTGAAGGCAGCATCGCCGACCTGGTCGCCTCGCTGGGGCTCGATGCGAAAAAGGTCGCGGTCGAGCGCAACCGCGAGATCGTGCCACGCTCCACGCTTGGCGATGTCGCGCTCGCCGAGGGAGATGCGCTGGAAATAGTCCATTTTGTGGGGGGCGGTTGAGTCGTCGGCGGACCAATGGAACGTTGCCGGACCGAGATTCCCCTCACGCCAATGTAAGGATTTCGAACAGAATGCCGCGACGGTCGCGACGTCGGCGAGCGTGGCACGATCGCGCGGTTGCGGTGCGCGGCGTCCATGTCCGATCCGGGCGCGCCGCTATTGAGCGATTTCATCGACCCGGAGAAGATCACCTATCGCCTGAACACGGCGGGTTGCTTCAACACCGACGATGCGATCCGCGCGCTGCGGCGCGCGCACGAGGCGGGGAGCTTGGACATCGTCAAGCTCGGCGACGCCCTGGACTTGTTCGTCTCTCGCTTACGGGCGCTTTGCGAATATGGCATCTCTGATCCCGCCAAAGCGGTTTCGTCAGATATTCACAAATGCGCCGAGCTCGCGGTCCTTTCGCACGTGATTTGCACGAAAAACTGTTCCGTTCATGGTAATATAGACGCCGCACGGAGCGATCTGGGCTGTTGCGAAGGCCATGCCGAGATTGAACACGGCATCGCTTTCCGCGAAGCGCGCGGGAGTTAGTGCACCGACCAGCACGATTGTTTTTCCCGGGACGTCGGCCAGCGCGTTCGCCGTTTCTGTCATGGTATCAGTCCCATGAGTGATAATCAGGCGGTCGACCTCCGAATTTGCGATCCTGTGTCGAATAAGCTCGCGATCCTGATCACACAGGTCGAGGCTGTCTTTCCGGAAGATCTCGGAAACCTCGAATGGGAGAGATACCTTGGCCGACCTCAGAAAATCGGCAACCTTGCTCTCGCCAACCTGATATTTGCTGAGCTCGTCGAAATAGCTTTTGTCTATCGTTCCGCCGGTTGTGAAAATCTGTATCCGGGTGTCGTTCATCAACATCTCTCCCGACAATGGTGCGGTATCGCTCTTCTTTGTTAAATGACGGGCGTCGGTCAGCCGCTGTGCTCGGGCGACAAGGCGAACTATCGGTCAGATGCCGTCGCGGCCGAGACTATGATTTCCACGAGCACGTCGGGCGCGCCCATCTCGCATTGCGCGGTCGCGCGTGTGGGACTGGCATTTGGTGCAACCCACGCGTCCCAGACCTCGTTCATCGCGGCGAAATCACGTTCGATATTCTTGAGCCAGATTTGCGCGGTGAGTAGCCGACTGCGGTCGGTTCCCGCCTCGGCCAGCAGCGCATCGATGCGCTCCAGCGCCTGGACAGTCTGTCCACGTACATCCTGACTACGGTCGTCTTTGGCGGTCATGCCCGCCAGATAGACAACGCCATTATGGATCACGGCCAGGCTTGCGCGTTGCGCACTCCTCAAGCGGGCAATTTCGTTCATGTCCGGCTCCCTTCGGATGGTCAGAATGTGCGTCTCGTTGACACGCTATGGCGGGATGCGTGTCCCCACCATCAACTCCGCCGAGCCGCTACCGCTCATCGGGGCCGACGATCAACATACGATCTGGGATCGACATATTCTCAACAGTTATACGCGAGCGGGGAGCCCGGAGGCTCTGAACGGACATCGAATTTGTTCCATAACCTTTTAGAATAGAGTCCTCTATAATGCCCAATGGACGACTATCCGGTGCGTTGATACCTTTGCCAGGCCGACCAAGACCTGATCGCGCGGGGCGAATGCAAATGCGTGAAGGAGGTTCAGGCGGCAGCCCTGCCTGCGCAGTCTTGAGGAACCAGAACAATGAACGGACCAAGTCGATGGAAGGCACGGTACAGCGTCATGCTCGTATTGATTGTCTCGTTCCTGGTATCCTCCATAGACAAGGTGGCCATAGCGGTCGCGCTCCCCTACATCGCGCATGACATGGGCTTCAGCTCGATGGCGATGGGGTCGGTCCTGAGCGCTTTCTTCCTGAGCTATTCGCTTTCGCAGATTCCGGGCGGGTTGCTCGCCGATCGATTTGGCGCGCGCAAGGTCGCGACGATCGGCATGGTCTGGTGGTCGGCCTTTACGGGACTGTCAGGCGCCGTGACGAACCTCGCTCAACTGGTGAGCGCCAGATTCGTCTTTGGTCTGGGCGAGGGCGTGTTTCCCGCCTGTGCATTTAAAACGATCGCGAACTGGTTTCCCCGGCGCGAGCGGGCAACGGCCAACTCGATCATGTTCGCTGCCAATTTTTTAGGCATGGCATTGGCGCCGCTCCTGGTGGTTGCGATCATTTCCCTGTCGAGCTGGCGCCACGTCTTCTTCGCACTGCTGATCCCGGGCTTGGTGGCTGCAGTCCTGTTCTGGCGTTTCATTCCGAACCACCCAAGGGAAAAGCGGGGGATCGCCGAGACTGAAATCCGCGAGATCGCGGGAGAAGATGCGGACAAGCCCGAACAGAAGGCAGACCCCCTCAGGAAGGTCCTGCTCGATCCGTTGGTGATCAAATATTTTCTGATCATCTTCACCTTCGACCTGACCTATTGGGGGTTCACTTCGTGGCTGCCGACATATCTCGTCAAGGCGAGGGGGCTTTCGATGATGGAAATGGGAATCTACGCCTCGCTTCCGGCTTTTGCGGGTACATTCGGATGCGTCATCGCCGGCTGGATGTCGGATCGCTTCTTCAGCCGCATGCGCCGCACACCGATCATTCTCGCCGAACTCCTCGCCGCGGTCTTTCTCTATCTGACCTTTACGGTCACCTCGACGGGGGCGCTTATGCTCTTTCAAACGCTCGCCGGCTTTTTCATGATGTCCTTCTTCGGGGTGTTCTGGGCGCTGCCAATGCATACCGTCTTGCCGCGCAACATGGGCGTGACCGGCAGTTTCATCAACATGGCCGGGCAATTCGCTGCTGTTATCGCTCCTTTGATCATCGGCGTCCTCGTGACCGTCTCAAATGGAGGTTTCGGGACGACCTTTGCCTTCCTTATCGGGGCACTGCTTGTCTCATGCGGACTGGTGCTCACACTTCCAGGTAAATGGGAAAAGCCGGAGCAGCCGGCGCTAGCCTGACCCGCTTCTCGCTCGTCCGATTGGCAAGGCACGGCAGCCAGGCCCCACCTGCGCGTGGTAGCGGCGGCTCGAGGCTGCGGCTCAGTTGAAGCGCTTTATGCTCATTTTTTCGATGGGGGTGGACGTCGAACCGGTCGCTATCAATTCAGCCATCACTTCGCCGACGCCAGGCCCCAGTTGAAACCCGTGTCCCGAGAAGCCGCAGGCATAGAATGCGTTTTCGGCCGTGGAAGAACGCCCGAGGATCGGAAGATCGTCGGGCGTGAACCCTTCGAGTCCGGACCAGGATCGAACGATCGTGGCTTGCGCCATGATCGGAAAAATCGCCAGCGCGGCGGCGGCGGAAAGCCGGAGATGCTCGAAGCGGATCTCGGAGACATTGGTATCCGGATCGGGCGTTCCACGACGCCCGCCACCGATAACGACGGTCCCATTCGCCATCTGCTTGAACGACAAGGGGCGGCCGACAGGGCCGCCGACCACGGCATTGCAAAAGTGCGGGAGGCGGGCGGTGACGAGCATCATGGGAGCAACCGCCTCGATAGGCGCATTCTCACCCAATTGACGCGCCAGCTTTCCTGCCCAGGCGCCTGTACAGTTCAGCAGGTAGCGCCCGGTGAAGGTTTCGCCGCCGCGACAGCTTATCTGCCAGTCCGCGCCTTGCCGCCGCACAGCCTCGACTGCAAGCCCCTCATGAAAGCACGCACCCAGCGCACGGGCCTTGCGCTGAAACGCGAAGGTCGTCTGGTAGGGCAGGGCGAAGCCATCGTCCAGGCTTGCCAAAGCGCCGATCAGATGCGGTGAGACCGCCGGGACGAGGGCGCGCAGCTGGGTCTGATCCAGAACTACCTCATGATCATAGCCCATGGAATTGAGGTCAGCGACGCGCGCGCGCATCTCATCGAGTTGCGCTTCGGTTTCGGCTACCTTGATCTGTGGTGCGCGCTGGAAGCCGCAGTCGTCGTCGAGGAGAGTCTCTATCCTGTTCCAGATCTCCATCGAGCGCTGCGAGAGCGCGAGCTCCGCATAGTCCCTGTTCATTCGCCGGACGCCGCCGGCATTCACTCCGGAGGCATGTCGCGCGACCGTGTCTTTCTCGATGACAATGACCGAAAGGCCACGCATTCGTGCGTGAAGGGCCGTGGAGCAAGCCTGAATGCCTCCGCCGACGATAACCAGATCTGCAGTACGGCTCATCCTCTCGCCCCGCCTTCTATGGTGTCGCGATCGCTTTTCTCGCCGCTGAAAGCTGCCAGCTGTCCGAGCTGTAGAGGCTTCAGGGGTGGACGGATGCGATAATAATCGACCAGCGATGGCGTTTCGCCCTTGCTGGCGGCAATAATCTCGGTTGTCGTCAGTCCGCACATGCGCCCTTGGCACGGTCCCATGCCCGGCCGGATGAACGATTTTACCTGATTGGGCCCCGGTGCGCCGAGATCGATCGCCGCGCGGATTTGGCCAGCCGTCAGCTCCTCGCAGCGGCAAACCACCGTGTCGTCCGCGGGAGCCAGAATCTGGGACGACGGCGCGTACAGCGTTTCGAGAAAGGGTCTGATCGTCGCCTCGCGCCGTAGCTCCCCCCGGATCGCGGCCGGATCCGAGGCGATGGACTTTCCGGCCTTTTCGGCAATCCGCAGACCGGCTAACCGCCCCTGGAGTTCCGCAGCCAACGCGCCGCCGATGCCGCCGCCGTCCCCGGCAACATAGATTCCGGGAACGCTCGTTTCACCATAGCTATCGAGAACCGGTGCAAAGCAGCGCTGGCGTTCGTTCCATATATGCTGGCAACGCAATAACCGGGTTATTTGCTGGTTAGGCACCACACCCTGATGGAGGGCAACCAACTCAACCGGCAGTTCGTGATGACCGCCGCCGGACTCAAAACATAGTGTTTCGGCGCGCTCATTGCCGCGGATCGAAATCGATGTCGCATCCCGATAGACTGGCAGCCCCGCCCGCCGGACCGTCCGCATCATCTGGAGCCCCTTGCGCAGATACCCGATTGCGGCGCCGTTGAGCGCCAATTTCGCGAGAGCCGCGATGTAGCGTGAACGCGGTACCGTCTCGACAATGGCCCGCGGTTGCATATCGGCGGCGATCATCTGGGCAGCGAACAACCAGAGCAGCGGCCCCGAGCCGACCAGAACGGCATTATCGGGCACCCGCCCGTTCGCTTTGAGCATGATCTGGCATGCACCGACGGTGACAACGCCGGGCAGCGTCCAGCCCGGCAGCGGCGTCGATCGTTCTATGGCGCCGGTGGCGACGATCAGCGCACCCGCCGAGAAGCTCGTAAGAATACCGGCCTTCGAATAGAATATCTCCAGGTCGGGATTTACATTCACGACCGTCGCGCCGGAAAGATACACCGCGCCGCTGGATCGGAATTCCGCTGCGAGGTCGCGGCCGCGGGCGTAATCCTTGCCAAGGATTTCGAGGCGCAACGCATCCGCCGCCTCGACTGCGCGATATATCTGGCCGCCCGGCTCGGGCTGCTCGTCAAGAACGATGGTCGAAAGCCCCGCGCGGGCGCTTTCAATCGCGGCAGCCATGCCGGCGGGCCCCGCGCCGACGATCGCAACGTCATACTGGTTCATGCCGGCGCATCCGGTCCGGCCGGCTGACTGCGGACGACCATGCCCTGCCTGACTTGCAGCATGCACGCCTGGGAGTTGAAAGCGCCGTCCACCTCGACCAGACACTCGAAACACGCCCCCATCATGCAGAAGGGCCCGCGCGCGACGCCGGAGATCGGCGATTTGCGGACGGAAATTTCCCCTGCTGCGAGGAGAGCGGACGCGACGCTGTCGGTCGCCGTCGCGCGGACTGGCTTGCCGTTGAAAGTGAAGGTAATATTCTCTCCGGACGAACCTTGTATTTGTTTTAACATCGCGTTTCCCTGGGGCCTGGACTCGAATTTTCGGCAGTGTTTGCTCCGCCTGGCTTGACGGATCGGGAGCGCCACGCCGTCATTCGCGACCCGACGTGCCGATCATGGAAGGGGAGGGCTATGGGCTTGCAAGCGGCAGCAGTATTCGCCCATATCATATTCGTCCAAGTCGAAATTTTGCGTCGAACATTCTGTCAGGATATACTATGCCGCGGCACATCAACCTTCGTCAGATCGAGGCCTTCAAGGCACTTATCGAAAGTGGCACCGTCAGCCGCGGTGCATTGCTGTTGAACATCTCACAGCCGGCCATGAGCAAGCTGATCGCCCATCTGGAGTTCGATACCCAGCTGAAGTTGTTTGATCGCGTGAAGGGACGGCTCGCCCCGACCGAGCATGCAATGCGCCTCTATGACGAGATCGGGCGCGTTTTTGCCGGTGTTCGGCAGGTGGAAAGCGCCGTCGAGGCCATACGCCGGGAAGAGCAGGGGCGCATTGCGATCGGCGTTCTCCCCGCGCTGGCAGGCTCCTTCGTTCAGCGCGTCACCACGGCGCTCCTGCAGGAACACGGCAATATATTCTGCTCTATCGAGTCGCTGGGATCGCCCTGGATCGTCGAGCGGCTCATATCGCGAAAACTCGATATCGGCTTGGTGAGCAACGCGATCGACAACCCCTATGTCGCCCGCGAGCCGCTGATGGAGCATGCGCTGGTCTGCATCATGACCCCGGACCACCCCCTCGCTGCGAAAGCGGTGATCCGGCCGGGAGACCTTCACGGCGAGCCTTTTATCTCGTTCCATCCGGAGACCGACATCGCAGCCCTTGTCGATACTATGTTCGATGAGCACGAAGTGCGTCCGAATTCACACGTGGTGGCCAACGTGACACCGACAGTATGTGAGCTCGTGGCAGCCGGGCTCGGCGTATCGATCGTTCATCCGCTGTCGTTGAGTGGTTTCGAACATCGCCTCGTGGCGAGGCGTTTCGCGCCGACGATACCGTATCACTTTCAACTTTGCCGCAGCACGGACAGCCGGAATGCGCGCCTCGTCGAAGCCTTCGTCCAGCAGGCGCGGGCAATAGCTCTTCAGATTTCGAACACGATGCTGGGAGGCCCGCTTCCCGATCCATGACCGGTCCGGGCCCGGTCTCCTCGCGTAGCTTTCAATAGCGTCCACGCTCGATCAATCGAGAGCGCCGGCCCACGCCACTCCAAAATGACCGGCCGCGATCTCTCCGAACCGACTCCGAAGTTCCTCCGTCCCTCATCGCCGGGACGTGCGTCGACGGCTTCGCAATCGACGCCTGTGGTGAAACGCGGGAATCGAATGGCGTCGCATGTGGAATTTTACGGCCGGCCTTGGCTTGGCCCGGCGCTGCAACCTCCGCGCATTCTGCACCCTGCTCAAATAGTATAACTCTGAAGAATAGACAGGCCGATTTTCCGACTTTGACAGAATTAGGTCATCGCTCTCATTCTGGGCCCCTCAAGGCAGAAAACGTCAGAGGAGGGGTTAAGATGGCCAAGACCAGCATTCGCGCGATCCGTTTGGGCAGGACGCGTTTCTTCAGCCTGAGCGTAAGCGCATTCGCTCTTCTTGCTATTCCGGCCGCAGCCTTCGCTCAGGAGGCCGACGCTTCGGACGCCCCGGCCCCGGTAGCGGCGCAGGATGACAGTCCGGTATCCCAGGAGCCGCCCGCCGCGAGCACGTCCGATGTCTCGGAAATTACCGTTACCGGCACGCGCGTGATACGCGACGGATATGAAGCGCCGACGCCGACGACGGTTCTTGGCGCCGAGGAGATCAACAAGAAGGCACCTGCCAACCTTGCTGATTTCGTCAACCAGCTTCCGTCACTCTCCGGCAGTGTGAACCCGCGGTCTTACTCGGCGGCGATCAGCCTTGGATCGGCTGGTATCAACGCCCTCAATCTTCGGGCGCTTGGTTCCAATCGTACGCTCGTCCTTCTCGACGGTCGCCGCGTCGCCGCGTCGACCGCGAGCGGGCTGGTCGACATCAACACCATTCCGCAGGCGCTGGTAAAGCGGGTCGATGTCGTCACCGGCGGCGCGTCGGCGGACTGGGGTTCGGATGCCGTCGCCGGCGTTGTGAACTTCGTGCTCGACAAGGATTTTACGGGCATCAAGGGAACGATCCAGGGAGGCGTCACCACTTATGGCGACGACCGCAACTACAATGTCTCGCTTGCCGCCGGCACCCGATTTGCGGACGGCCGGGGCCACATCATGGTGAGCGCGGAAATCGCGCATAACGAAGGTATCGCGGGCAATGGCGAGCGCGACTGGTACAATGGCGCAAAAATCTTTGCCAATCCGAACTACACGGCGACCAACGGCCAACCGCAGTTACTGGCGCTGCCGAACGTCGGCTTCACGACGGCGACGCCCGGCGGCATTATTACGAGCGGACTGCTCGCAGGAACCTACTTCGGACCGGGTGGCACGCCAACGCGGCTGAACTATGGTTCGATCGTTAGCGGCAACTTCATGGCGGGCGGCGACTGGCGCTATGCCGATTTCGGCGAGTCCGGTGATCTCGACCCGCGGCTCAGCCGGCAAAGCATATTTGGCGCGGCAAGTTTCCAGGCAACCGACCATCTCGAAGTGTATCTTGAAGGTTCGTACAGCCGCGCCACGTCGCGCGCGGCATCGACCGATCAATTCAATTTCGGCAGCTACACGATCCAGCCGGACAATGCCTTCATCCCGGCAAGTATCGCCTCCCAGAATGCGTCGTCGTTCAGACTCGGCACGTTGCACTCGGATCTCGGTCCAATCATTGCGAGGACCAAAAGATCGTCGCTTCGCCTCGTTGCAGGCGCAAAGGGCGATTTCGAGGCGTTGGGCACCGATTGGAAATGGGATGTCTCGGGCCAGAAGTCGGTCACTCACGCCGATGCCAGCACCCGGATCACCGTCACGGCGAACCTCCTCAACGCGATCGATTCGGTCCGTTCGCCGACGGGGGCGATCGTCTGCCGGTCGGCGCTGACGAACCCGAGCAACGGATGCGTGCCCTACAATGTGTTCGGAACCGGCGTGAACAGCCAGGCCGCTGTCGACTATGTTCTCGGCAATGCATTTCTCAACAGCAAGCTGACCCAGGATGTGTACGCCGCGACCTTGCATGGCGATCCGTTCTCGACCTGGGCGGGCCCGGTATCCTTGGCGTTGGGCGTCGAGCATCGCCGCGAAGCGATCTCTGGACGCGTCGATGCGCTGGATGCCGCTTCGCTCGCGACCTCCGTGGCGAACAATGCAGCGCGGATTCCACCATATTTCGCCGGAAACTATCTGCCTACATTCGGTTCATATCATGTGACCGAAGGCTTTGTTGAAGTGGTCGTGCCGCTTGCAAAAGCGCTCGATTTCAACGGTGCCGTCCGTGCAACGGACTACAGCACGTCGGGCTATGTGACGACCTGGAAAGCTGGTCTGACCTACAAGCCCGTGGACGATGTCACGTTTCGTATCACTCGTTCGCGGGATATTCGCGCGCCAAATCTTTCGGAACTTTATCAGGCGGCGGGCGCCGCCGCCGCCGCGGTCAATGATCCGTTTCGCGGCAACGCGCTTGTGCAAACCTTCCAGGTGACTTCGGGCAATCCCAATCTGAAACCCGAGCGGGCGGACACGCTCGGCCTGGGGGTCGTTGTCGAACCGAGGTTCATTCCGGGCTTTGCCTTGTCAGTAGATTATTACAACATCGATATCAAAGACGCGATCTCGACGGTTAATGCGGCCGCAGTCGTGGACCAGTGCTTCGAAGGGAACACCGCGTTTTGTTCCCAGATCACCCGCAATGATGCAGGCGTTATCGCTTCGATCGGCGTGGTGCCGGTCAATGTCGCCAAGCAGATTTCCCGTGGCATCGACTTTGAAGCCAGCTACCGCCGCCCGCTTTTCGACGGTTCCTTGACCCTGCGTTTCCTCGGCACGCGTTTCCTCAAGAGCTATTCGAACGACGGCATTACCGCTGCAACCGATCTCGTGGGCACGAATGGCACCAGCGGAAGCCTTCGAACGTCACTTCCGAAGTTTCGCTACACGGCAACCATCGGTTACGATCGTGATCCCTTCTCGGTCTTGCTGACCGCACGCGGGTTCAGTGCGGGCAAGATCAATACATCCTATATCGAGTGCACGTCGAGCTGTCCGGCTTCGACAGTCGCTCACCCGACGATCAACGACAATCATATGCCCGGCGCGATCTATTTCGATGCCAGTATGTCGGTCGATATCTCCAACCAGCTCGAAGCCTTTCTTGCGGTCGATAACATCGCGAACAAGGATCCCTATCAAATGCCATACGGCCCCACGATCGGGGCGAACCCCATCAGCGTCAATCCCGTCCTGTATGATGTATTGGGGCGTACCTTTCGAATGGGCGTCCGATTCAAATTATGATCTTCGTTCGTTGGCGCGGTCCGGGTTGTTTCCAGCCGGAACGAAACGTCCGGTGCTTTATCGGCAGGGCCAGTCCCGGCCGATAAAGCACATTGGCCTGGCGATTTCGGCCGGCGGTTTCATTAATCCGGGAGCTCCCCGGATTCTACCGGATGCGCGCAGATATCGATCCTATGCTCAAAATCGCCTGTCGGCACATCGCCGGTTGGACTGGATACCTATAAGTCTCTGACTAGCCGGGGGTCGACCCACGACGTCGGCGCCTTTCGCATCCGTCCCCGACGCCGGGATTTTGTCGTTGAAGATGTCTGCGACTGTCCGGCGAGCGGCGCATCGACCGCCTCGGCGCCGAACGGAAGCACGTGGTGCCGCGCGCACGCGCCATCGATCCGCGCAATTTTGGCGC
Organism: Sphingopyxis sp. CCNWLW2; assembly: GCF_037095755.1. Classification (NCBI taxonomy): domain Bacteria; kingdom Pseudomonadati; phylum Pseudomonadota; class Alphaproteobacteria; order Sphingomonadales; family Sphingopyxidaceae; genus Sphingopyxis; species Sphingopyxis sp. CCNWLW2. The sequence continues at coordinate 804,629 of NZ_JBAWKJ010000003.1, forward strand.
GAAGATCGGCGAGGACGGCAGGGTGGCGCATGATGTCGTAGGACTCGGCACATCGTTTGCTTGTTCTCTCTTTGTTTCTTGTCAGCCAGCCAAGTCAGGCGCGACGCCGCAACTTGCGCCCAACATAAGCGCGATCCTGTCCGGAATGAATCGAGTTTGGCTTGCCAGAGTCTTGATTGTCGGCCAGATTCAGGGGCTGACATGAAAATGGATATCGATCATCTTCCGGGGCGGCAGCAGGGCGAACTCCAGCGCATCAAGGATGTGCTGATGGAGGAATTCGCGCGGTCTATCGAGCGCGCGACCAAGGCTGAAAAGCGCAACGGCAAGATTCTGAAGATCATCCTGTTCGGCAGTTATGCCCGGGAAGATTGGGTTGACGAGCCTGAGAATGGCTATCAGTCGGACTTCGATCTGCTCGTCATCGTCAGCCACGAAGACCTGACCGATATCTCCGATCATTGGTATATCGCCGAGGATAAGATCCTTCGCGATCCTGAGGTCGGCCGGACGCTCAACATCATCGTTCACACGCTCGCGGACGTGAACCGGGCGCTGACGCGCGGCGAATATTTCTGGGTCGACATCCTGCGCGACGGCATATTGCTGTACGAACTGCCGAACCACGCTCTTGCCCAGCCGAAACCAATGACTCCAACCGACGCGTACGAGATGGCGGTGGAATATCACTCGGTCCAAATACCGAAGATCGACAGCGCCCTCAAAATTGCGCGTTTCGCGATCGACGAAGGCGAACGAAACGATGCGGCATTTATGCTTCATCAGGCGGTAGAGCGGGCTTACGCGGGCTACCTATTGACGCATACGTTCTATTTCCCGCGCTCACATAATATCAAATTCCTACGCTCGCTGGCGGAAGACCGCGAACCGCGGCTGATTGAGGCCTGGCCCCGTGACAGCAAATTGGACCGACGCCGCTTCGAGCTGTTGAAGCGCGCCTATGTCGAGGCGCGATATTCGCCGAACTATGAAATCACCGTCGAGGACCTCGAAGCGCTTGCGGCGGCCGCCCGCAACCTGCGCGAGCTCGTCGAGCGACTTTGCCGGGAACAACTGGACCGGCTGCGTTCGGCCGCCGGACGGTAGCGCTCCGCCCTGCGGTCAACCGGGCGTATATGCCTTCCCGTCACCGATAAACCGCTTGCTCCGGGCTTTCGCGTCGGCCCGGAGAACGGCCATCTCGGCATTGTTACATTCGTCGCCGCGAACCGAGCCATCCTGACACCCGGCGAACACCTCTCGCGCCTCGTCGACATGCGCGTCGAAATACTGCTTGCTACGTGGCTCTTCCTTCCCTCAGCTCGCCAGCGCGGTTCCGATAAGCATGAATCCAATAACTTGCGTCTTCATCAGGCCCTCCTTTGCGAGCCGACAAATTATCGCGGGGCACCACAACGGAGCAACAAAAGACCGCAGAAACTCTCAAATCGAGAGCGATTGTTTGCGCGCACGGTCGTCAGGCGGTCGGACATTTGATAAAGGCATCACCGGCCGGGCGGCCGTCGCATATGTGCAAGCCTCGGCTAAAAGCGACGGCGCAAGTTCTCGAACTTGTTCTCAACGCCCGGCCTCATTCCACTGAAAATGACGGCTTTGCGCCCGATGTCGGCCGTTCCGGCCTTGATTGGCGTCTTCCGAAAAGATGGTGTATCGCGGCGGCTGCATTTCAGGACCGGCATCTGAGTTTGCAGCCCCTTCATCTATGATGGTTTGATCGGGGTCATCCTGGCCTTGAGCATCAAGGAGGGAGTGACGGCGATGACGCATTTCGTAGGTCTGGATGTATCGGTAGAAGAGACGGCGGTTTGCGTCGTCGATGAAGTGGGCGAGGTCGTATGCGAGCGCAAGGTCCCCACAGAGCCTGATGACATTGCGGTTTTGCTGACGTCGATCGGCGGTGATTATGTCCGGGTTGGGATTGAGGCGGGCCCATTGTCACAATGGCTGGTCAATGAGCTGAGCGCGGCGGATATTCCTATGATCTGTGTCGAGACCCGCCATATGAAAGCGCTTTTGATCGCCCAGCAGATCAACAAGAGCGATCGTAACGACGCACGCGGGATTGCACAGATGATGCGTGTCGGCTTGTTCAAGCCGGTCCATGTGAAGACGCTGGCAGCCCAGGAGCAACGGATGCTGCTCACCAGTCGTAAGCTGATCCAGCGCAAGCTGCTGGATATCGAGTGCGACATGCGGGGAACGCTGCGCAACTTCGGACTCAAGGTCGGGGTGGTAGGCGCTACCGGCTACGAAGGACGTGTCCGCGAACTGGTGGAACGCCTGCCCAGGTTGGCTGCGATCGTGGAGCCGCTACTGACGGTCCGACGCGTCATGCGACAGGAACTCGCGGTTTTGCACAAGATGCTGATCGATATCGTGCGCGATGACCCGGTATGCCGCCGCTTCATGACCGTGCCTGGCGTCGGACCCGTTGTCGCTCTGACCTATCGGGCGTCGGTCGATCAACCGCACCGCTTTTTACATAGCCGAGCCGTTGGCGCTCATGCCGGCCTAACGCCTAAACGACATCAATCGGGTGAGGTCGACTATGATGGGGGCGTGTCCAAATGCGGGGACGCCATGCTGCGTTCCATGTTGTACGAGGCCGCTCAGTCAATGCTGACCCACAGCAAGAAATGGTCATGGCTCAAGGCCTGGGCCGTACGGGTCGCTCAACGCCGTGGCATGCGCCGCGCGCGGGTTGCCCTCGCTCGACGGCTTGCCGTCATCCTTCATCGCATGTGGATCGATGGCACCGACTTCCGTTGGAGCAACGGCGCTACCGCACCGGCGGCGTAACGAAAGACCCTCTAGACTTTCCACCAGATCTGCCCCGGCAGAAAGATGTCCTCACGGGGACGACGGGTGAAGCGAGTTCGGAATGACTGCAGATTCTGGCACCTCACAGTGCCAAGGGCGCTCGAAAGATTGAACCGCTCCATCCTTCTTACCCCATCATGAGGCGGCAATACACCGACCTCGAAGAGAAGCACGAGCTCCGTAAGGGACATCAGCTGCGCAGATCATGAATGAAAGGATTTGTTATGACCCAATGAATCTCGCTTGACCTCCGCCGCGATAGAGAAGCAGTCATTCGATCGAAGCACCTAACCACCGCTTCGCGCGATGTCGGCCATTCGGAATGTCTTTCTACAGTCCAGAAAGCGGCTATTCGAGACCCTCTTTAAGAGCGCGTGCTATCATCGTCACGCACAGGAGTAATTGTCGGTAGGACGGATGGGATCGCAATCGGCAACTCGAGCGCGGGAACCCGATCAGGACCTACATGGGTTCAGACTTCAGGCTCAAACGTTCGAAATGACATCAACGAGCCGAAGCTCATCGTCCCGAAAGCAGGAAGGCGGCGGCGAGCGCGGCGAGCAGGGCGCCGCGCGCGATCAGGCCGTTGCGCAGCGAATGACCTTCGAGACAGGGTTGCAGATCGGGCGGGATCGGCATCGGCCGCGTTGCCGGCACATCGGCTCCGCCCGTATTGCCGACGGGAACCCAGCCGGCAAGGTGGAAGGGGGCCGCCCCGATCAACCGGACGAGCTGCCCAAGCGCTTCCTTGGTATCCGACTGCCCGAGCGCGAGCCGCAACATGTGAAAATGCGTTTTCATATGCGAGACATACCAGCGCTGGCCGAGAATATGGGCGCGCTCCAGATGGCGCTTGGAAAGCGCAAGATCGCCGCTCGCTTCGGCCGACCGCGCATGGTCCATTTCGCTGGCAAAAACGGCTTTGACATCCGGTTTCATGACAAACCTCCCCCTAAAAGTGACGCAACGCTACTGCCGCCAACGCCCTTCGAACGACCGTCTCTGCGGACGGTGCATTGCTCATATCAGGTTGAACACAAGCCGGCAGAAGAAAAAGCACCTCGGCATCTTTTGGTTTCCGCGAAGACAGGCTGATGCCCTTCGTCATCTTTCATGGAGCGCTTTTGCAGCTCAATGGCGAGGAATCTCGCAGCGGAAACTTGTGAAGTGATCGGGGGCTCCGGAGCCGTTCCATATGGCGACGCGGGGAAAAGCACAGAGCAACCCCGAGCGCTCGGTCTTGGCGAGCCGGCGATCCATCGGGCCGACCAGGAAATTGCTCGCGGACACGGCGACAAGTTCTTCGGGCGCGCGGCCGCGGGTGACCCACGCCTCCAGTGCGGCGCCGATATCTTCCTCGGGCCGCGCGCCGGGATAGGGCGGAGCGCCCTGGCCGAAGCTGTTGAGCCCGGGGCCGGCGTTGCAATGCTGCATGCCCGGCACCATGAATAACCGCATATTCTGCTCGGCGGCGGCGCCCATGCGGGCGCGTACGCGCTCATAATATTCGATCGACATTTGCGGCGGAATCGCGGCATCGCCCCAGCCGTGATAGAGGATCAGCTTGCCGCCGCGTGCAAAGAAGGCGCTTAGATCGGTGCTATTGGCGTTGAGGATCGGGCCGATTGTTTTGTCGAGAAAAGGTCCGTCGCGGCTGAAATCGAAATTGGCAAAGCTCGCGTCGGGCATGTTCGCGAAGAAGCGCGGCAGCCCGAGACCGAACACGCCCGCGCCCGTCATCATGGGATCATTCGACGATATCCATGGCGCCCAGCCGCCGCGATGCGCCTCGGCACCGGCCGGTTCATATCCGATGCGCGGCGCGCGGGCGATCGGCGGCCCGCGCAATATGTCGGCGAGTGCGGCTACCTGGTCGCCGGTCAGGCAGGAATCGCCGTCGGCGCCGGTACAGCGTAGCGGCTTCGGGTCGAAACGGCATGCGCGCGGATCGCGGACCAGCCCGTCCTTTTGCCCGTCGAGTGCGTCGCACTGCGCCAGCACTGCGGCCTCGATCGCGGGCAGCTTTGTCGGCGGGATATTCGATCCGGGCGTGCGCGTCAGGCTGGCCCCGTTCCAGATGAAGATCTGCGATAGGCGCGTGAAATCCCACGCCGGCGCGCCGGCGATGATCCCGTCATAATCTTCGGGGTAGCGCTGCGCCGCCATCAGCGCCTGTCGCCCGCCGTTCGAGCAGGCGCTGAACACCGACAGGCTGGGCTTGCGGCCGTAATAGGCTTCGATGATCGCCTTGGAATTGACCGCGGTCAGATGGATCGCGCGGTGGCCATAATCGATTTGCGCGTCGGGATTGCCGACGGCCCACGGCGCGGTGAAGCCGCCGGGCGCGTGGCCGGTGTCGGTGCTGGCGACCGCATAGCCGCGCGCGGTACCCTCGACCAGGCCACCGCGATAATTGATGTCGCCGGCGAAGCCGCCGTTGCCGGCCCCATGGAATTTGCCGTTCCAGCCGGTCGCCGGGAGCCAGGTTTCGAAGACGATGTTCGATCGCGGGGCGGGCTTGATCGTGCCGATGACGCGGCAATGCGCGGGAAGGGTGATACCGACGCCGTCGATCTGCGCGTTGTTGCCGGTATAGGGGCCTGCGTCGACGAAGACCGCCGAGTTGATCTCTGTGTTGGCGAGTTTCAGCCCCTTCAGCGCGGCGCATCGCTGCGCCGCCATGGCATGCGTTGCGGCCACCGCCGGAGCAGCCGTGACCGCCAGCGCCGCCGCGCCACATGTCCAGACCAGATGCCGTGCCTTCATCGTCCGTTCCCCTTCAGCGCGCCGCGCAATGTGTCGAATAGCTTCATCGTCGCCGCCGGAAAGGGTCAGAAGGTCTTGCGGATTCCGAGCTGCACCATCCGTCCGAGCGTCGATCCGTTGAATTGCGCGAAATTGGTGCGCGGCAGGTTCGCATAGGCCGGGTCGACATCGAGCAGATTGTCGATGTTGAGGGTGAGCTGCGTACCCGCGAGCACGCCGCCCGCGGGCACGTCCCACGAAAAGCGCAAATCGACCGTCTGGAAGGATTTGATCCGCGTCTGGCCCACCAGTCCCTGGATCGGGTAGCCGCCGCGATAGTTGAACACCGCGCGGCCGGTGAAGTCTCCGACCTTGCCGCCGAGCGTGCCGACGAAGAAGAGGCGGCCGGTGCCGTTCTTCAGGGTGTTTGTGAACGGTCCCTTCGATCCGCCGGTCGAAAAGTCGCGATTGAGCACATAATTGCCCGCGAGGTCGGCCATTAGCGTCACCTTGCCGACCGGCCGCGTATAGTTAAGGTGGAAGTCGACGCCATCGGTCTTGAGCGCGCCGAAATTGTTGAGCCGCGCATCGGCAAGCAGATAGGGCGACCTGCCGACATAGAGCAACGCGATATCGGACACGCCGACGAGCTGCATCCCCGCAGTTGCCGCGCGCGCCTGGGCGAGCGTCGGGTTGATCGTATAGAAGGAGGCGAAATTCGGGTCGGTGAACAGCGTTGCCGCCGAAATCAGTCCGATCGCATCCTTGAAATCGACCTTGTAGTAAGTCGCGCTGGCGAGAAGGCCGGGCACGGCGTCAGGCTTCCAGTCGAAGCCCGCCGAGAAGGTCGTCGCAGTCTCGGGCTTGAGGTTCGGGTTGCCGCCCGCGAGGATGATCGTCGGGCGGAACAGATCGGTGATCGGACTGCCGACCTGGCGGAACGGACTGATCGGCAGAATCTGCGCCTGCTGACCCAGTCCGCTGGTTGCTTCGAGGCCGGGCGCGTGGAACGACGTGCCGTAATTGCCGCGGATCGTCAGATCGTCAAACGGTTTCCAGGTGATGCCGACCTTGGGGTTGGTCGTGCCTCCGACATCGCTGTAATCATCGTAGCGCACCGATCCGGACAGGGTGAGGCTGCGCAGGCCCGCCGCGCCGTTTGCGGAGCCGAACAGCGGCACGACGATCTCGCCGAAGAGGGACTTGACGTTGCGCGACGAAAAGGCGCGCGTCGTGCCGGGGGCGCTGGCAAGCGTTCCCTTCGGTCCGGGGATCAACGTCTGCTTGAGGTTGTTATAGTGATATTCGGCGCCGAGCGCGAGGCGCACGTCGCCGCCGCCGATCGCGAATAGCGGCCCTTCGGCGACGATGCGGCCTTCCGCGAGTTCCTGCACCCCGGTGTCGTGATTTTCGAAATCGTCGATCGCCGCGAGTACAGCCGGGTTGCTCGCGCCGGGGTTATAAGGGTTGAGTGCGGCTGCGAGCGTCGTACCGTTCAGCGCTGCGGTGATCGCGGTGACATTCACCAGCTCTTCACGGATCTCGCTGTGGCTGCGCCCGAAATTCGCGAGCGTGCGCAGCTGCCAGCGCCCGCCGACGTCGAAATTCATCCCGGCGGTAATCCCCGCCGACTGGAAGTTCTGCCGCGAGACATTGCTCGGTCCGAACACATCGGCAAAGGAGAAGGCGACATTGTGCGACGTCTCTGTGCCGATCGGGCGGAAATAGGGGTTGGCCGCGGTGATCGTGCCGCTGGTCGACGATTGCGCGGTTTTCACGTCGGTCTTGCGCTGCGACCAGTAAGCCGTGGCGTTGAACTCGATTCCCGGCGCCAGCTCCTGCGTCAGCGACGCGAAGACACTGTGGCGTTCTTCCTGCGGATAGACGTCGATCTGTTTGGGTTCGTCGCAGCGATTGATCGTGCCGGCCACGCGGCCGGGCAGGGCATAGGTCGTCGTGCCGATCAAAATATTGCCCGGCGAACAGGCGGTGCTGCGCAGGTCCGATCCGCCGCGATCGAGATGATTGCTCGTCATATAATCGCGGTCGGCGCCGTAAAGATTGCTGTGCCAGGCATAGGCATAGGCGACATAGAGTGAGCCCGTGCCCCAGTCCTTGCCCGCGATGATGTCGCCGTCGGCCTGCTGGTAACTGTCGGCGAAGCCATAACGGGCGCCGGCCTCGACCCCGTTGAAGCGTCGGCGGGTGATGAAGTTGATGACGCCGCCGATCGCGTCGGAGCCATAGATCGACGAACCGCCGTCGGGGATCACGTCGACGCGCTCGATCACCACCGGCGGGATGATCGTCGGGTCGGGTGTGGAGGACAAGATGCCTTGGCCGACGAGCCGCCGTCCATCGACGAGCATCAATGTGTTCTGCCCGCCGGTTGCGCCGAGATTGCGCAGATTGGGAAAGAAGACGGGGCTGCCGCGATCTGAATTGGCGCGCGGCACGCTGCCGAAATAGCTGAGCTGGGGGATGTTCGCGAGCAGGTCGGTCGACGAGGATACGCCGCTTTCGACGATTTCGGCACGGTTCACGCCGATGACGTTCGTGCCCGTTGGGGCAATGCCGCGGATCAGCGTTCCGGTGACGATGATCGCTTCCTCCGCAATGTCATTGTCCGACTGGATAGTTGATTCTTGCCGCGATTCGGATGCGGCATCCTGTGCCCGTGCGGTCGCAGCAGTGAGCAGCATTGCCAGCAAACCCAGACCAGATACAGATGATTTAAGTTTGAAATTCCACGACATTCCTATCCTCCCGCCAGCGCCGATTGGCCGGCGCCCTCGTTTCTGAATTGGCTATGGACGAAATCATCCAATGCCTTTATTGACCATTTGAATAATGAAAATATTCGAGCAAGGGAAGAGGGAATGCGAAGGCGGATGATCGATGCGGTGGAGGGGCGGTTCATCGACCCGCAGGGGCGCGAGGTGCTGCTGCGCGGCGTCAACCTCGGCGGCGACTGCAAGCTGCCCTTTCCCGACGGCGGCACGCATCTGCCGGGCGATTTCTCGGATCACCGCGACGTGAGCTTCGTGGGCCGCCCGTTCCCGCTCGATCAGGCGGACGCGCATCTGGCGCGGATCGCGGGCTGGGGGTTCAACTGCCTGCGCCTTCTCGTGACGTGGGAAGCCATCGAGCATGAGGGGCCCGGCAAATATGATGCGGCCTATCTTGATTATATCGCGGCGATCGCGCGGCGGGCCGAGGCGCACGGGTTCATGCTGTTCATCGACATGCACCAGGATGTGTGGAGCCGGATGACCGGTGGCGACGGTGCGCCGGGCTGGATATTTGAAAAGCTCGGGCTCGACTTCACGCGTTTCGATGCCGCGGATGCAGCGCATGTCATGCAGCACCGCTATGACCATGCGCGTGCCGATGCCCGGCAGGAAGACAATTATCCGATGATGAGCTGGGCGCGCAATTATCGCATGCCCGCGAACGCTATCGTCTGGACCGCCTTTTTTGCGGGCGCGCTGCTGACTCCCTGCTGGCTGGTCGATGAAGAGAATGTTCAGCATTACCTGCAGCGTCACTACCTCAACGCCATGGCTGCGCTGGCCGGGCGGCTCGCTGGTAACGCCGCGGTGATTGGCTTCGATACGCTTAACGAGCCGAGTCTCGGCTGGATCGGGCAGACGATGAGCGCGCCGCAGCTTGCGGCGACGCGCGATGCGCCGATACCGGTGCGCGCCGGGCCATGCTGGACGCCGTTCGCGGCGCTGCGGGCAGCGAGCGGCATGGCGGTGACCTTGCCGGTCCTCGCACCCGGCGCCGACGGCGCGATGGAAATCGCGGGTGAACAGGTCGCCAATCCGCGGGGCGTGTCGATCTGGGCCGACGGCGCCGCCGATCCCTATGCCGCAGCGGGCGCGTGGAGCGGACCGGGCGACGATGCGCGCGTCCTCGACGAAGAATTTTTCCGCCGCACCGGCGACCGTGCGATCGATCCTGATACCGATCTGCTGCTGCCGTTTTTTCGCAAGGTCGCCGCAACGCTGCGCGCGATCAACCCCGATTGGCTGATCTTTGCCGAAGTGAATCCGTATCAGCTCGGTCACGGGCGCGGCTTTCCGCAGGGCATGCCCGAACGCTGCGTCAACGCGAGCCATTGGTACGATGTCGACATCCTGTGGAAGAAGAGTTTCGACAGTGCGGCCGGCCCCGCGGCGCTACGCACGCGTTATATCGACGAGATCGGCCGCCTGTTCGATGCCGCTGATCCGGCACGTGCCATGCCGCGGCTTATCGGGGAGTTTGGCATCCCTTACGATCTCGACGGTGGCCGCGCCTATTCGCGCTGGGCAGCGGGGCAGCGCGGCGACGCGCTATGGACGACGCACGACGCGGCGCTGACCGCGATGTACGACGCGATCGACGCCCTGCGCATCTCGTCGACGCAGTGGAACTATACCGCAAGCAACCGCAACGATCTGCGGATCGGCGACGGCTGGAATCAGGAGGATCTGTCGATCTTCTCGCCCGATCAGATGGCGGATGGCGGCGATGGCGCGCGTGCGCGCAAGGGATTCGCGCGGCCCTGGGTTCGCCGTGCGCAGGGGCGTATCGCCGCGATGCGGTTCGACGCAGAGGTAGCGCGGTTCGAGGCGGCGATCGATGCCGATCCGGCGATTGCGGCGCCGACCGAGATCGTGGTTCCCAAGGCGCATTTTCCGGGACCGGTCGCGGTCGCGGTTGATCCGCCCGCGCGCTGGACCTTCGACCGCGACAGCCGGCTTCTTCATGTCGAGGCGGCTGCTCCGGGGCGGATGGTCGTCGAAGTCCGGCCGGCGGGCGAAGCGCGTGTATCGCGGCGCGACAGCGAATTTCAACCCGTGTCGCACTGAACAGGACTCGACAAGCTCGTTATGCAAGTGGATAGTTAAACAAGTCAATCGGGAGAGGGTCGTGAACAAGACAGGATTTTGGATCACGGTGGCGTTGGGGATGGCAGCCGCCTCCCCGGCGGCCGCGCAGGCGGCGCCGGTTGTCGCCGTCGATGGCGGCAAGCTTTCGGGTGTCCGTAATGGCGACGTCGTCGCCTACAAAGGGATTCGCTACGCTGCCCCGCCGGTCGGCGAGCGCCGTTGGCGTGCTCCCGCCCCGGTCCCCGGCTGGCCCGGCGTTCGCGCCGCGACCGATTATGGTGCAGATTGCGAGCATAACCGCCGCGAATGGGAGGCCGACCGCGCTGATGCCCCGATGGGCGAGGATTGCCTGTACCTGAATATCTGGACGCCCGCGAAGCCGGTGAAGGGCGGCGCGCCCGTGCTGTTCTGGATCCACGGCGGCGCCTTTACCGCCGGATCGGGTGCGCAGCGCGCTTATGACGGGGCAAAGCTTGCGGCGCGTGGCGCGGTGGTCGTGACCTTCAACTATCGTCTCGGCCGCTTCGGGTTTTTCGCCCATCCCGCGCTGACCGCCGAGGCAGGGACGGCGGCGACCGGAAACTGGGGGTTGATGGACCAGCTTGCGGCATTGCGCTGGGTCCGGAAGAATATTCGCGGCTTTGGTGGCAACCCGGAAAATGTGACAATCTTCGGCGAATCTGCCGGCGGCGGGTCGGTGAACCAGATGATGGTGATGCCCGCGGCGCAGGGCCTGTTCGCAAAGGCGATCGCCCAATCGGGCGGCGGCCGCGACGAGGGGGTGTCGCTTGCCGATGCCGAAGCCAAGGGGGTCGCCTTTGCCGGCGAGGCGGGTGCGGCCGGCAACGATCCGGCGGCGCTCCGCGCCATCCCGGCCGACAAGGTTCGCGGCAAGATAACGCTGCTTAATCCCGAGACGAAGACATATTCGGGCCCGCTGATCGACGGGCGGCTCGTGCAGGGGCGGGTCGAGGTTCCGTTCCTCGCCGGACAGCAGGCGAAGCTCCCCTATATGGCGGGGGCGAACAGCTACGAGATCGGCTTTCTTCCCGAAGCGTTCCGCAGCGCCTTCGTCGCCGCGGTTGGCGGCGCACTTGGTGCGACGCAGTCCGAGGCGAAGGCGGCTTATGGCTCGGCCGAGGCGTATGAGCAGAATCTCGTCGGCGACCTGATGTTCGTCGAGCCCGCGCGCTTCCTCGCTGGGCTCGCGGCGCCGAATGGCAGCTACCTCTATCATTTCGACTATGTGCCGACCGCCAAACGCACCACCGACAAGGGGATGCCGCACGGCGCCGACGTCTATTATGTCTTCGGGAACCTTGAGGATTTGCACGTTGTGACGACCGCGGAGGATGAAGCGATGGCAAAGCTTGTCGGCGATTATTGGGTCGCCTTCGCACGGACCGGCAATCCCAACGGCGCCGGCCGGCCGACGTGGCCGGGCTTCGCGCCCGGCGGCGAGCGAATGCGCTTCACGGCGGGCGGAAGCAGGTCGGAAAGCGCCAAATCACCGGCGCTCGACGTGCTGGCTCGCTTTGGCGACGCCAAGCGTGACGCCGCGCGCTGAACAGGGGGACAGGATGCGATTTTTACTGATGGCGGCCATCGCCGCGCTGCCTTGGTCCTCGGCTGCGTTGGCGCAGGGCGCGACCGCCTCCGAAGACGAGCTGCGCTTTGCCGTGCCGGACAGTATTTCGTCCGAAGCGACGGCGCTCCTGACCGCAGGGCTTGCTGCACAGCGCAAGACGCGCCCGGATCGCCTTGCGATGGGGCATGACTTCGTACAGGCGCGCGCGCTGGCCGAGCGGGGCGCCGACGACCGCATGACCGCTGCTGCGGCGCGCTACGAAGTCACGGTGACCTCAGCAGAACTCGGCGGCGTGCCGGTGCTGCGCGTCAGTCCGAAGAACGTCGCGAAGGGCAGACGCATCCTCCTTTATGTCCATGGCGGCGGCTGGACGACGGGTTCGGCGAAATCGAGTTTCCGCAGCGCCGCGATCTATGCGGCGGCGACCGGTCTCGAAGTCGTTTCGGTTGATTATGTGCTCGCGCCCGCACAGGATTTTCGCGGCGTAACCGGACAGGTCGCGACGGTGTACCGCGCTCTTCTCGCAGACGGGCACAAGGCATCGCAGATCGGCCTTTATGGCGATAGCGCAGGCGGCAATATCATCCTCGGCACGACGCTGCGCCTGCGCGACGAAGGCCAGCCTCTGCCCGCGGCAATCGTCGCGCTGTCGCCTTGCACCGACCTTGGCGGGGCGGGCGACAGCCGGCTGACGCTTGCCGATGCCGATCCGGTGCTTGACAGCGCCGAGATGCTGAAAGCGGTGCGTTTCGCCTATGCCGGCAGGAATCCGGAGGTGGCGATGCACGATCCTTGGGCGTCGCCGGTGCGCGGCGACTATAGCCGGCCTTTCCCGCCGGCCCTGATTCAGGGCGGGACGCGCGAATTGTTGCTCAGCGACTTCGTGCGTCAGTATCAGGTCATGCGCGGTGCAGGTCGCGAGGTCGTGCTCGACCTTTATGAAGGCATGCCGCACGTCTTCATGGGCTTCCTCGCCGACGCGCCCGAAGGGAAGCAGGCGATTGCGATCGCGCGCGATTTCCTGCTGGCGCGGCTCGCGAAAGATTGAGAGGGGTCGAGGTGACGGGACCGACGCCCGAGCAATTGCTCGCCCAAATGACGCTTATCGAAAAGGTCGGCCAGCTCAGCCTCTATTCGGCCGACGTGCAGTGGACCGGCAATCTGGTGAACCCCGAACTCCGCTTCGAGGCGCCTGAAAAGCGCCTCGACGACATTCGGGCGGGGAAGGTCGCCGGCATCTTCAACCTGCCCGGTGAGGCGCAGGTGCGGCGGCTGCAACGCATCGCGGTCGAGGAATCGCGGCTCGGTATTCCGCTCCTGTTCGGCGCCGACGTGATTCACGGCTTTCGCACCGCTTTTCCCGTCCCACTGGCCGAAGCCGCGAGTTTCGAGCCCGAGCTTGCGTGTCGCACCGCCGCGGCGTCGGCCGCCGAAGCCGCCGCCGAAGGCGTCCACTGGACCTTCGCGCCCGGCGCCGACATCTGCCGCGACGCACGCTGGGGACGTGCAATCGAAAGCTATGGCGAGGACCCCTTTCTGGCATCGGCCTTCGCTGCGGCGCGCGTGCGCGGATTCCAGGGCGACGATCTCGCCGATCCGCGCCGGCTGATGGCGACGGTCAAGCATTTTGCGGCTTATGGTGCGGCCGAGGCTGGTCTCGACTATAATACCGCCGAGCTGTCGGCGACGACGCTCGCCGAAGTCTATTTGCCGCCCTATCACTCCGCGCTCGCGGCAGGTGCCCGTTCGGTCATGACCGCGTTCAACGATATCGACGGCGTGCCGTGCAGCGCCAATCCCGATCTGCTCACCGGCCTGTTGCGCGAAAATTGGGGGTTCGAGGGCTTCACCGTCTCGGACTATAATTCGGACCGCGAGATAATCACGCATGGCCTCGCAGAAACCCCGCGTGAGGCAGCGCGGCTCTGCTTCCTCGCCGGGCTCGACATGTGCATGGCGAGCGGGCTTTACGCCGACCATCTTGCCGAACTCGTCGATGCGGCGGAGGTGCCCATCGAAATGCTCGATCAGGCGGTGCTCCGCGTGCTGCGCGCGAAGCAGGCGCTCGGGCTGTTCGACGATCCCTATCGAGGACTTGCCGCGGGGAGCGATCGGGGTGAGACGAGGATGCTGGCGCGCGAGGCTGCCCGGCGCTGTCCGGTTTTGCTCCGTAATGAAGGCGGTGTCCTTCCGTTGAAGCGCGGGCTGAAAATCGCGCTCATCGGTCCGTTTGCATGCGACAAGGCGCATCTGAACGGGGCTTGGGCGGTTTTTGCCGACAGCGACGATTCGCAAAGCCTCGCCGACGGGCTCCTTGCCGCAAGCGAGCCGGATTATATGCGGATTGAAGCGGGCTGCGAGATCGAAGGACCGCTCAAGGGTGGCATCGCCGCAGCGACCCGCGCGGCCGAATGGGCCGATGTCGTGATCCTTGCGCTGGGCGAGGGGCAGCATATGTCCGCCGAATCGCGTTCGCGCACCGATCCTGCGGTCCCCGTTATGCAGATGGAACTTGCGCGCGCGATGCGCCGCACCGGTAAGCCGCTGGTCACGCTCCTCCGCGCAGGGCGGCCGCTGGTGGTTCCCGAACTTGTGACGCTGTCCGACGCGCTGCTTGTTACCTGGTTTCTCGGCGCCGAAACCGGCGGTGCGGTCGCCGACCTGCTGTTTGGCCGTGCCTCGCCGAGCGGCCGCTTGCCGATGAGTTTTCCGCGCCATGTAGGACAACTGCCACTCTATTATGCGCGCAAGGCGACCGGCCGCCCGCCGACTGATCCGCCGATCGACCCGCCGCCGCCTTTTACCGCGCGCTACATCGATACGGCACCCGGCCCCCTCTTTCCCTTCGGTTTCGGCCTTGGGTACGGTCACGCGACCTATGGCCCGGTCCGGCTCGACAGCGATCGCCTGGCGTGGAACGGTGAGATCGCCGCATCGTGCATTGTCAGCGAGACGCGGGGCAGGACGATTGACGAGACCGCGCAGCTCTATATCCGCGACATCGCATCGAATCCGGTACGGCCGGTGCGCGAGCTGAAAGGGTTTCGCAAGGAGCCGATTGCCGCAGGCGGGATGGCGAAGGTCGGCTTTGTGATCTCCCGTGACCTGCTTGCGCGTGCCGACGGAACGGTGGAACCGGGGGCGTTCGACCTGTGGATCGCACCGCATGCCGAAGCTGGAGTGCCCGTGCGCTTCGTGCTGGAGGCGCCGCGATGACCGGGCGGCTCGGCTGGAAACGCACTATCGCCTTCGGCTCGGGCGATTTCGCGTTTAACCTCTATTGGCAGAGCCTGACGCTCTACCTCCTTTTCTATTATACTGAGGCCGTAGGCCTCTCCGCCGCGTCCGCGGGGCTGATTTATATGGTCGCGTCGATATGGGACGGGATCGTCGATCCGTTGATCGGCGCAGCGGCCGACCGGACGCGCACGCGGTGGGGGCGGTACCGGCCGTGGCTGCTGCTGGGTGCGGTGCCGCTCGCGCTCGGTTTCGGTCTGCTCTACTGGCCCGCGCCGCTCCAGGGCGGAGCGCTGGTCGCGGCGGCGATGGCTGCGCACCTTCTGTTCCGTAGTCTCTACGCCGCGGTCAATGTCCCCTATATCGCATTGACTGCACGGATCACGCGCAGCTCGGCAGATCGGGCGAACATCGCCGGTGCGCGGCTCGTGTTCAGTACGATCGCGGGAGTGATCGTCGCGCTCGTAACCCCGCGGGTCGCAACATGGGTAACCGGTAGCGCCGACGGCGCGCAGGGCTATTTCGTCGCCGCCGCGATTTTTGCCTTTCTCGCAACGCCGATCCTGTTTTTCGTCTTCTCGACGACGCGCGAGGACGAAGGCGCCGCCGCCCCCGCCGACGATGTCCCGTTGCTCGGAAACTGGCGCATTCTGTTCGCCAATCGCGCCTTCTGGACGCTGGTGATGGCGAGCGCGTTGTTCATCGCCTGCTACACCGCCTTCGCCAAGTCGATCCTCTATTATTTCAAATATGTTCTCGATGCACCCGACGCGGGACCGACCGCGCTGGCGCTGGGCGGGGTCACTGGGCTCGCCATCATCCCCGCGTGGATGTTCGCGGCGCGCCGGATCGCCAAGCGAACCATCTGGCTCATGAGCTGCGTAATCTTCGGAAGCGGTCTCGTCGCGCTTGGGGTCTTTCGGTTCGACAGCGTGGGACAGATGAATCTGTTCGTCGTCTTCATGCAGCTGGGGTTTCAGGGTATCGTCTTCGCCTATTGGGGAATGCTGCCCGACACGGTCGAATATGGTGAGTGGAAGAACGGCCTGCGTCGTGAAGGTTCGTTGTTCGGCGTCGCTTTGCTATTCCAGAAGGTGGCGCTTGGCCTCGGCGCCGGATTGTTCGGCGTTGCGCTCGACAGCGTCGGCTTTGCCGCGAACCAGCATCAATCTGCCGCGACGATCGACGGCATGCGTGCGATCATGGTGCTCATCCCGCTCTTCGGTGTCCTCGCGTCGGCGGCGCTGATGGCCCTCAACCCCCTCCGGCGTGGTGTCCACGAACGCATCGTCGCCGAAATTGCGGGTCGCAGTACGGGAGAGATCGCGAAATGATCCGCGAAACTGCAATCGCATTGATGGCGTCGCTCGCGCTCGCCGCGCCGCCCGCAGTTGCCCAATCCGCCGACCCGATGCGCGAAGATTTCGCCAGCCCACCGCACGAAGCTCGTCCCTGGGTGTGGTGGCATTGGCTTGACGGCAATGTGACGCGCGAGGGGATCAACCGCGATCTCGAATGGTTCGAGCGGATCGGCATTGGCGGCTTCCAGCTTTTCGACGTCGCGCAGCCGGGAGTGCCCAAGGTCGTCGACCACCGGCTGATTTACATGCGCCCCGACTGGCAGGGCGCGTTTCGCCACGCGATCGCCGAGGGCCGCCGGCGCGGCATGGAGGCGGGGATCGCCTCCTCGCCCGGCTGGAGCGAAACCGGCGGCCCCTGGGTCACGCCCGAAGCCGCAATGAAGAAGCTGGTGTGGAGCGAAACGCTCGTCGAAGGTGGCCGACGTTTCGCCGGCCGCCTTGCACCGCCGCCTGCGGTGGCTGGCCCCTTTCAGGATATCGCGCGGGATCAAGCGGCGAAGGCGACAGCGTCCTTCTATCGTGATGTAGCGGTGCTTGCGTGGCGCGTCCCCGCCGATGCGGGCCCCTTACCTGCAGCGAAAATTAGTGCGAGCGGCGGGACGCTCGATGCCGCGCTGCTGACCGGGTCGGCACTCGATCGTGCACCGGGCGCGGTGCTGCCACTGGCGCAGGCATCGCCGCAATGGGTCCGGTTCGACTATGACCGGCCGCAGACGATCCGTTCGGTTGTTGTCGGGTTGACGCGGCCGGGACTGTTCGATGTCGCGCCGATTGCCACGCTGGAGGCGAGCGAAGACGGTGCGGCCTTTCGCGCCGTTCGCGATCTGCCGCTCTCAACCTTCCACCAGAATACGGTCTCCTTTCCCGCGGTGACCGCACGCGCCTTCCGCGTGACCTTCCGGCCGCCGACCAGGATCGGCACCATCTGGCGCCGCATCCTCAACCTGCGCGCGCCGGGCATCGCCAACAACCGCTACGATCAGCCGCCGCCGGTGCAGGACATCCGTCTCCAGCGCCTCGCGCTGCTTCCCGACGCGCGCGTTACGCGCTTTGAGGACAAGGCCGGTTTCGCTACCGCGCCGGACTATTATGCACTAGCCACGCCCGAGGCTGATGCCGGATCGATCGTGCCGGCCGCGGGCGTCATCGACCTCACCGCGCGGCTGACGCCCGACGGCAGCCTCGACTGGACCCCGCCGCGCGGCCGCTGGCAGGTGCTGCGCCTCGGCGCGTCGCTGACCGGTGCCGTCAATGCCCCAGCCCCGACCGAGGCGACAGGGTATGAGGTCGACAAACTCGATGCCGGCGCGGTCGCGGCGTATATGGATCGCTATCTCGACACCTATCGTGCGACGCTGCCGCCTGAACTGCTCGGCGCGCGCGGCGTCACCACGATTCTCAACGACAGCATCGAGGCGGGCAGCCAGAACTGGACGCGGGCGATGATCGATGCGTTCAGGGCGCGCCGTGGCTATGATCCGACACCGTGGCTCCCGGCGCTCACGGGCCGTATTGTCGACAGTGCAGAAGCGAGCGATCGCTTCCTCTGGGACTATCGCACGACGATTGCCGAACTGCTTGCCGCCAATCATTACGGCCAGGTCGCGATGAGTGCGCGTTCCGCTGGATTGCGCGTGCGGGCCGAGGCGCTTGAGGATCATCGCCCGATTCTCGGCGACGATATGGCGATGCGTGCGCACGCCGATGAACCGGCGGGGGCGATCTGGGCACCCAATCAGAAAAGCGGCATCGATCCGACGTCGATCGCCGACCTGCAGGGCGCCGCCTCGGTCGCGCATCTCTATGGCCGCGATGCGGTTGCAGCCGAAGCCTTCACTTCGGCGCTCGCGCCGTGGGCGGGCTCGCCGAGGTCATTGAAGCGCGTCGCCGATACCGCCTTCGCGCTCGGCGTTACCCGGCTGATGCTCCACAGCAGCGTCCATCAGCCGGTCGAAGGAAAGCCGCCGGGGCTGACGCTCGGTATCTTCGGCCAATATTTCAACCGCAACGAGACCTGGGCCGGGCAGGCGCGCGCGTGGATCGACTATCTCGCGCGCTCGCAATATCTGCTCCGTCAGGGGCAATATGTCGCCGACATTGCCTATTTTCACGGCGAAGAGGCGCCGCTCACGGGGCTCTATGGCGAGCATGAGGTCGGCGATATCCCCGCGGGGCACGGCTTCGACTTCGTCAACGCCGGCGCGCTCGTCAATTTGCTGCGCGTCGAGGACGGACGGCTCGTCACACCCTCCGGCATGGAATATCGCTTGCTGCAACTCGGCGGCACATCGTCGGAAATGACTTTGCCAACGCTCCGCCATATCGCCGCCCTCGTCGACGCGGGTGCAACGGTGGTCGGCAAGCGACCGGTCGGCTCGCCGAGCCTCGCCGACGATCGCGCCGACTATGACCGTCTCGTCGCCAGCCTGTGGTGCGAGGGGCGCGTGCTCGACATCGCGGCGGCGGAAGCCTTGAAGCGCCTGGGCGTTGGGCCCGACTGGCAGGTGACGGGCGAACCGCTGCCCCTCCGCGTGCTCCACCGGACGATGAAGGACCGCGATATTTATTTCCTGGCGAGCGGTTCGCGCAGTGCCGCCCGGACCGAGATCGCCTTTCGTGTGATCGGCCGCGCTCCCGAACTATGGGATGCCGACAGCGGTGCAGTGACGCCGCTGCCATACCGTGTCGAGGATGGCCGGACGATCGTCCCGCTCGTTTTCGATCCCGACGGGTCCGCCTTTGTCATTTTCCGCGAAGGTGCGGGCGCGGCGCCGAAATCGGCGACACGCGAGGAACTGCTGCTCGACCTTTCGAAAGGGTGGACGCTTTCTTTCCAGCCCGAACGCGGGGGCCCCGACGCCTCCGTCCTTGCCGATGCTGCCTCATGGAGCGAAAGCAGCGACCCGCGCATCCGCTATTTCTCGGGCACCGGCAGCTATAGCCGCGACGTGACGCTCGACCGGCACCAACTCGCCGGCAAGCGTTTGTTGCTCGACCTTGGCGAGGTGGGCGAAATCGTCGATGTCGTTGTCAACGGCCGGACCCTCCGCACCTTGTGGAAGCCTCCCTATCGTCTCGATATTTCAGCGGCGCTAGTGCCGGGGGCAAATCGTATCGAGCTCAGGGTCACAAATCTCTGGGTAAACCGGCTGATCGGCGATGCCCGGCCCGGCGTCGACAAGCGCACCGCGACCGCGATTGCCACCTATCGTCCCGATGCGCCGCTGCTACCTTCGGGGCTGATCGGACCAGTCCGGCTGATCGCGCTGCGCCAGGATCTTCGCTATTCAGATGGATAATGACTTGATGCCGCGGCAAACTGCGGGCACCGGAGAGGCCGATCATCCAAAGAGGAGCGAGTTTTGAATCAGCGTGTGCGGCAGAAGGAAACCACCAAGGCGAGTATCCTCGAGGCGGCGCTGCACGAATTTTCGACGCACGGCTTCGAGGGGACGGCAACCCGCGATATTGCCGGGCGAGCGGGAGTCCATCACGCGCTGATCAAATATCACTTCCAGAACAAAGATATGCTCTGGCGCGAGGCCGTGACGTTCCTTTTCGATCGCCAGCTCGGCGAAATCGCGCACTCGCCACAACTCGAAAATTATACCGACAAGAAGGAATATGCCCGCGACATGCTGCGCCAGCGCGTCCATTATTGGGCACAGCATCCCGAACATGCGCGGCTGATGGTGCAGGAAAGTTGCCGCGATACCGAACGCTTCCGCTGGATGGTCGACACGTTCATCGTCCGCACCAGCCGCTCGTCGGGCGCCTTTGTCCAATGGCTGCAGGATGAGGGGCTGGTGCCCCCGGCGTCGCTGCCGGCGCTCGTTTATATCCTCGTCGGCGCGGCGCAGCTTTTCTACACGCTTGCACCCGAAGTACAACGCGTCTGGGGCGTCGATCCGACCAATTCTGCCGCAATCGAGGCTCATGTCGACGCGCTGGTGCGACTTGTGATCAGATAGCCTGGGGGTTTTGCAGGCCATGCCGTCCCATACATGGCCTCGGCGCGACGCCTGTTCGTGCGGGGTGCCTGCTCATTCCTCTGTCCTAGCGTCGGCTGCCACCGCGAAGTTTCTGCTCATAGATGCGGACCCTTTCTTCGAGCCGCCGGTCGGCGGATGCCTTGCCGAATTTCCGGGCCCGCGATTATTTTCGGGCATCAGCGAACGCCGATAGGCTCTGCTGGCGACAGCGCGGCTTGGCATGGCCTTTTTGTCGCTATCGCTCCTGTGCTTCATGACTTGCGAATGCGTATAGGATCCCACGCCGTCGACCATCGGCAAGGAGGCTCCTGCAGATCCCGGGATCATCAACAAACCGCTGGTGAGGTGCGTGAATGATTGCAGCCTTTCAAAGCCTGAAAAGACAGCCGACTCAGTCGGCACCGGCTTTGCCGTTTCCTGCCGACCGACCGCTGGCAGCTTCGTGGGCCTCCATCGGCTGGTAGTTTTCGAGCGTGTAGCCTTGGGATGTGTTGGCGATGAGCGTCCGCCCGCGGCATTCATAGCCATATTCCTCCCAACTGGCCCGCCATTCGATTTGCCCCCAGTCGTGTCGGGCCCCGCCGTTCGAGTATCAGATCTGGGCGCCATAGCGCGCGCTGGCCTTGCCGGACCGCTCGATTCCATTGATCCTGCGTTCGACCGTCACGATACGGCGAATGCCTTCGGCATCTCTCGTGAGCGGTGCTTCGATCTTGATGTCCTGGGCGGCGCTGTCCTTGAGAAAGGCAAGGCAGACTCTGAAGCTCTCCATCGTCTGCTGCCGTTCGGGCGACGAGACCGTGCCGCTCGCCGCAACCATCGAAGCGCTGCACGGCAGCATGGCCGCGAAGCTTCCGGTCAGGGGGAGGATATGTCGACGCGAACAGGGCTGTTCCGGACTCGGCACCGCCCCTCAAGCTCGACGTCGCCACCTTCGGTCGCAAGATAGGACCCGCGCAACGGGATATTCTCTCCGTCCTCGGCGCTCGATGTCGCGAACGCCAGTCGCGCCCTTGGCTGAGTGCGCAGTGCGAAACCGAAGGATGGGCCAAGCTCGGAGGAGGGCGCCTCGATCGTGGCGCTTTTGAAGTACGTCCGGCCATCGGCACGCGTGTGGATATAGGGGATGGATTTTCCGACGATCAGGCCGGTTTGCGCGGGAAACAGGAAGACATAGTCGCCCGCCGGATAAGGCTCGGGCCGCCGCTTCTCGCGGCGGGTCGCAGCGACGGTGCAATCGTAGCGCTGGCTGACCTCGACATTTTCGGGGAAGGCGGGAGCCGCGGCTACGGCTGCGATCGTCAACAATAGACTCATCTTCTGCCCTCGCTCTAGGACGGGAAAATTCTGTGCGGCGGCGCGCGGCAGCGAACTGGCCGCGAGTGCAAAACCCGGGTAGCCGCAACAGCCCCTGCATCACTATCCCGGCTCTTCCGGATTCGATGTGACGGCGGTCACTGAACCGGCGGTCGATGGCATTCATGGCTGCGGAGAGGCGAGGATACGGCGTCCCCTGCCGGAGCCAGCAACGGATCACCGCTTCAGGCAAAGGAGTTGTCCCGATGATCTGGAATTTCGCGTCTCTGGTTGCAATCGCTCTTTCTGGCCTTGCCGATCCGCAAGACCCGCCTGCTCCTGCCGTAACACCGGACCGGATTTCTTATGCGGGGGCCGGCAATGGCTGGACCGGCGGGCGCACCGAATGGTGGATCGATCGTTCGGGGCGTGGCTCCTACCGTACGACCATCGACCACAAGGCGAGCGGCAGGTTCGACGCGGGACCGCAGGGCTTCGAACGCATCCGGGCGATATTGCAGCCGCTTGAGGGCGTGCGTGAACTGCCTTGCGATGGGGCGGTCACCGATCAGGGGATGGGCGTGCTCAGTTGGCGAGGCGGCGGGCAGGAAGCCAGGTTGCATTTCGATTTCGGCTGCAATTTTCGCCAGCCCAACGCCGCCCGCCAGCGGCTGGGCGAGGCGAGCGAACATATGCAGCTATGGGCGCGGGCAAGATGATTAACGGTTCATTGCCCGAACGGTCTTGACGGCCATATCCTGCCTTCTTCGAGGCAATGGTGCTTCTGGCCGTCGTGGTCTGGCTTGGCATCGGTCTCGAAAGCAACGTCCGCCTTTGACGGCGTAGAGTTGAAAGCCGTCAGTCCGCTTCCGGCCAAGCCCGGCGGCGATGCACCAACGGCGCCGATGGGTAGCGTGTAATCGGGATATTGATGAGCCGTTGGCTCATCGTGCAAAAAGCAGGAAAGCGGCAAGCGCGGCGAGGAAGGCGCCGCGTGCGATCAGGCCGTTGCGCAGCGATTGACCTTCGAGATGGGATTGCAAGTCGGACGGGATCGGCATTGGCAGGGTTGCCGATACATCAGCTCCGCCCGTGTTGCCCACGGGAACCCAACCGGCAAGGTGGAAGGGGCCGGCTCCGATCAACCGGACGAGCTGCCCACGCGCTTCTCGGGTGTCCGACTGTCTGAGCGCGAGCCGCAACATGTGGAAATGTGTTTTCATATGCGAGACATACCAGCGCTGGCCGAGAATATGAGCCCGTTCCAGATGGTGCTTGGCAAGCGCAAGATCGCCTTTTGCCTCGGCCGATCGCGCATGGTCCATTTCGCTGGCAAAGGCGGCTTTGACGCTTGGTTTCATGGCAAACCTCCCCGTAGCTGCGACGCAGCGCCATCGCCGCCGTCACCTGTCTAGCGACCGTCCTTTGCGGACGGTGCATTGCGCATATCAGTTTAAACACCAGCCGGCAGAGGAAAACTCGCCCCGATATCTTTTAGTTTCTAGTGTCCGAGCAGGCAGATGAGATTCAGATGCCAGACGTCCCTTCGATGCTTGGTGGTCGCCAATTGGTCGGAAATTCGGACTCCCGCTTATGCACCTGAATCTAGCGCTGGGGTTTGCCGCCGCGGAGCTTTTGCTCATAGCTGCGTACCCTTCCTTCGAGCCAGCGGTCGGCGGGCGCCTTGCCAAATTTCCTGGCCCGGCGACTATGTTCGGGCATCAGCGAGCGCCGGTACGCCCTGCTCTTGGCGGCTCGGCTCGGCGTGGCTTTCTTGCCGCTATCGCTCCTGTGTTTCATGACCTGCGAATGCGTATAGGATCCCACGCCGTCGACCATCGGCAGGGAGGCGGCCGCGGACGCCGGGATCATCAGCAGGCTGGTGGCGAGACAAGAGGCAAGGAACAGGGGCTTCATCGAATATCTCCTCCATCGGGAGCCGCTACAATGGCGGCGGCAACCGGCCTTCGCGGGCTGGCGCCGACCGCAATATTTCGCACTGCTTCGAAAATCTGTGATTGCGATCATAGATTGGCCTTGATCGTGATTTAATAATCCGAACAGTGACATGGCTGTCGCGTAGGCCGGCCGCGCACCGAATTTGCAGCGATGCTGCCCAATCGAGGAGTCCTTATGTTTTCCCTGTTCCCGGTGGCGCTTTCCCTTGCTGCTGCCACGGCCGCCACGGGCGGCGCTACCTTCTGCAAGCCGGCGGAGACGCCCGTTTTCTCGTGCGAGCTCGGCAAGAAACGCGTGTCGGTTTGCGCGAGCGATCGGCTTTTGACCTATCGTTACGGGACGCCGGGCAAGGTCCCCGAAATGCAGATCAGCAGCAACGGCAAGGACGGCCGCGTTCACAGCGACGTCGTCGTTGGCGGCGGTGGCGGTCAGCAGACCAGCCTGCGCTTCAGCAACGGAAATACACATTACATCATATTCAGCGGATATGCCGGCAGTCTGACCGACAGTCCGGGCAAGCAATGGTCGGGCCTCGATGTGCTGAAAGGCACCACCTCGACGAGCAACCGGCAGTGCGGCGCCAGGAATCTCGTTCCGCTTACCTCTTCCGGCGTCCCGACCTTCGTTCCGGCGGACGAGGAAAATGGCCCGTTCAGCGGCTGGCGTTGAGCCGCATGAAACTTCAACGGCACCGGGCCCCGAGCGCTCCCGCGCGGACAATCGGAATATGACATGAAAGCAGCCTTTTGTTTGTTGCCGCCGGCATGCATCGCAGCGGCCATTTTCCTGATGCCCGGGACCGCCGCGGCACAGAGCAGCTATCCCTGCAACGGATCGCCGGGTGAAAGGCAGGTCGGAATGGCTGGTGGCTCGCCCGGTCTCGCGCCCTTCCCGATCTGCGTCGCGGGTCCGGCTTCCGGCGGGAGCGGATCGGGTTACGGGGCGAGCGTCGCCGCGGCATCGTCCTACGATCCGGTCCTCGACGCGATGGTACGCGATATAATGGCGCGGCAGAAGTTGCTCGCCGCCGAGCAGGCACGCGCTGCCGCGATCGACGAGAAGATGGCGCGCGACCCCGCGTTCAGGCGAATGCATCTCGGTGCATGGGATTTCTTTCAGGCTGACCCAGGAGCGAAACCGGGTGAAACCTGCACGGCGGTCTGGATGAAACAGGGCGAGTTGGTCACCATCTCGGGCCCCGGACCCGATTATGACGGAGGCATGCTGACCTTCTGGAGCAACGATATCCCGCAGCCCGCCGACATGCGGACGATCACGGTCACGATGAAACAATCGCGCTATCCCGCCCAGACGGTAAAGGCGGTCAACTATACGATGCCGGGTCAGGCATTCGGCGCCATCTCGCTGACCGTGCCCGACATCGACAAGGCGATCGATACGATGCTCGATGTCGAGCAGTTCGAGATACTGGTCGACGGCAAGCGCGTGTCCGATATCGGGTGGAGCGGTGGAAACGGCGCGCGCGATCGGCTGCGCGAATGTATTCATCCCGGTTAAACAAAGGGGCTATCGCCGAGTGATGGCCGGCAGGCGGCACCGGCCTACATCTTGGGCAACCGCTTGTCGGCCCGGCATGTCTTGAGCGGCAGCGGGGATCCCGAGGCTATGCGGACGACCCGCCGGCTTTTCTTGTCCACCTGCATGTCGAGGCAGGTACAAGAGTAACCGTATCCGCGGCGATCGACGACCGAGCTTCCACGCCCCATGGCCGGCAGCCGTGCCTCATCCGCGTCCGATATCTGGTAACCACCTTGCTCGCCAACTATCCATCGCCCGTCGCGATCGAAAAAATAGCTATTGCCCGGCGACGGATTGGAGAGCCAGCCGCATCGCTTCTGGGCAGTTTCCTGCCGCGCCGCTGCCGGCAAAACGGAGCCGAGGCAGAGGACAGAGACTATGCAGGCGGTCAAGGGGAGTGTGATTTTCATAACGACGGTCTTTCGTATGCGGGTTCGTCCCGCGTGAATTATCGGTTCATTCCGCGGCCGAAAAGGCAATGGGTTCAATCGGCGCCTTAGTTACCGCTGACTTTCCGCCGTTTCGCCAGCTTCCATCGGCTGGTAGCTTTCGAGCGTATAGCCTTGGGACGTGTTGATGATGAGCATCCGCCCGCGGCATTTATAGTCATGTTCTTCCCAACTCGCCCGCCATTCGATTTGGCCGAGATCCGGGCGTGGCCTGCCGTTCGAATACCACACCCGCGCTCCATAGTGCGCACTGGCCTTGCCCGATCGCTCGATGCCATCCGTCCTCCGTTCGATCGTGACGATACGACGATTGCCTTCGGCATCTCCGCTGAGCGGTGCTTCACTCTTGCTGTCTTGGGCGGCGCTGTCCTCGAGATAGGCGAGGCAGGCGTCGAAGCTCTCCATCGTCTGCTGCCGTTCGGGCGACGAGACGGTGCCGCTCGCCGCAACCATTGAAGCGCTGCACAGCAGCATGGCCGCGAAGCTACCGGTCAGCATATGGATCTTGGGCATAATTATTTCCTCATCGGGCCGGCCGATCAGAATCACCGGTAGGCCGTGCTTTTTTCCGGAATACCGGTAAGAGAATGCTATCCCAGCCTTTCTGGATGCAATGTGATGACCGTCACTGAGCCCGCGCTCGAGACCGTTCATGGCTATGGAGAAGGTATGTGGCATCGCTCGCCGGCGTTTCGCAGGAACCTGCAACCCGTCGCCGGTCAAGGCAAAGAAGTTGTCCCGATGATCTGGAATCTTGCATCGCTCACCGCAATCGCTCTGGCAGGCCTTGCCGGTCCGCAAGACCCGGTCCCGGGCGTTTCGGGCGCTGACACGCCCGACCGGATTTCCTATGCGGGAACCGGCAATGGCTGGACCGGCGGACGCACCGAATGGTGGATCGATCGGTCGGGGCGCGGATCCTATCGAACGACGATCCGACAAACGATGGATGGCAGTTTTGACGCCGGACCGCGGGGTTTCGAGCGCATCCGGGCGATATTGCAGCCGCTCGAGAGCATGCGCGAACTGCCTTGCGACGGCGCAGTCACCGACCAGGGGGGCGGCGTGCTCAACTGGCGACGAGCCGGTAGGGACACGATATTACGCTTCGATTTCGGCTGCAATTTCAGGCAGCCTGACGCCGCTCGCGAGCGACTCGGCGAGGCGAGCGAACAGGTGAAGGATTGGGCACGGTCGAAATGACGGGTGGTTCACCGTGCTAGCGGTTTGACGGGCACAATCTGACTTTTTTCTTCTGGGCATCGTCGCAGTTTGGCTTGCCACTGCCTCGCAAAACAATGTCCGCTTATTCCGACGCGAAGCCGAAAGCCGTCAGGCAGCAAGCGGCCATTAGCCGCGGTAACGCGCCTCTGACAGATCAAGTTCACGGATCAGCTTTCGGGCCACCTCACTACCGATTGCGCGAGTGCGGGCGAGTTCCACGAGCGCCTCGCGCTCGGCACTGACACCTACAAGCTGGAAGTCCCGGACAAGCTGTTCCTCCTCCCGGCGCGCTTCAGAAAGACCTTGGCTACGGCTCTCGATGCGTTCGCGGTAAAAATCCATGACGCGCGTGCCTGCGGCCGCGTAGATATCAGCTTCGCCGCGCTCCTCGGCGAGCGCGTGCTGGCGCCGCTCGATCGCGCGAATCGCGGACTCGGCTGTCGCCACGCGGGCGGCATCCTCCTCGGCTTGCTTGGATGGCTCGGGAGGCATTACCAGCCCCTTCAGCAACAGCGGCAGCGCGACGCTGGCCAGGAGCAGCGATACGATGATGACACCCGCAGCGAGGAAGATCGCGAGATCGCGAGCAGGAAAGGCCGTGCCGTCGTCGAGTGCCAGCGGCAAGGTCAGGACGCCGGCCAGCGTGATCGCTCCGCGCACGCCGGCGAACGACATGGCGGCGACCAGCCGCCAGTCGGGACTCTGCAGTTCGTCATGTCTATCGCGTTTGCGCAGGATGGTGAGCCGCAGCGAAACCCATACCCAGGCGAAGCGCAGCGCCGCCAGCCCTGCGACGATCGCGATAACATAGACCCCGAGCCACCAAGGGGTGCTGTGTCCGGTCAACGCCACCGTTTTATTCGCGCCCGCGAGGATCGCGGGCAATTGCTCGCCGAGCAGCACGAAGATGATACCATTGAGGGTGAACTGGATGGTGTCCCAAACCGAGTTGCGCCTCATACGCGTGACGGCCATTGCCTGGCGCGAAATTTCGGCAAAGGTCATCGTGACCCCGGCGCTCACCGCAGCGAGGATGCCCGAGGCATGGACATGTTCGGCGAGCAGATAGGAGCCGAACGGGATCAGCAGGCTCACGAGAATCTGCGAGCCAGTGTCCTCGCCCCAACGTCTTGTTACCCAAGCCTTCGCGCGCGTCACCGCCAGCGTCACCGCGATACCGATCGCCAGCCCGATCCCGGCGACCCAGAGGAAGTTGAGCGCCGCGGCGCCCGCGGAAAAGGTGCCGGTGAGCGCTGCGGCGATCGCGAAGCGAAGGCAGACGAGGCCTGACGCATCGTTCAGGAGCGATTCGCCTTCAAGGATGTGCATCATTCGTTTCGGGATCGGCACACGCGCCGCGATGGAGGAGACGGCGATCGGGTCGGTTGGCGATACGACGGCGGCAAGTGCGAATGCGACGGCCATCGGCATCGCCGGGATCATCCAGTGGATGAACAGGCCCATGCCGATGACCGTCATCAGTACGAGGCCGAGCGCAAGTTCGACCACGGTCGAGACGTCCTTCAGCAGCTCATCCTTTGGGATGCGCCAGCCGTCGAGGAACAGCAGCGGCGGCAGGAAGAGCAGCAGGAACAGTTCGGGGTCCAGTTCGACCCTGTAGGGAGTGGACAGGCCGATGGCCGCCCCGAGGAGAATTTGCACGAGCGGCGTCGGCAAGGATATCGGCAGCATCCGCGATATCGCTCCGCTGACGACAACAGCCAACAGCAGAAAGAGTACGATCGATACCGTATCCAAGAACCATCTCCATTTCGCGGGGTTTGGCCATTTTAGAGGGCGGGGCTGGCGCGGCGCAACCCTGGACGGAAGCAGGCCGATTCTGGCATTTCCGAGAGCAGGTCTACCGCTGAAATGGGCCTGTCCATTATCGCCGAGATTGTCCGCTACCCTGTACACCAAGTACCATCAGCCCTCTCTCTCGCCTCCATGGCGGCGGAAAGTTCCTGTTTTCCATGTCAATAAGGCATTGTGGGAATAGCAGTCGGGAACAGGTCTCGGAAAAGCGAAACCCACGGCCCTCCGCCAGTGCGACCGGCGTGATCGGATTCTCTTCATATGTTCCCGGTCGGGAGAGGCATGTGGCAGCGAATTAAGTACGCTTGGTCCTCTCGTAGTAGTTGTTCCGCCTTCATTGGAACGGCAGTTGTCTAACCGCAGGCCCACGCCGGCGAGATGCGCGGCGTATTCATCTGCGGACATTCAATTTGTCCGCGGTGGATGTCGTTGTCTCTAGGGATTGACCATTGGAAAAGGGGAACGGTCGCCGACCGCGCCCCTTCTCCTCACCTGAGCTTAGCCCTTACAGGGGCCGATGTTGGCGCTGGTGACCTGCATCTGCATTTCCAAGTCGCCGCCACCCATCGGCGACTTGCCCTTCGAGATGACAAGAACGTCGGTCTTCATGGCGCCGAGGGTTCCTGCGAGGGCGAGTTCAACCTTTTGCGCGCCTTGTGTGCATGTCCCCGCAACGTCGATCTTGCCGTCGCCGATCTGATTCTTGCTCCAGGTGCAGGCCTCGCGATAGCCTTTCGACAGCGCACCGGCGACATCCTCCTTGTCTGCCTGTTCCTGCGTGAGGCACTGTTCGGTGCCGCTGGCGGCCGCGAACTGCTTCGACATCTGGTCCTTCACATTATCGGGAACGCCCGGCATCTCGAACTTGACCAGCTTGACGTCGGTCTTCCAGTTCCCGCCTTCGCGCTTCACCGTCCCGGTCGGCGCAGCCACCGTATCGTTGCTCTTGCCGCAGCCGCCCAACACCAGCACTGCGTACAGCGCGGCGACCGTCAAAAACTTCTTCATGCTTCGATATTCCTTCGACTGTTGCTCTTGGGTCCCCCGGGAGGTCGCAAACGCTTCACGCCCCAAGCGATTGCGAGCGGGCATGAATCAAGAATTCAACGGGATGCACCTAAGCCACGTATCGGCGCAGGCGTCGGCACACACCCTTTAAAGATAACGCATCCACCATTTCGAACTTTTACGCTTGCGCGGCGCGAACCAGCGGCATGCGAACCAGCAGGGGACCGCGACCGCTACCGCGAGCAGCCAAATCCAGCCGACTCCAGGAACGCTGACAAATCCTGCATCGCCCGCCGGCCAGACCATCGACGCAAGCCGGTTGAGCAGATGCAGCATATAGAGGTGGAGGATGTAGAAAAAGAGTGGGACCGATCCGAAGGTGACGAGGATCGCGCGCACAGACCCGGCAAGCCGCTCGAACGCCACCAGCAGAATGGCGCCTGCTCCCAGCGTCAGCAAGAGGAAGTCTGCCGAGGGCGGGTATTTTGTCAGGTTGAGGAAGCTCATCGCGCTATGCACCGCATCGCTGCCGACCGACCAGGGGAGCGGCTCGCCGTAGATGTTCACGATGCGCAGCACCATGAACAAGGACAGTGCGGCTGCCCCCAGAACGATCAACCGTCGGCGACGGATCGAAGGGGCGACCTCGCCGCGGAACCACGGGCCGATCGCATAACCGAGCGCGATGACGCCGATCCATGGGAGGAGAGGGTAGGAGGTGCGCGCGGTGCCGCCCCACGGCAGCGCGATATGACCGCGCTCGTGCAGGATTGCCCAGAGGGCGTTGCCCCAGCTTCCATCCTCGAACGCGATCCCGTCGAGGAGATTATGACCGAGGATGATCGCGAGGCCGACGGCGATCAGCGCGGCGCGCGGCAGATGCAGGAGCGCCGCCAGCGTGATCATCGACAGGCCGATCGCCCAGATCACCTGCAGGAAGACGGTCGCGGGAGTGAGGTCGAAGGTCCAAGCAAAGTTGATCACCGTCCATTCCAGCGCGACGAGGAACAGCCCGCGATTGAACAGGAAGGCCGAGGCGGCGTTCGGGCTTCCCTTGGCATCGCCATAGAGGAACGCCGCGAGCCCGGTCAGCGCGACGAAGACGGGCGCGCACAGATGCGCGGCGAGCCGTGTCGCGAACAGGGCGGGCGAGGTCGCCGCGACATCCATCGGATCGCTGACCTGTGCATGCAGGAAGAAAAACTCGCGCGTGTGATCGACCAGCATCAGCAGGATCACGAGACCGCGCAGCGCGTCGATCGATTCGATGCGGGACCGGGAAAGGAAGGGGGCGGGCGCCGCAAGGGGGGCCGGGGGAGCGGCGGTTGACAAGGCGATATTCATTTCGCAATGGGTAATGATACATCATAACAAAATAGGCAAGCCCTTGTCCCTCTCCCAACTCGCGGCCTCGGCTGCTCTCGCCGCTGCTGCGCCCGCTACGTCAGCGCTCGTGGAAGATTCCGGTCCTCGGGCGCCCGATGCCGAAGCGAGCGAAATCGTCGTCATCGGCACGCGAAGCGGTCGCGTTGACCGGACGCTGTCTTCGGATACCGCGACCGAGCGCATGTCGCCGTCGAGCCGGTCGCTTGAGCGCGATCTCCTGAGCGCGGCTGCAGTCTCCCGTCTTTCAGACGCGCTCGAACTGGTGAGTGGGGTCAGCAACCAGAATAACCGCGGTGGCTTTCTCGACAATTTCGCGATCCGCGGATTTCTGGGTACACCCGATGGCGGCGCCGAATATTATGTCGACGGCTTCCTCGCCAACCGCGGGATGGGGCCGCCGCGCGACCCGGCAACGGCCGAGCGCATCGAGGTGCTCAAAGGGCCGGCGGGCGCTCTGTTCGGCGACATCGATCCGGCAGGCCGCGTCAACATCGTCTCGAAGACGCCGCGCTTCGTGCCGTCGGCCAGCGCGATCCTCACCTATGGCTCGTTCGATACCAGGCGGATCGAACTCGACGTGACCGGACCGCTGTCGGACCAGCTTGCCGCGCGGATCGTGGTGGCGACCGAGGACAGCGACGGCTGGCGCGATCATGTCACGCTGAAGCGGCGCGTCGTGGCGCCGTCGCTGACCTGGGAGCCGGCTGCGGGCATCCGGCTGACCTATGTGGGCGAGATCACCCATTTCGATGCGCCCTTCGATCGCGGCATCCCGGCGCTGAACGGCGACGCCAATGCGCTCCCGGCCTCGCGCTACTACGGCGAGCCCGGCGACGGTACGACGCGCTTTCGTAACAACCGGCACCAGCTCACCGGCCTTACCCACCTCGGCAGCGGCTGGGCGCTGAATGGCGGCATCGCGTGGCGCACGGGATCGCTCAAGGGCTTTTCGTCCGACCAGTCGCGTCTTGTCGACGGGCGGACCTTGTGGCGCCAGCGGCGCCAGCGCGACTTCGTCGTCGACGATCTCTCGGCGCGCATCGAAATTGCCGGTGAACTTGGTCGCCATCGCCTGAGCTTCGGCGCGAAAGGCTATCGTCTCGACTATCAGGAACATTGGCTGCGCCGCAATCCGTCGGCGGAAAACCCGCACAGCATCGATATCTTCGATCCCGTTTACGGCAGCAGCGCCGCGCCGCTGCTGCCCTTCACCCAGAACCACGAGCGCCGCTGGTC
The DNA here is from genome assembly GCF_037095755.1 of Sphingopyxis sp. CCNWLW2. NCBI lineage: Bacteria > Pseudomonadati > Pseudomonadota > Alphaproteobacteria > Sphingomonadales > Sphingopyxidaceae > Sphingopyxis > Sphingopyxis sp. CCNWLW2. The sequence goes on from NZ_JBAWKJ010000003.1 coordinate 837,185, forward strand.
GGGGACCCTCTATCTGCAGGATATGTGGGACGCGACCGATCGGTTGACGCTGTCGGGCGGGGTCCGTTTCGATGCTTATCGCCAGCGCATATTGAACGAGCGGACGGGCGCGATCGCCCAGGCGGTCGGCGAGCCGCTCAACTTCCGCATCGGCGGCCGTTATCGGGTGAACGACGTCTTTGCCCTCCATGCTAATTGGGGCGAAAGCTATATTCTGAATTCGGGCACCAGCCGGGAACTCGAGAGCTTCGCGCCCGAACGCGGCAAGGGATATGAATTGGGCATCACCGCGGCATGGCCGGGTATCGATGTGGCGGCGACCTGGTTCGACATTTCGAAATCGGGGATTTTGACGAACGATCCCGTCGATCACAATTATCTGGCGCCGGTTGGCCGGCTCACCAGTCGCGGCATCGAACTCGACGCGGCGATCAAGCTCGGCGGCCGCTGGCAGATCGTGGCAAATTATGCCTGGACGAAGGCGCGGGCCGACGATGCGGCCTTCGCGACCGACGCGGTGCTGAATGTGCCGGAACATGCAGGGTCGATGTTCGTGTCGGCGCGTTTTGCGGGCGCCAAGGATCGCGACCTGACGCTGAGCGCCGGCATTGCCTATATCGGCCCGCGGGCAGGGGCGATCGAAACGAGCGGCCTTGTCCTGCCGGGATATCTGAAGGCGAAGCTCGGCGCTGATTACCGCCTGTCGAGGTACGCCTCGGTCCGGCTCGCTGCCGACAATCTGTTCGATGCGCGTTATGCGCAAAGCTCTTACAGTCCGGTCTGGATATTTCCCGGCGCGCCGCGGACGGTGAAAGCTTCGCTCGAACTTCGATACTGAACAGCCGGTGGCCCGGCATAAGCCGGCCCCCCCCCTGCGTCCTTGACCGTCTGGACGGCGCTCATTTGTCGGCAGCGCAAGGGAAGCTATCGGCCAGCCCCTCGATCACCAGCGTCGATGCGTTCCCTTTGAGCCGCTCCGGCGGAACAGTGCGAAGATATGCGTAGACGCGATCGGTAAGCTCATGGGGAAGGATCGATCCCGCCCCGCACCAGCTACTCGCGCTCGTCGCATCCGCTACGCCGGCTATGTAGGCGGCGCCTTTGGCTGCTGCCTTGGTATCGTCAGCGTAGCCTGCCAAAGCGCCCGAATCCGGCCGTCTTTCCAGCGCGCTGATAAGTTCGCTTCCGCTGACGCTCCAGGTCCGAACCACATCATTTGGGCCGGTTTTTGCCGAAGAAACCTCAGCATGGAAAGCTGAAGACAGAAAAGCCGCAAGGACCAGCGCCAGGCATGAAAATGTTGCTTTCATCTTCTTACTCCATCGATCGGGCAGCGGCAGATTGAACGCGTCCCTTGTCATTCAGCCCCCGCAGCCGCCGCACCCGCCGCATCCACCCCCGCCGCCGCCACAGCCGCCGCCGCCATCGCTCGAGCCGTTGCTGTCGGTACGCATCTGATGAAAATCGGTGAGGTTCGAACCAGCGAGCACGGCGGTGCCGAAAAGCGCCACGGCAAGGGGAATTTCATCCGGCATCGGGGCGCGGCGGAGACGCTCGGCACGCGCTTGTGCGTCCTTGATCGTCGCGATGCCGTTCCGGGTTCGCTTTTCCAGCGTGAACCAGCGCAGCAGCGTGAGAAAGGCGGTCAGAATCATCAACGCCGTCAGAAAGCCGGTCGGATGATCGAGTGCGTTGCCGTAGCGCCAGCGCGACAGGCCAAGCGCGATGAGGAGCAGATAGGGCAGCGTCTGGCAAAGGCGGATCAGGATAACACGCGGCCGCCGCATGAGCAGCCCCTCGGCGATCAGGCTTTTGCGGACGTTCTCGGCGCTGGCGCGAAGCGCATGGTCGATCGCGCTCCAGTCGGTCGGCGAGGGGAGGGCAAGGATCGCCGCTTCACCGGGGCCGTGTAGGCCATTCGTGCCCTGGATTGCGACTTTTCGGTCCGCTGTTATCGCGATCGCATCTGCGGTCATAAGCCGCGTCGCGACAAGCTCGGCATAACGCTCGCGCCCGCCTGCCAGATAGGCGACCTGTTCGTCCGGGAGAGATCGGGCTTCCCGGCCGCGGGCGCGGAGAGAATGCGGAATGGCAAAGCCGAGATAGATGACGGCCATGAGAAGCATGGCATAAAGCGCGAGGAACTCGCTGCCGCTCCAGCTTGCGTGGCTGAACATTGTCATAAGACGACACTCCCGAACCATAGGCCAACACCGACGAGAAGGCAGGCTGCAATGATGGATGCCCCGCGGAGCGCGCTTCGCGGCAGCACGACCCCATCGCGCGGATGGACGCGGCGCGCGCGGGGATCGTCGATCAGACGCCGCGCCGCATCGGGCCAGATATCGTCCGGCGGCGGCGCGCCGAAAACCTGTTCGTATCGATGCAGCGTCCGGGCATATTGGTCGAAGAAGCGGGAGCGTTCATCGCTGCCGCCGGCGGTTGGGCCGTGGTGCAAGGGACGGCCGAGCACCTTGGGGCAAAATCGCTCCCAATAGTCGCGCGTATAGGTGAGGTGAAGGTGCCAGACCTGATCGACGGCGTCGGAAGGCGTCAGCTCGGCGTCGCTCGTAGCGGCGAGGAAGCAGAAACACCGATACTCGTCGAACACGCGTGCGGCGTATGCTTCGGCCCAGCCATTCTCGCGCACGAGGCGCGCCGTGAACGTCAGATCCGCTTTCTCGGGGCCGACCTCATAGGACCGAAGCGCGTGCCACACCGGATGGTCCGGGCTGATCGGTCGGGCGTGATCCGGCGCTGGCATCAGAACTGAAATATATCATGGGCTTGCGCGTGCATAAAGCGAATTTGGAAGGACGGCGCGAGCGGGACCAGTCGCCCGCGCCGTCCGGCCGGTGCCGCGCATGGTGGGGGTAGCGCGACATCGATCGATCAATCTATATGTCGTCCCCGATATCGCTGGAGCTTGGTGATGCGAAGCCCGGGAAGTCCGGAGCGATCGAGCGAGCGCCGCCACGAGCCGATTTCTTCATTGCTGAGCCTGTATCTGTCGCACGCCTCCTCGAGACTGAGCAATCCGCCGTCGATCGCAGCCAGGACCTCGGCCTTTCGGCGGCTGACCCAATAGGTCGTGCCGGACGACGGCAGATCGTCGATCGTCAATGGCCCGAGAGGACCCATGACCGCCGTCGGCCTCGTATCATATTCGAGCACGCGAACTCTCCGATCGCGCGGCTTTCGCCGCTTAGTGCCCCCCAACGGAAGTCTGCTCAAAATGCCTTAACAAATTCTTTCGGTGACGCGATCTGATCGCCTGCGGCGCGGAGCAATGTCCACCGCGCCACAGCCGGCGCCAGGAGCAGATTGAAACCTTCCGGACGACCCAAGGCTCCATCTTAGCCAAGGCCTTTTACGCGTGCTTGACGTTGGCGGCCACCAATTGCCTGAAGTCGTCGATCTGTGCTGGCGTGAGGACGCGCTTAGGCAGCATGTTAAACACGCGCGCGCCTTGATAAAGGAGGATCACCTTGCTGTCTTCCGTCCATTTGAGATAGTCGTTCCAAGGAACATTCCAGTCGCCCTGCTGTGCCTTGCTCCTAAAACCTTCCTCAGACCATGAAACCGTCATCGGGTGCTGAAGACTTTTCTGGTCTGCATAGGCCTTGCGAGCAAACACGGCAGCGCCCAAATAATATTGGTAGAGCGGTATTGTGACCACCACCGCCACGCACATGAAGAAGAGTGCAATGAAAGGCGCATCGGGGAATCGCAGCGCCAACGTGAAGAGCGAGCCAAGCAGCAAAGCAACGAACATCAGCCAGCAAACGAGCGCCCAGCGCGAGGTTGAATATTTCAGTATGAACAGCTTGTTGGCAGCAACATAGTCGTCGGCGGTCAAAGTGAAGGTGACGCTGCGGCTCATATCTCTCATTGCCTATCTGGTAAGTTTCCATACCTGTCGCATAATTCCCCAAACCTGCGATACATTTGCTGTCGCACTATGTCCGGTTTGCAGCACCGCGATCAAGCCAATGAACCTCTTCAATCGCTCGAATGCAGCCGTAGGGGCTCGGCCCGTTATCCAACGTCTGCTTGTCGCGATTTGCCGCCGGAAGCGGACAGGCTGCTAACGGCCAGAATTTGCCATCCTGCCATCAGGAGCCGCGTATCTACGAAGGTCGGATGACGTTCAAAGGCTTTTGCCGAAGGGCCTCTTCGACGAAGACCTCGCCGGTGCAGTGCATCAGGACGATAACAGGACACAATGTTGTACCTGGCGGATTCTCATCAGCCGGCCCAACATCGGCTGCGATGTCAATCCGAAGCTGATTTCGGGTCGCGAGATCAATCAGCTGATCCCCGGCGCCTTGGCGCGGGGCATTGCGAACAGCGCCATAAATGCCACGCCCAGCAGGATCGCGAAGCAGCTCCAAGTCCAGACGTAACTTCCAGTACTATCAAAAATCATGCCCGCCATAAGGGGAAACGCCATCGCCACCGGAGTCATGGCGGCGCGCGACCAGCCAAGAGCACGACCGTAGCCCGACAGACCAAACAGTCCGGCTATGCTTGCGCTCCATACAGGGAGCATGGCGCCTATTCCGAAACCGAAAACAGCTACCGCCATAAGCATGGTCGTAAAGCCGGGGGCGAGGGCAAGAAAGACCATTCCACTGAATTGCAGGGCCACTCCGATGCGCAGGGCGGTGACATGGCTAAGTCGATCGATCGAGAATCCGATGAGGATTTTGCCAACGACGGCACAGCCGCCAATCACGGAGAGGAGAAGCGACCCTTGCCCCGTGGTGAGGCCGCGCGTGCCCGCAAAAGTCACGAGCGAGACCATCGTGCCAGTATTGACGCCAGTCATGACTCCAGTGACAAAGCTGAGAATCCAGAAGCCGCGATGTCGAAACAGGTCGGCGAGGGGCATACGTGCATCTTGCCCGCGGGGAGCCGTTCCGGTGCGTTCGGCGGGCGGGAAATCGTCGGGGAGCCGAGCGAGTAACCAGACTGCGGGCAGCAACGCCAACATAGCGCCGGCGTAAATCACAAAGGTTGCGCGCCATCCTTCTTGGCGGATCAACATGTCCGTCAGCGGCGGGAAGAGAATGGCGGCGACCGATGCGCCGAGCACCGACAATCCCAAGGCGAGCCCGCGCCGCCGGTTGAACCAGTGGGAGACGAGGTAACTCGTGCACACGACACCGATGCAGACGTCCGCCATCGCGATGAGCGTGCCGAAAAGAATGACAATCTGCCAAATCCCCGTGGAGACACTTACCAGCAGGAAACCGAGCGCGGTGCCGACGATGCCGACGCTAGCGACCGAGCGAATGCCCCACCGGTCGAGCGCCATTCCGACAGGCGCGGAGCCAAGATTGCCGACGATGCCGACCATCGTGAAGCCGACGTTGATCACCGTGATCGGCGCGCCAAAATCCTTCGCAAAGGCCACCGCATAATTGCCATAGGCATAATAGACGGGACCCGCGCCCATCATGATCATGACCGAACATAGCAGGACTACCAGCCAAGCGCGGATCATGGGTTCAAATCTCCCTGACCGTCGTCAAAACAGATACTCCAGTTTCAGCCCATACTGTGCCGGCCGCTGGTAGGTGACGGAGGTGGACAGGTTTGAAATGAGAACCCCCGCAATCGGCTGCGCGTTAAAAATATTCTGGCCGAATATTGTGCCGCGCCAATGCCCGTCGGGCGTGGTGTACGCGACATTGGCGTTGAAGATCGCAAATCCCTTTTGCTGGAAATTTCCGGCGAGGTCATAGATCAGCCGACTGGTGTAGGAGCCGGTGACGCTGGCGAGAATTGTGCCGCCGCTCGCTGTGTCGGTCTCATAAGTGGCTGTGCCATTTGCCTGGAGGCGCGGCGTCCTGAGCAGTCGCTGTCCCGAGGCATCCAGCACGAAGGACGTGTTGCCGCCGATCGGAACTCCGGCCGCATCCGTCCGAGGTCGGAATCCTTGAGCCCCGGTAAAATCCGTATACTCCCCATGGGTATAGGCGATACCTCCGCGCAACGTGAGTCCGCGCGCCGGGATGACGTTCATATTGGCCTCGAAGCCGTAGATCTCCGCTTGTGCAGCGTTTCTCAGTGTTGGCGAAATCGACGTGGTGCCAAAGGCCGAGAACTGCAGGTCCTTGTAGCTGTAAAAATAGGCCGCGGTGTCGAACGTCAGCTTCCGCGATGGCGCCCCCTTGATCCCGATCTCGAATGCATCGACCGATTCCGGGTTGACCGCCTGAACCTGCAGGCTGTTGCCGTTGAAGACGCCTGACTTGAAGCCCCTGCTGTAGCTGGCGTAGGCGTTGACGCTCGGCGTGAGAGCGTAGCGGATGGACGCCCGCGGGGTCAGCTTTTCGAAATGATCATCTGCCGACACGAATGTTCCCGGCAGACCCGTCGCTGTGACAATGGTATTACCGGAGAAACCAGGTTCATCGCGGCTGTAGCGCAAACCGCCTATCAGTGTGAGGCGATCCGTCAGCTTGAAGGTGGCCTCGCCGAACGCGGCATAAGCGTCAATCCGGATGTCGTCGACATCGGTGCCGAACGTCAGCCGGGGATTGGGGTTGAAAACAAACTCGCCGCCGTACGACCTCAGATGATAGAAGCCGCGCTCACGATAATAGCTTGCCCCGGCCAGCCAGGTGAACCGCCCTCCCGACGCCGATGCCAGCACAAGATCCTGCGAAATCATATCGTCGCCGAAGCGAATGCGTGATTCCGAGAAGGTCACCGGAGTGAGGTCCGAATCCGTGACGACCGACTGACGTGCCTTCGAGAAGGCGCTGAGCGATGTGAGGGTCGCCCAGTCCATGTCGACCGTTATGCGCAAGCTGCCGCCGCCGGTTTTCACGCGGTTGAGCGGCACGATCCCAAGCGCTGAGGTGTTTTTTTCGGTCGGGATCAAGACATTCGGGAGCGTCGCGCGAACCTGCGTGTTGCCGTCGAGCGGCTGATTGCCGAACGTCGTCAAGTCGTTGAAGCGCGCGTAATAGCCTGCAAGCACAACGTCGACCCGGTCGCCGAGCTTGACCAAAAGCTTCGAGCGGACCGTGTGGAAATGCTTGTAGCCGAGTTTCCGGTCGAGATTGATGTCCCGGCGATATGCGCCGCCGTCGAGATAATCTGCCGAAATGTTCCAAGCGACCTTGTCGTCGACAACAGGCACATTAACGAACGCCATGGCTTCGAATTCATCAAAGCGACCATAGCTCACGCCTAGGCGGCCGGTGAGGTCGAAAGACGGCGTCTTGGTTGTGATGTTGATCGCTCCGCCGGCCGCATTGCGACCGAACAGCGTACCTTGAGGACCCTTGAGAACTTCGATCCGTTCGAGATCGACGAACTGCAGGTAATTGGCGGCCTGGAAAGGCTGATAAACACCGTCGACGTAAATCGCGACGTTGGAACTGTCGCCGACCGACGAACCGCTGGATCCGATGCCGCGAATGACGGGCTGGGCCGACGAGCCGACTGACTGGAAGTTCAACCCGGGCGTCACCTGGGTCAACGCGCGCGTGTCGGCGACGCCGGTGGTCGCCAATGCGTCACCGCTAAAGGCGGTCACCGAGATCGGCACTTGGCTCATGCGCTCTTCCCGCCTCTGTGCCGTTACAACGATGTCCAGGCCGCTTTGGTCACTCTCGTCCGCCTGTTCGCCCGGACCCGTCGTGGTCTGCGGCGGCTCGGACTGAGCCTGAGCAGGCATGGCAGACAGAGCGGCCGAGCAGGCGGCTGTCCACAGCAGCTGTTTGGAACGTGCTTTCATCGACTTTCCCTCCCCAGTTGGTTTCCGGCCGCGATCTCCCGGCGGATCCTTTGATTTGTTAGGATGTGAGACCTTCCGCATGATGCCTTGGAAGCGACTTTCGCAGCTCTAGCTCATGCGTTCCGGAATAAGCGCGCCGCGAAGCCGATCATCGCTGATCGTAATTGCATCTCGACCCGAACTGACTCATCCTGCTTTCTATCGAGTTATGTAAGTCATACAGTTTGTTTGATTGTCAACGACGGGCGGAGGACGAGATGCGTCTCATCATACATGCGATACAAAGCGTGGATGCTTGCTGGTGGAGCTAGATGCCGTCCGCCCGAACCGATGGGAGGTTCGCCGCTCGCGAACCCGCCAGGCGATCACTGAAGCCGCCTTTGCGACCTTCGTCGACGGGGGCTATCTTGAGACGTCGGTCGAGCAGCTCATCGCACGAGCTGGCGTGAGCCGGTCGACATTCTACGCCCATTTTTCAAACAAGCTCGAGTTGCTGGAAGCGCTAGCGCGGGAGCATATCGAACATCGCCATGCGCGGTTCCGCTCGCTCACTGCGTTGCCCGACCTGAACGAGGCCGCTATTCAGTCATGGTTCGACAATCTTGTCTGCGAGAGCCTTTCGAACGGCAAGGCGGTAGCGCTCTTCAGGCTCGCGGTGGCGCTCGATGCCAATATCATGCAGCAATTCGGTGCTGCGCGCGATGATTCCGCTGCCATCCTCGCGACGCGGTTCCCAGGGTTCAACGTCAAGGCGGGGCAGGGGCGGCAACGCGCCTGTCGGCGGGTCGCAGCCCATAGTTTTGTCATCATGATCGAACAATTCAGTTCCGGCCTCGCGGACGGTAGCTGGCCTATCGGGACCGAGGACACGAAATTCGCCCTTGTCCGAATGCTTCGCGACCAACTGTAGCGAACGTCATCGCGAGCCCGAGTGCGGCGGCTGTACTCTGACCGCGAAAAGGATGCGGTTGGGCTCGCCCTCAGAGCTGCGAGCCGGAGTGAGCTACGTCTCCACCCTTTTCGAAGCGGCTCAGAAATTCCCGCCAACCTTTCGGCTCCGGCTTGTTCGCCGGGTCGTAGAAGGGAGAGAGGACCTTGGCCAACTGCGGGAGGGTCTGCTTCTTCATGAAGGCCCTGAACTCGCCATGCGCTTCCTTCGAGCGCACCGCATCCGCGGGAGCCATGCGCGTCTGATCGACTGCTATCAGGGCGTTGCTGACTTTCGAGCTATAGGCGCCGAGGTGCTTCAATGCCGAGTAGAAGCCGTAACAGCGGTATAGCCAGCCGTTCCAGAAGCGTCCCCAGAGCGTGCGAGCATAAAGGGCGCGAAACAGCTGAAAGCACACTTCGCGGTGCTCATATTCTTCCGCCATATGCCATTTCCAGAGGAGGACCGCGGCATCGTCGGCTCCTTCCAGATACCGGTCATATTTCTCGAACCACATGACGGCGGCCACCGGACCCATCGACTCGAAACCCTCGGAATAGGCCATGCAGAATTTGAGCGAACGGTTCTCAAGCATGTCGGCATAATCGGCCTCGATCTGCTTCTCGAACGGAACGATTTCGGGATAATCTTCGCGGATGCGGCGATTGAACGCCGCATGCTGGCGATAATGTTGTGCTTCCTGCGCGATGAAGATGTCGACCCGGCGGTGGAGTTCGAAATTTTCTGCCGGGAGAAGCGCTTTCGCCTTCTTGAACACCTTGATTAGCCACGGTTCGACAAAGGCCGGAATGGTCGATGATGCGTTCACGCTGTGTGCGAATTCGCGGTGCGGCGACCAGTCGGGCCGAACTTGCGAATAGTCGATCTTGGGATAGCGCGCTTTCATCTCAGATCTCCATTGGACGAATCCCCGGTCAGCCCTGGCTGGCCGGGGTCGTCACGATCAGGCCATGCAACTCGGGCCGCAGGCGGATCTGGCACGACAGACGGGATTCAGGCCGACGATCAGACGCGAAATCGAGCATCGCATCCTCATCCTCGGACGGGCGCCCGACGACATCGCGCCACTGGGCGTCGATATAGACGTGACAGGTGGCGCAAGCGCAGCACCCCCCACATTCTCCGATGATGGCGTCGACGCCGTTGCCGCGCGCGGCTTCCATCAGCGACTGGCCGACACGACCCTCGACGAACGTCGTCTCGCCGCTTGCGCTGATGAACCGGACCCGCGGATGGAACCCGCCGTCGCCATCCACCCCAGGCATGAATGCCGCATCGGGCCCATCCACGGGGCGTTTGGAGTCCTTCGTCATCACGGCTGTTCCTGCGGCAACGGTCACGATCAGTCCAGCAGCGCTAATATTTGAGATTCATGAAGTTCATTCCGTTTTCGAACATGATTTTACGGGTGTTTTCTTCGGAGAGGTCCTTGCAG
>NZ_JBAWKJ010000004.1 GCF_037095755.1 Sphingopyxis sp. CCNWLW2
TGGCGCCGCCGCATCGCGAATAAGCGCCCTACCCCGCCGGGCCATCCGCCAGCATCTCCATCCCACTATCACCCCGCCCCCAGCCCTAAAACACCACCGCCCCTCCCCATCACATGCTTGATGCGAACCGGCACGGCATCAGATGCCTGATGCTTCGCTTCGGCGCGCGGTGAACGTCTCTGTCCGGTTGACGCGGCAAGGACGCGGGTCCTAGGCGAAGGCATTGAAAGCAGGAGAAGGGCCATGGCAGAATTGGACAAGAAGCAGGAATCCGGTGTCGCCTTCATCACCGGCGTCATGGGCGAAGCGTTTGGGACAGCATTTCGCGATGCGGCCGAAGCCGACCGCTTTTCATCCGACATCACGCGAATGGCCGCCGGTTGGGCCTTTCACGACGCCTGGCAACATGACGGCATCACGCGCAAGGAAAAGAGTATCACGATCATTTCGGCCCTGATCGCGTCGCGTCAGCCGCTTGAACTCAAGAACCATGTCAAGATCGGCATAGCGAACGGCCTTACGGCAAAGGAGCTCGAGGGGATCCTGGTTCAACTGACACCCTATGTCGGTTTTCCCTGCATCGCATCGGCACAAACTGCGGTGATCGAGGCGATGCGCGAGGCAGGCGTTTCGCCCGACGGCGTCGAGACGTCCGAAGAACGCGGGCTCCTCTGAGCAAGCCATGGCGTCGCTAGCTCCTGGCAGCCCGCATTTCTCGGGCCTCACGCTTTCGCTGGAGCATAGCCTGCCAGCTGTGATCGCGCATGTGGCGCGCCGGCACGAGGACCGGACGTTCATCGTTGAGGCGGACGGCAGCCGCACCAGCTTTGGAGCCTTCGAAGTGCAGGTGGCCCGGCTCTCTGCAGCACTTGTTGCGCATGGCATCGAACATGGAGACCGCGTCGCGATCTGGGCGCCAAACGGCCGCGAATGGATCGTCGCAGCGAGTGCGATCGAAAGCATCGGCGCGATCCTCGTCCCGATCAACACGCGCTTCAAAGGGCGCGAGGCCGGCTTCGCCTTATCGAAGACGCGCGCAAGCGCGCTGTTCACGGTCGGCGAATTCCTCGGCAACAACTACACTGCAATGCTTCGCGAGGCTTGCGGCGACGCGCTCGGCGACACGCCCTGCGCCGGTCTTCCCGCGCTCCGCCATATCGTCGAAATGGATGGCGACGCTTTCGAGACGTTCCAGGCGACCCGGTCCGACCCATCCGTGGTCGCGGCGCGGATGGCGGCGGTTCGCCCACAGGATATCGCCGATATTCTTTTCACCAGCGGCACCACCGGCGAGCCGAAAGGCGCGATGCACAACCATGGCCAGGCGCTTTGGATGCCGGCGGTCTGGAACGAGGCCAATGACCTGCGGGCCGGCGACCGCATGGTGATCGTCAATCCCTTCTTCCACAGTTTTGGATACCGGTCGGGGTGGGTCTCCGCGCTCATCGCCGGCATTACCGTCTATCCAATCGCGTCATTCGATGCTGCCAATCTACTTGCCTTGATCGATCGGGAAGCCATTAGCGTTCTCATGGGTCCTCCGACCATCTTCTTTTCGCTGATGGAACATCCCGGTTTCGCCGATCATGATCTGTCATCGCTTCGCGTCGGGCATACCGGCGCCGCCAATGTGCCGGTCGATTTGATCCGCGCCGCGCGCGAGCAATTCGGTTTCGAAATCTTCCTCACCAGCTTCGGACAGACCGAGTCGACAGCGCTCGTGACCGTTAACCGGCCGGGCGATAGTTTCGAGACGATCGCCAAGACCGTCGGCCTTCCCCTGCCCGGCGTCGAACTTCGGATTTCCAGGAGTGATGGAGGCCAGGCGCCGCAGGGCGAAAGCGGCGAACTGCTGGTTCGCGGCCCGAACGTGATGCAGGGTTACTTCGAAGAGCCAGAGCAGACCGCGGCGACGATCGATGCTGAAGGATGGCTCCACACGGGAGATGTCGCCTGCATCGGCGTAGATGGCAGACTGCGGATCCTCGACCGGCTCAAGGATGTGGTCATCGTCGGAGGCTTCAACGCCTATCCCGCAGAAATCGAAAACATGCTCCGGCAGCACCCCGCGATCGCCGACGCTGCAGTCCTCGCCTGGCCCGACGAACGCATGGGTGAGGTTTGCGCTGCGGTCGTCATTCTTGCGCCGGGCGCCGACCTGTCGCTCGCAGAATTATCGGCCTGGAGCCGGGAGCAGATGGCGAACTACAAGGTGCCGCGCCATTTGTTCATGGTCTCGGAATTCCCGCGGACGCCGCTTGGGAAGGTACAGAAATTTGCCCTGCGCGAGCAATTGGCCGATATCTGAGAATGGGCGTGCGCGCCGACCTGCAGCACAAAGGAACATTGCCCGGCGGGTCGCGCCTTCGGCGCGAGAAGCGAGGCTGAGGAAGCTTCGTCGATCGACGCGTGGCCGTCCTCGTTCTGCTACAGGAAAGCGCGAGTGACGGCACGCCGGGCTAGGGCAGCAATTTCTCGAGCTCGTGCTGCGCCGCGGCCGCGCCAAAGCGTGCCGTATAGGCTGTGTTGACTTGTTCGGTTTGGAACCGGACCTCATTGATCATGAAGATGAAAAGACCCCAGACGATCGACCGCCTGTAATCGAGCCAGGCGTCTTCGCGATCCAGTCGCGGGCCGCCGTGCGTCTCGAGCTGTCCAAGATAATATTCCAGGAGTTCGCGTTCCCAACGCGCCCGGTCCTCAGGTGTGAGGGCACAAACGATATGATAGGCGATTTCGTGGTGCCATGCGGTGCGCGCGACCTGCGCATCGAAGAAACCCGGGGTTCCGTCTTCGGCAATATAGAGATTTCCAAGATGCGTATCGCCATGGATGAGGCAGTGCGGCTGCTCCGCCTGAATTTCCCCAAGCCTCCGCAGTGCCGTTTCCATCCAGACACGATCCCGAAAACGCTCTGGCACCGCCGCGGCGCGCGGGAGAGCCATATAATGTTCCCAGATTTCGGGCTGCAGATAGGTCTTCATATAGTCGAGACCCCACGTATCGAAGCGGCTTGCGATATCGGACCAGCGTCCGCCAGGCTGGAAATGCCCCGTCTCCCAGGTGGCGGCGTGATACGCTGCCATCCCGTCAAGCCTCCGGGCGATCTGTTCGAAGCTCTGCGGCACGAGCGGATCGCAAAACTCGAGCCCCGGACGCTTCAAATCCTCCAATATCACGATGGACTGGTGCGAGCCCGGGTCGGAACCCGCGAAATGGCACAGCGGCGTCACCATCGGGATCAGGGGCGCGATGTCGGCGTAAAAACGCGCTTCGTTTGCGTACATTGCCGCAAGGCCGGGGCTATGGTCCTCAAATCCGCCCTTCACGATCAACGTCGGGCCGAGTGCCTCGCGTCCCGGCCCCTCGCATTCGATGCGGACCCGGACTTTCGTCGATGTTCCGAAAAGAACTGCGACAGTCTGCGCGTGCGTCACGATGAGGCCCGGATACTGCTCGCGGAGCGCGGCGCCGAGCCAGCCGGCGTCGATATCACAAATGCGCAAAGGCAGCGGTAGCGCCGGCGCCGTCGATCTCGTCATGAGGGAAATCCTCCAAAAGAAAGGGCCCGAACGTCCCCCAAAACGTTCGAGCCCTGACTTCGGCGCTGCCGGCGAAAGTCCCGCGTTGCCCCCGGGACTATCCCGATACGAAGATCAGAATTTATATCCGACCTCGATGCCGTACATCCGCGGCTCGCCATACACGCTGCTCTGGAAACCCAGCCCTTCCGCGATCAGGCCAAGGACGCCCGTCCGGTAGGTTTCGTCGAGCAGATTGTTGGCGAAAATCGCGACACGCGCGCCCGAACCGCCAATGTTGCCCAGTTCTGCCCGGACATTGACGAGCGAATAAGCCGGCTGCAGGCCCTCGACCTCGAAATCGTCCAGGAAGATCTTGCTACGCCAGGTGTAGTTGAACGTGAAGTTCAGCTCTCCAATCTTCGGATCGAGCGGCGGCGTGATCGTCGCGGTGGCGCCAGCCTGGTGCTTCGGGACGCCGCGCTGGGCGATTTCCGGGCCCAAGGTCGAGGTTGCGCTGCCCGCGAGGATCTTGACCTTGGTGAGCGAGTAGAAGCCGGTCAACGAGAAATTGTCGGTGCTGAACGTCGCTTCGAATTCGCCGCCCTGGTTACGCTGCTTGGCCGTATTGTCGATGATCGTGAACACATTCCCGTTCACGAACGTCGCGCGCTGCTTCTGCACGTCGCTACCGTCCTGGCGGAAGATCGCGGTGCTGGTGGTAAGCCGTCCCGCGCCAAGCCGGGTGTTAGTCTTGAGGCCGATTTCATATTCGTCGACGAACTCGGGAAGGAACGGCTGCAGCGTCACGAAGCTCGTAGCGCGGGTCGAGAAGCCACCGGCGCGAAAGCCATGCCGGAACGAAGCGTAGGTCGTGATCTCGGGGCTCGGCTCCCACTGCACCGTCGCGTCATAGGTCAACTCCTTGAACGATTTGCTGTTCGTGAAGCTGCAATCGGCGAAAGCTACGGTCTGGACGCCGGCGGTCGCGGCATCCGTGTCGAAGCTGCAGCGGCCGATGCTGCCATCGGGGTTGGGCCGGTTCGGCTGGCTCGGCGATACGGTGATCTTGCGCTTGTCATAATTGTAGCGAAGACCGCCCGAAACGCTGAACTGGTCGGTGATATCAAAGGTGCCGGCGATAAAGGCTGCCGCGGTACGCGAATAGCCGACCCCGGGGTTCGCGGTCACGAACAGGGTTGCGTCGGTCGTGCGGGCATTGAGGCCGGCGCCGACGATATTGAGTTCGGGGAGCGTATTCGCAAGCGAGCCGTCCCTTCCCTTTTCCTCGAAGTAGAAGGCGCCGAGGATGAAATCGAGACGGTTTTCGAATGCCTGGCCCTGGAGCTGCAGTTCTTCGCTGATGTTACGCGTCTTGGAGAATTGGAATGGCGTGATCAGGAAAGCCGGAATACCGTCATAATCCTGCACCATTTCGCGGCTCTGCTCACGATATCCGAAGATATTCTTGAGGGTGAGCGCGTCCGAGAGTTCGATCGTCGTCTTGTTTGTGATACCCCAATTCTCGATCTCTTCGCGCGGACCGCCAAAGACATCGAGATTGCCGCCGTCACCCGCGCCGATATTGAGCGTGAAGCGGCGCTCGCGGAAAAGACGGAGCGCCTCGGCGGCTTGCGCCGGGACATTGGCATCGATGCGCCCGCCCAAACGAAGGCCCTCATAATTGCTGATGACCGACGGCAGGCGTATGGCCGTCAGGAAAGCAGCCGTGCCCTTTTCTTTCGACTTGTAATAGTCGCCTATGGTCAGCGAGCTGATGCCGTCGCGCGGTTCCCAAAGGATCGACCCGCGGATCGTGTCGAAATTCTGGTTGTCGAGGCGCAGGCCCGAGACATCGCGCGCCCAGCCGTCGCGCTTGTGCGTGAGGCCGGCGATGCGAACGGCAAGCGTGTCGCCCAGCGGCACATTGACCATGCCGTACAGGTCCATCATGTCGTAATTGCCATACTGGCCGCGGATTTCGCCTTTGAATACGCCAAGCTCTGGGTGGGCAGGTTCGACGAGAACGGCGCCACCGGTCATGTTGCGGCCGAACAGGGTGCCCTGCACGCCCTTCAGGACCTGGACCGATTGAATGTCATAAAGGCTCTTGCCGAAGCCATAGGGGCGCGGCTGCACGACTTCCGCAAAATAAGTCCCGACCGGAGGATCGGTGAAAAGCTGCGTTTCTTGCGTGCGCTGTCCGCGAAGCGAAAAGGCGACGGTGTTGCGCTGGCTTTGCGAGCTTGTGATCGAGAGCGACGGGGTGCGATATTGCAGCCCCTGAATGTCGGTGACGCCCGACCGCTCTAGGCTCTCACCAGAGATGGCAGAGACCGAAATCGGCACGTCCTGAAGGGCTTCTTCACGACGGCGAGCCGTCACGATGATCTCGCCGCTGTTATCGCTCGTCGCCTCGTCGGCGGTCGGAGCAGTCTCTTGGGCGTGCGCGGGAACGGCAAAGCCGACCAGCGCGCAGGTGGTGATCAGAAATGAACGATAGGCCATGAGCATCCCTCCATGAACGACAATCAGACGGCGATGCTCTCGGGTCGGCATCGTCCGCGTCGTGCGTCAGCTACCGCCATTTCGGTGCGGACAAAATAGCGCGGACCCAAAGTGGCGCGTCTCATCAGATACGCGATGATTCCACTGCCGATCGGACGGATTCCGCTACGATAACGTGGCTGGCAGCAGGATTTTCAGCGTCTGTGTGCACGCCGGTTGCCCCGCTTCGCCAAACTTCGAGCGGCTGCCCGGACCGGGGAGCGGCTCGCGCGTTACTGTCGGGATCAAAAGGATCTCCTACGCCCGGCGGCGGCCGATTGCCGCTGCGGTCCTGTCATGCGAAAAGGCTGTCCGCAAAACGATCGACATGATCATTGAGGTCACCATATTGCTTTTCCAGCACCATCAGCCGGCGGAAATAATGGCTGATCGCATATTCGTCGGTAAGCCCGTAACCGCCATGGACCTGAATGCCGCTGCGCGACACAAGTTGGCTGGCTTCGCCGATGACAATGCGCGCCGCGGACAGAGCTGCTTTGATGTCGGCGTCGGCATTCGCCAACGCATGGTAAAGCATCGAACGCGCCTGGTGCCCCGCGACGAACATCTCGGCCATCATATGCTGGATCGCCTGGAACGAGCCGATCGCCACGCCGAACTGCTTGCGCTCCTTCACATAAGCGCCGCAAATCTCGATCGCGGCTTCCATCGCACCGACAGCCTGCGCCATCAGCGCGATCGACGCCCGGTCGATCGCGTCGGCGAGAATATCAGCCGCCCGATTGCCCCCGGCCAGCAGCGCCGAGGCCGGCAGCGAGACGTCGCTAAAGCCAATGTCGGCGGCGCGCGTGCCGTCGATCAGTGGATAGGCGGATATTGCGACGCCCTCACCATCGGCGGGCACGAGAAAAAGGCCAAAGCCAGGCTCGTCCTCAAGTTTCGCACATACAATGACATTCGATGCGCTCGGAGCATCGAGAACGAGAAGCTTGTCGCCAGACAGGCGGTATCCATCGCCGGAGCGAACCGCCTTCGAAAGCACCGCATCGGCCCCCTCGTCCGCGAGCGCACCGAAACCCGCTTCCTGATAGGCGACCGCCAGCCGCGTCTCGCCGCTGGCCAGGTCGCCGAGCAGCGCCGCCGCACTTGCATTTTCGGACGTTTCGCGAAGGATGTGCCCCGCGAGAACCACCGAGCTTGCGTAGGGTTCGGTTGCCAGAGCGCGGCCCAGGGCGATGTTGAGCAGCGCAACATCCTCGATCGTGCCGTCGAGACCTCCCGCTTCCTCGGGCAAGGGCAGCGCCAGCCAGCCGAGTTCGGCGAACTGCGCCCAGCGCGCGTCATCGAAACCAAGCGCACCATGCCGTTGGTCGCGCCAATATTCGACGCCAGCGCCTTCGGCGAGAAGCCGTTCGGCGCTGTCGAGCAACATGGTCTGAATATCG
The DNA here is from genome assembly GCF_037095755.1 of Sphingopyxis sp. CCNWLW2. NCBI lineage: Bacteria > Pseudomonadati > Pseudomonadota > Alphaproteobacteria > Sphingomonadales > Sphingopyxidaceae > Sphingopyxis > Sphingopyxis sp. CCNWLW2. Next base: position 7,475 of record NZ_JBAWKJ010000004.1, read on the forward strand.
GACTTGGCAAAATCCATTTCGCAAATTCCTGTCAGAGTCCGAAGGCGAGCTTCGCCAGAATATTCTTCTGCACTTGTTTCGACCCGCCATAGATGGTGGCTGCGCGGTTGATCAGCGCAACGGTGGTACGGCCCGGAACATAATCGGGCCACGCCTCGGTCGGCGCGGGCGGCGGTGTCGGTGCGCTGTCGAAAAAGCGGAGAGATTTCTGGCCGAGGAGATCGGCCTGAAGCATCGTGACCTCCTGCTGCAGTTCGGAGCCACGGATCTTGAGCACGGACGCGGCCGCTGCCTCGGGCGTCGCGAGCTCTTCATGCGCGAGGACGCGCAGCACCGACCATTCGAGGGCAATGAGATCGGCTTCGATGCGCGCAATCCGTGCACGGATCGCCGGGTCCTCGCAGGCGGGCTTCCCGCCACGCAATTCTCCGCGCGCGATATCCTTGGCACGCGCAAGTTCGCGCTTGCTCCAGTAGATGAAGCTCGATGTCGTTCGTTCGTGCTCGAGCAGGAACTTGGCGTAGGTCCATCCCATTCCCGCCTCGCCCACCAACTGGTCGGCCGGCACTTCGACATTGTCGAGAAAGACTTCGCACAGATGGGCTTCCCCGTTGATCTGCGGAATCTGCCGGACCGTGATGCCGGGCGTGTCCATCTTGATAACCAGGAACGAGATGCCGCGTTGCGGCTTGACGCTCTTGTCGGTGCGGACGAGGAAAAAGCCCCAGTCGGCGTGCGCCGCGCCGCTTGTCCAGATTTTCTGGCCATTCACGATATAGGTATCACCGACGAGATCGGCGGATGTGCGCAGCGATGCAAGATCGGATCCCGAGCCCGGCTCCGAAAAACCCTGTGCCCACATTGTTCCGCCTTCGCGGATCATCGGCAGGAAACGCTCTTTCAGATAGTCGGAGCCATAGGTGTAGATTACGGGGCCGAGCATATGCGTGCCGCCCCAGTCGAATTCAGGGGCGTCGAGGGCGTATAGTTCCTCGTTGAAAATGAACAATTGCATCGGGGTCCAACCGCACCCGCCATGCTCGACCGGCCAGTGTGGCACCGACCGGCCATGCTCGTTCAGAATGCGCATCCATTCGAGCAAGTCGTCGACGTCGGCATTATTGGCGACCTTGCGGCGTTGCCGCTCGCGCATATCGGCAGGAAGGACGTCGAGCAAAAAGGCGCGGATTTCCTCGCGGAACGTCTCAAGCTCTGGCTCCAGTCGCAGGCGCATCTCACGGCTCCCTAAAGGACTATCGGTAAAGTCTGAAGGTCGTCATGGCTTCAGCCGCACGGCCGCGCAAGGCGCGCCGCTCTCCCATCACCAATGCGATGCCTTGCCGCGATGCCGAGTTCTTGCCGCGCGTTAGCGCGCCGAGGCAAGAACGAGGTCGGATCCCTTCTCGGCGATCATCACGGTAGCGGCATGCGTGTTGCCCGAGACCACGTTGGGCATCACCGACGCGTCGATGACGCGCAGGCCCTCGACGCCGTTGACCTTTAGCTCGGCAGAGACGACGGCGTCAGGGCCGCTTCCCATCGCGCAAGTACTTGCCTGATGATAGCCGGTCGAGCCACTGGCGCGCGCGAATGCCAGCAATTCATCGTCGCTCTCGAGCGACGCGCCAGGCGTCAGCTCATGGTCGTAATAGGGAGCGAGTGCGGGGCTCGACAGGACGCGCCGCGACCAGCGCAGTCCGGCAACCTGCGCGCGCTGATCGGCGGCCTCGGCAAGAAAGTTCGGCCGGATCGAGGGCGCGTCGCGAAAGCTGGACGACTTGATATGGATCGATCCGCGAGACTGGGGCCGCATCACATAGCCGCCCACTGTCATGCCCGGCTCGCGCTCCATCACCATGACACCATTCTTGGCCAGCCCGTCAAAGTCGACCGTTGCCGGGGAGGCAAAAAATTGAAGATCGGGAAGATCAAGGGCCGGATCCGACTTCAGGAAGGCCGTAAGGTTCGAGCCGCCGAGGCTGAGCAATCCAGACCGTGAGAAGGCGAAGCGCGCGATCTGGCCCGCGAGACGTAGACCGCGCGACATTTCGTTGAATCCCGCAGTGCCCGGTTTCATGCGGGCGCGGATCATCGTGGCATAATGGTCCTGAAGATTCTCGCCGACCCGCGGCCGGTCCACAACCACGTCGATGCCGAGCTCGCGTAGCAGCCGAGCATCGCCGATCCCCGACAGTTCGAGGAGCTGCGGCGAATTGATGGCTCCACCTGCAAGAATGACCTCGCGCCGGGCCCGGGCCACAGCGCGCTGGCCACCGCAATAATATTCTACTCCGATTGCGCGGCCCTGCTCGATGAGGACCCGCGATGCATGCGCCCCGGTAATCACCTGGACATTGGGCCGTTTCATCGCCGGATGCAGATAGGCGGCGGCGGCCGACACCCGGAGTCCGTCCCGCGCGTTCAGCCGCACGCGTGCCACGCCTTCGCGCGTCGTGCCGTTGATGTCGGTGCTGACGGGAGCGCCAGCTTCTTCGAACGCCTGCGTCATGACATCCAGCATGGGGTGTTTCATCGGAATATCGCTGATATCGAGGCGGGCATCGTTGGCATCGTCCGGCTCGCCATTCACCCCCTCGCCATGTTGACGTTCGATCTTCCGGAAATAGCGCTCGGCCTCTTCCCAGCCCCATCCAGCAAGACCGAGTTGGCGCCAGCCGTCATAATCCTCGGGCAAGCCGCGAACCCAAAGCATACCGTTGATCGACGAAGAGCCGCCAAGTATCTTGCCGCGCGGAAATGCGTGCTGACGCCCGTCACTGCCGGGGTCGGGTTCGGTCATATAGTTCCAATTGACGCGCGGGTCCTTGAGCATCTTGGTGAAACCCGCGGGAAGGTAGATGTTGATATTGCTGATGGCCTGAGCGGGATTGAGCAACTGTCGCGACGGGCGATCGTCGACCCCTGCCTCGATTACGAGGACCTTGTACCTGCCATCGGCGCTCAGACGGTTCGCGAGCACGCATCCCGCTGAGCCTGCGCCAACGATCACGAAGTCGGCCTCGACAGCGGCGCTGGCGCCCACATTGTTTTCCGTCATGCCTAGAACTCCTCCACGAGGCTTTTCTTTACTGCCCTTGCGAAGAACAATGATTCTTGCGTTGCGCAAGGGAGAACATCACCCTTGTGATGGCTTCGCGCGGGTCGTCGAAATTAGGGCCGTTCGCGCGCTATGAGACCCCAACATAAGGAAATGGGATTGGGATGACGGAAATCTTCTCGCTTCACGGGCGAACCGCCCTCGTCACCGGCGCGTCGCGCGGCCTCGGCCGCGCCATCGCGCTGGGTCTTGCCGATGCCGGCGCCAAACTGATTGTCGCCGCCCGCGATGCGGGGCTGCTCGAGGAAGTCGCCGATCTGATCCGCTCGCGCGGGGGTGAAGCGCGGACCCTCGCATTCGACCTCTCGGACCTGGTATCCGTCCAGGAAGCGGCCAACAGTCTGGCTGCGGACGGAGCGACGGTCGACATCCTCGTCAACAATGGCGCGATCGGCGGCTGGAGCCCGCTCCACAGTTCGACGCTCGACGACTGGGAGACGATGTTCGATATCAATGTGTCGTCCATGTACCTCCTCTGCCGCGAGCTCTCCAAGGGGATGGCCGAGCGGCGCTGGGGCCGCATCATCAACTTCGCGTCCTATGTCGCCGGCACGGGAAGACCGAATCTTGCTGCCTATACCGCCAGCAAGCACGCCGTGCTCGGACTGACACGCGCGATTGCGGCTGATCTCGCACCATATGGCGTGACGTGCAACGCGATCGCGCCCGGCTTCTTCGACACCGACATGGCGGCGCCGACCGTCGGCCATCCGCAGCGCGCGAAAATCTTTCGCGACGCGATCGCGCTGGGCCGTTTCGGCGACCCGTCAGAAATCGTCGGCCCCGTCCAATTCCTTGCCTCGGCGGCCGCGGGCTATGTGACCGGCGCCATGCTTCCCGTCGATGGCGGCGTCGCGAACATACTTTCGCTTCCCGTCGTCGTCGACACCTGACCCCTCCCCTCCTGCAGACCAAAGGACAAGTCCATGGCCGCCTCGCTTCTCAATCTCGCCAGCCCCGACCGGCTCTTCATCGGCGGCGAATGGGCACTGCCCACGGGCGGCGAACCGATCGCCATCATTTCACCCTCTTCCGAGGAATTGATCGGCCATGTCGCCGGCGCGACGACGGCCGACATGGATCGCGCCCTCGCGGCCGCGCGCCACGCATTCGACAACGGCCCATGGCCGCGGATGAGCGGCGCGGAACGGGCACCCTATATTCGCCGGATCGCCGAAGAGATGGGCAAGCGCGCCGATGATTTCGCGCGGGCGTGGAGCCTTCAGGTTGGAATGCCTTACGCGCAGACGACGATGACGGCGCCATATATGGGGGGCTATTTCAACTATTATGCCGATCTTGCCGAGCAGGGGTTCGAGGAGGTCCGCCCCTCGATGACCGGAGAGCATGCGATCGTCGTACGCGAGGCCGTGGGCGTCGTCGTTGCGATCGTGCCCTGGAACGCGCCGCTGGCTACGCTCGCGCTGAAGGTCGCCCCTGCCCTCGCGGCCGGTTGCACGGTGATCGCCAAGCCCTCGCCCGAAACGCCCTTAGAGGCCCTCATCCTTGCCGAATGTATCGCGGCAGCGGGCGTGCCCGACGGCGTTTTTTCGGTACTGACCGCCGACCGCGACGTCTCGGACTATCTGATCCGCCAGCCCGGCGTCGACAAGGTGAGCTTTACGGGCTCCACCGCTGCAGGCCTGCACATCGCCTCGATCGTCAGCGCCCGAAGCGGGCGGATCACTACAGAATTGGGCGGCAAGTCGGCCGCAATCATTCTCGACGACGCCGACGTTGGAACCGTCATCGGCGGAATCATGCCGAACCTTGTTGGCCTGTGCGGGCAGCAGTGCGCCGCGTTCAGCCGCATCATTGTCCCGCAATCGCTCAAGAGCCAGGTCACCGAAGCGCTCGGCGCCGCGATGGGGCATGTCGCGGTCGGCGACCCGTTCAGCGAAGCGACCCAAATGGGACCCCTCGTCACCAGCAAACAGCGCGATCGCGTCCTTGGATACATCGAGAGAGGCAAAGCCGCTGGCGCGCGCCTGGTCGTAGGCGGTGCGCGACCTGCTCACCTCGACAAGGGTTGGTTTGTCGAACCGACGCTGTTCGCCGACGCCGACAATAATATGGAAATCGCGCGCGAGGAAATCTTCGGTCCGGTGGGCACGATCATAAGCTACTCGACCGAAGAGGAAGCCATCGCGATCGCCAACGACAGCGATTATGGCTTGTCGGGCGGCGTCTTTACACAGGATCCGGACCGGGCGTATGCGGTGGCACGCCGCGTCCGAACGGGCAATTTCGGCCATAACGGGCGAGTGATCGACTTCTCGGTCCCCTATGGCGGTTTTAAGAAGTCCGGCGTCGGGCGCGAGGGCGGCGTCGAGGGACTTCACAGCTTTACCGAGGTCAAAGCGATCTTCATGGCGGCGTTGCCCCGTCATCTGGAACCATGAGCGGGCCGGACGCGATCCGGCCGGACGACTGGCCCGAGAATTACGGGCCGGCCTCCGCCTGGTGGGCCGTCGCCGTGTTCATGATCTTCCAGATCGTCTCGATGATCGACCGGCAGGTCATGTCGGTTCTGATACCCGAAATGCGCGCCGACCTGGGCCTGAACGATTTCCAGATCAGCCTTGTTCAGGGCCTGGCCTTTGCGCTCTTTTATGGCGTGATGGGACTGGTGATCGGCGGTCTGGTCGACCGCTACTCGCGCCGCAAGATCATGTTCGCCGGGATCGTGGTCTGGTCGATCGCAGCCGCAGGCACAGGTCTTGCCCGAAACTATATGCAGCTTTTCGCGGGCCGCCTCCTGGTCGGAGCCGGCGAAGCGGCGATATCGCCCGCGGCCCAGTCGATGCTATCCGGCATTTTTCCGCGCAACCGGCTCACCACCCCGATCGCCTGCGTTACCGTCGCGGGAGCACTCGGCATATCGATAAGCTACGCGCTCGGCGGCTATCTGCTCGAGCTGTTTACCGCGCAGCCTCTCGGCGGGCTGTTCGCCGAGCTTGCGCCCTGGCGCCAGGTCCTTGTGGTTACCGGGCTCCCCGGTGTCCTGATCGCCTTCCTCGCCTTCACGGTGCGAACGCCGGTGCGCAAGCGCGATGCGCCCGACACGCGGCAGGGCGCAAGCTGGGGGCACTTCTTCGCATTTGTCCGCGTGCACAAGAAGCCGGTGATAGGCCTCGTCGTCGGATCGGGCCTCATGGCGCTCGCCATCCAGGGATCGATGATCTGGACGCCAACCTATGCGCGGCGGGTACTGGGAATGGGCGCCGGCGACGTCGGCGGCGGCATGTCGATCGCGGTCGCGTTCGGGAGCGTCGTCGGCGGGCTCGCGTTCGGTCTCTTGATGGACCGGCTCTACTCGCGCGGAATAAGGGATGCTTCGCTTCGCCTCGCCGCGACCTTCGGGCTGATCATTCCGCCGATCGTGGCAGCGGCAATTGCCTATGGCGATCCCACCTATCTTTTTGCCTCTTTCGCATTGATGATGTTCACCATGGGCGCGACATTCGGCCCCATCATGGCCGCCATCCAGATGCTCGCGCCGCCCGAGATGCGCGGCCGCTTCGCGGCGCTCGCGGTCTTGTCATCCAATTTCTTCGGGTATGCCGCGGGACCAATGCTGATCGGCTTTCTAACCGACTATGTGTTCGCCGATCCGATGAAAATCGGGTTGTCGATGATTTGCTGCCTTTTGCTCGCCGGCCCGGCGGCCACGATGCTGTTCTGGTCTGCCCGTCGCGGCTTTCTCGAAAGGCTTGGCGATGCGGCGTAGCGCGACAGGCATCGGGACATCCCGCGCGAGCCCGCGCCTGAATTCCAAAGGATGGATGAGATGACGACGACGATACCAGCCCTCCTGCGGGACGCAGCGCGCCGCTTCGGCGACCGCGCCGCGCTTTCTTCGCAGGCCGATGGCCCGATCAGCTACCGCGAACTCGACCGGCAGGCGGATCTCGTAACGCGCGCCCTGATGGCCGACGGTGCACTTCCCGGGGATCGCGCAGCGATCTGGGCACCGAATATGTGGGAATGGGTCGCGGCCGCGGTCGGAATACAGCGCGCAGGGGGCGTGATGGTGCCGCTCAACACGCGCCTCAAGGGCAACGAAGTTGCTGACATCGTGCGGCGCGGAGGCATCAACCGCCTTTTCCTGATCGGCACCTTCCTTGATCGCTCCTACCCTAAGATGCTTCGCGACGAGCCGATGCCCGGCTTGAAACGCAGGATCATTTTGCGCGCCGCGCCGGGGGAAGCTGGGCCCGGCGAGCAGGGATGGGACGATTTTCTCGAGAAAGCGGCTGAAACCGACGAGGCGGCGCTTGCCGAGCGCGAAGCTGGGGTGACCCCCGCTAGCATCGCCGACATCATGTTCACATCGGGGACGACAGGGACACCGAAAGGAGCCGTATTCGACCACCGGCGATCGCTCGGCGGTGGCCGGGCGTGGGCGGAGATTTCGGGCCAGACGCCCGACGACCGCTACTGCGTTTTCGGACCTTTCTCACATAATGCGTCCTATAAGGCTGGCTGGGTCGCGGGCTTGATGACCGGAAGCACGATCTACTGGCCCGAGGCCTATGACGCTGTTTCCATTCTCGACCTGATCGCGAACAACCGGATCAGCGTCATGCCCGCGCCGCCGACGGTGTTCCAGGAGGTGATGAACCATCCCAACTGGCAGGACTGGGATATTTCTAGTTATCGGTTCCTGTCGACCGGCGCGACGGTCGTGCCGATCGAGCTCATGAAACAGCTGCGCCGCGAGACCGCAATCGAGGTTATCTCGACCGGCTATGGCATGACCGAGTGCTGCGGGTCGGCGACGCACACACGCCCCGACGATCCTCTCGAACGGGTCGCCTTTACCGTGGGCACCCCCATTACTGGCACAGAGATCATGATCGCTGGCTCCGATGGTCGGCCCGCCGAGGCGGGCGCGCAGGGCGAGGTCCTCATTCGCGACGACAAGCTTTTGATTCAATATCTCGACAATCCCGAAGCGAGCGCATCCGCGTTCGACGCCGATGGCTGGCTCCGGTCGGGGGACGTCGGCTTCCTCGATACCGACGGATATCTGAAGCTGACGGACCGGCTGAAAGACATGTATATCGTGGGCGGCTTCAACGTATATCCCGCCGAGATCGAGAAGCAGCTGAGCGGACTGCCCGGCATTTACCAGTCAGCGATCGTGGGGGTACCCGACCAGCGTCTTGGCGAAGTGGGTCATGCCTTCATCGTGCGGGCTCCGGGCTCGACCGTGACGAGCGACGAGATCGTCGCCTGGAGCAAGGTCAACCTCGCAAATTACAAGGTTCCCCGGGGGGTGACCTTCGTCGACGCCTTGCCGATGAATTCGACCGGGAAGGTCATCAAATTCGCGCTTCGCGAAATGCTGAGATCGGCATGAAACACGGCTCCTCGCGCTATCCGAGTGGACACCCGCGATGACTGTCACTCCCTTTCACATTGCTGTTCCCGACCAGGTCCTCGACCGGATTTCGCGCAAGCTTGCCGATGCCCGCCTTGGCTATGCGCCAGAGGATGCCGATCCCTGGGCGCATGGCATGAGTGCCGACTATCTTGGCGACTTCGTCGATTACTGGCGAGCGAGCTACAATTGGCGCGAGCAGGAAGAGGCGCTCAACGCCTGGCCGCAATTCAAAGCCGAGATCGACGGCATCCAGATACATTTTTATCATATCCGTGGTCGCGGTGACCGCCCCAAGCCGATCCTCCTCACCCATGGCTGGCCAGGCTCGGTGGCAGAGTTCCAGGTCGTCATGCCGTTGCTGGCAGGCGAGGGCTTCAGCCTGGTCGTCCCCTCGCTACCGGGTTTCGGCTGGTCGGGGCGTCCCGCGAAGCCGATCGGACCTGTGGCTGTCGCCTCGCTCTGGCGCCGGCTGATGACCGATGTTCTCGGCTATGAACATTTTTTCGCGCAAGGCGGCGATTTCGGTTCAGCCGTCACTGTGCAGCTCGCATTGAACCACCCCGACGTCGTCGACGCGATCCACCTCAATTTTTTCATGCCGCCGCAACCTGGTGCGGACGCCGACGCCGCGCTCCTCGAATATTGGGGCAAGGTTCGCCAGACGATGGAGGCGGAGAGCGGTTATCATCACGAACAGGCGACCAAGCCTCAGACGATCGGGCTCGCGCTCCACGACAATCCGGTCGGATGGGCGGCATGGGTCTTGGAGAAATTTCATGGCTGGGGAGACACCGGCGGCAACATCGAAAGCCGTTTCTCCAAGGACCATCTCATCACCAATTTGATGACCTATCTGGTGAGCGACACGATCATCTCGTCGTTCTGGATGTATTATGCATCCGGGCGCGAGCCGCGCACAACTGGCCCGGTGACGGTGCCCACCGCCCTCGCCCGCTTCCCGGCGGAATTTTATCCGATGCCCGACCGCGCGCTCGCCGAGCGGCAATATGCCGTGGCACAGTGGACCGAGATGAAGTCGGGTGGACATTTTGCGGCCATGGAAGAGCCCGAGGCTTTCGCGGAGGACGTCATCGCCTTTTTCAAAAGTCGCTGAGTGCGTCCGATTGTTCAATATGATTGAAGAGAGCATAGAGAAATTGCCCGATTATCCGGTGGGGCCAAGCTGATATGCCTTATGGGCTCGCGGACAACGACGGTCCGGAGCCAAGGAGAGGAACTGGACATGACCACCAACGCTTCCGTTCGCGAGCGCATCACCACCCGCCCACTGGCGGAAAAATTCGGCGCCCAAATCATCGGCTTGGACCTTTCACGGGAGCTCGACGACGCCGAGATCGAGCGCGTGCGCTCGATCTGGACGGAGGCCGGCATCGTGCTTGTGCGCAATCCCCATCATGACGATGAGGCTCAAATGCGGCTCAGCCGCGTTTTCGGCGAGCTGGAAGCCGCAGCGACCGCGGATCTCAACGACCCGATCAACAAGTTCATGATGAGCCTCGCCTATGATCCTGAAAATCCGACGGCGCGCCCCGCGCCCTTTTACAATGTTGACGGCATCGACCGCGCGGGTTGGCTAGGATGGCACTGGGACCAGTCCTTCATGCCGACGATCGTTCGCGGTGCCGTGCTCCGGATGACGGTCCCGGCGAGCGAAATGGGCGAAACCGGATTCATCGACGCGATCGGTGCTTATGACCGCCTTTCCGACGCCTGGAAGCAACGGATCGAAAACCTCGAAGTTGTTTACGAATTCAACCCCGATTTTTGCTCGGGACAGTTCGGCTTCCCCAAGGATATCCGACGGCTCGACATGCCCGTTAAAGGTTCGAGCTACGACTTTCCCCCGGTGGTCCATCCGCTGGTCATCATTCAGCACGAAACGGGTCGGAAAGTCCTGAAGCTGTCGCCGATGCATGCGCGTTATATCCTCGGCATGGACCGCGCCGAAAGCGATGCCTTGTTGACCGAACTCGCAGAACATCTGGTCGACCCGCGCTACGCCTATTTCCACAATTGGCAGACGAACGACATGCTCGTGTGGGACAATTGGCGCGTCATCCACTCGGCGAACGGCGTGCCGCTACACTGCGAGCGCGTCGCGCGGCGCACGACGATCATGGGTGACTATGAAGTCGGCCGCTATCTTGACGAGCATCTCGACCGGAACCGGACCGTCAAGCGGCTTGTCGACTGAGCGGCCGCGTCGATCCTCGCTGCGAACCATCACGGAGATGATGAATTGCCCGTCCGATAGCGAACGCACGGACGGGCGGTTAGCGTTCGGACCGTGCGCGGCCGAGACGCACATGACCGGGAGATTAAGATGACACGTTTGGCGGGCAAAGTCGCGCTGGTGACCGGTGCAGGGCGTAATATCGGGCGCGCCGAGGCCCTGATGCTCGCCAAACAGGGGGCCCGCGTCGTCGTCAACGATGTGCGCGCAAGCCCATATGACGCCGAGCCGGGCGATGACAGCTTCGCCGACAGCGTCGCGCGCGAAATTCAGGAGGCCGGCGGCGAAGCCGTCGCCATAACGGGGAGCGTAGCGACGCGGAAAGGCGCTGAAGCCGCGGTCCAGCACGCTCTCGACAGCTTCGGCCGGATCGATATCCTCGTGAACAACGCCGGCATCGTTCGGCCCGCCCGCATCGACAAGATGAGCGATGACGACTGGTTCGCGTGCCTGGACGTGAGCTTGACCGCCAGTTTCTATACGGTGCGTGCCGCGGCGAAAAGGATGATCGAACAGCGCGGTGGGGTCATCATCAACACGGGGTCCCCCTCGGGCTTCGGCCACTGGGGAATGGCGAATTATTCGGCCGCGAAAGAGGGTCTGCTCGGATTTACCCGCACGATCGCGCGCGATCTCGGCGAGTTCGGCATCCGCTGCAACCATGTGCGGCCTGTATCGCATATCACGGGAACCTTCACCCCCGCGGTACAGCAAACGATTGAGGAATCGGCTCGGCTGGACATTCCCTTGCTCTGGAACCGACCGATGTCATCGCCCCGAATGTCGGCGCTGCCCGAGCATGTCGCGGCACTCGTTGTCTGGCTCTGCACCGATGCGGCATCTCATATAAGCGGCCGCGACTTCTTCATTCAGGGTGACGAAGTCGCCGTGCTGCCCGAGCCGGAGGCGATCCGGACCAGTATCAACCCCGGTGGATGGACGCTCGACGCGTTCGACGATCCTGCCAATCGCTCCTATCTGTTTGGCGACATCCAGAACCGGTTCATCGGCACGAGCTGAACCGTCGTCCCGATTACGGGCCATTTTTCCTGAATATCCGGCCGAGCGTCGTCGGCGACGGCCCTTTCCCGGGCTGCCCCAACCGATGGGCCCAACGCTTCCGCGCCGCGCATCAAGCCTTTTCTCTGCCCGCCATCGTGCTATGTAGCAAACACTTACAAAGCGCTTAGGTGATGGGAGCAGCGATGATGGATTCGGTCAACGACAAGGTCCAAGACGTACTGGACGAGCTTGTTGCACAAGGGCGGGAAATCGGCGTTCAAGTGTGTGCGTGGCTCGGCGAACACCAGATTGTGGATTGCTGGGCGGGCGTTGCCGATCCGGCCACCGGGCGCGCCGTGGACGGCGACACGCTGTTCAACGTCTTTTCGGTGTCGAAGGCGGTGACCGCGACCGCCCTGCACATCCAGGCAGAACGTGGTCTCGTCGACTATGATGCGCCGCTCGCGGATTACTGGCCCGAATTCGCGCAGGCCGGCAAGGCCGATGTCACGATTCGCCACGTCCTCGGCCATGTTTCGGGCGTCCTGCGCATGCCGGCAGATGTCACGCCCGAGCTCATGACCAATTGGGACTGGATGTGTAGCCGGATCGCGGAGATGCCTGGCGAATATCCGGCAGGCAGCTGCTCCTCATATCAGTCGATGACCTTTGGATGGCTCCTCGGGGAAGTCGTGCGGCGGACCGATCCGAAGCGCCGGCCCTTCGGTCAGTTCATCCGCGAGGAGATTGCCGAGCCGCTCGGCGCAACCGATTTGTGGATGGGTATTCCAGGCGCCGCCGAGCCCCGCGTTGCCGTGCTCGACGATGTCGCCGTCTATGTGATGCCCGACGGGAATATGATGCGTGCCGCGCAGCCGGTCGTCGTCGATCTGATGCCCGATCCGTTCGAGCGCCCCTATGTACGCCGGGCCTGTATTCCTGCCGTGGGCGGGATCTTCAATGCCCGCAGCGAAGCGCGGTTCTGGGCGATGCTCGCAAACGGCGGGGCCCTTGGCGGGGTCCGGCTTCTGTCGGAGGAGCGCGTCGCGAGCTTCGCCGCGCCGCGTCCTCATTTTGATGATATCGATCCTGTCTTCTTCGGGATGGTCGTTCCGATCGCCTGGTCGGGGTTCTGGCTGGGGGGCGCCGCGGCCCCGCCCGTCTCGGCACCGCGTAACATGCGGGCCCTGTGCCACCCGGGGATGGGCGGCTCGATTGGTTGGGCCGATCCGGACCTCAAACTCGCAGTCGCCTTCTGCCATAACCGCATGTTCGACACGATCGAACTCGCAGAGGACAGCCGGACCTTGATCGGCGACACGATCCGGAGAGCGATTTGACCTGGGACTATATCATCGTCGGAGCCGGGTCGGCCGGCTGCGTTCTTGCCGACCGCCTGTCGGGCAACCCCGCCAACAAGGTGCTTCTGCTCGAAGCCGGCCCCGCGAACCGAAGCCCCTTCATTCATATGCCCCGCGGTGCGGCGAAGCTCTATTCCGATCCGCGACACGTCTGGCACTTGCAGACCGAGGCGCATGGCACGATCCCGTCCGAGACCTGGATTCGTGGGAAAATGCTCGGCGGCTCGTCGTCGGTAAACGGCATGATGTATTTTCGGGGCCAGCCCGAAGACTATGACCTGTGGCAGGAACTTGGGGCCAGAGGCTGGGGATGGGACCGGATGGCCGCGGCCTTTCGCGCCATCGAAGGTCATGAGCTGGGCGAAGCGACAGTGCGCGGAGGGAGCGGTCCGCTTCGCATCTCCCAGGAACCCGCGCGGACGCCGCTCACCAATGCCTTCATCGCTGCCGGCGAGGAGATGGGCCTGCCCCGGGTGGAAGATCTCAACCAGTCGGGACGCGAAGGCGTGGGCTATACGAGCCGGACGATTTGGAAAGGCAAAAGACAAAGCAGCGCGGACGCCTTCCTGCGGCGCGCACGCGGCCGGCCAAACCTGCGGATCGTCACCGGCGCGACCGTCGACAAGGTCATCTTTGAGGATAAGCGGGCCGTCGCCGTCGAAGTGCTGGTGGGCGACCGTCCGGAGCGCTTCCAGTGCGGCCGCGAAATCATTCTCGCGGCCGGCGCGCTCATGTCGCCCCAAATACTGGAGCGCTCCGGTATCGGCAGCGCGAAGCTGCTCCGCGCGCTCGGCATCGATGTCGTGGCTGACAGTCCCGGCGTGGGCGAACATATGCTCGAACACCGCCTGCTGATGATGACCTACGACCTCAAAGGTCCTTACAGCGAAAACGCCGGTCTGCGCGGGCCCCGGCTCGCGTTCAACGTACTGCGCTATTACCTTTCCGGCGGCGGTCCGATGGCGTCGGGTTATGGAGCGGCCGGCGCCTTCGCCACCGTGCTCGCCGAATCGCGAACTCCCGACATCGAGATTCTGCTTTCGCCTGCTGCTGCCTTCCCGGACAACAGCGGCCAGTTGAGACCCGACCCGAAACATAGCGTCACCTTGTTCGGCTATCCGCTGCGCTCGCGCAGCGAAGGATCGGTCCATATCGGGGGCTCCGCGCTCACCGATCCGGCCCGCATTCAGGCGGGCTATCTCACCGACCCTTATGACTGCGCGGTAACCGTCGCGATGCACCGCTATCTCCGGCGCTGGATGCAGCAGCCCGCGCTCGCCGCGATCATCGCAGGCGAACGCGAACCGACGCGGTCGCTTGAGAGCGACGACGATATCCTCGCGGCCTTCCGTGAGATCGGACAGGCCGGATATCATGCGTGCGGCACCTGCCGCATGGGAGACTTTCCCGATGCCGTGCTCGACGAACGGCTGCGCGTTCGTTCGATCGACGGTTTGCGGGTCGTCGATGGTTCGATTATGCCGACGATGGTATCCGCGAACACCAACGGTCCGATCATGGCGTCGGCATGGAATGCGGCAGACATGATCCTGGAGGGACGAAATCGCTGAGTCACGCAATGGCGCCAAGAGTGCCACAAAAGCAGCTTCGACACCGCCGGCAGCGGAAAAGGCTCCGCGACGGCGGCGGCGGACCCGCGAAGACGTAAGCGGACGTATTCGCGATGCGGCGCGGATCCTGTTCGCGGAGCGCGGCTTTGCGGCCGCCACCACGAAAGACATCGCGCGCCTCGCCGATGTGAGCGAAACGCTGCTGTTTCGCTACCATGGCGACAAGGCGACGCTCTATAACGAGGTGGTCACCGAGCCTTTCGCGCGCTTGATGGACGATTTCGTCCGCCGCAATCCCGATCCCACTGCTCCCGGCTTTTCCGAAGCGGTGTCACGCCCGCTCACACGGCAGGTCTACGAGGTTTTCGAAGAAAATAGCGCGATGTTTCGCGCGCTCTTTACGGGTCAGCACCCGGCCGGCGGTGATGCGGCACCGAGCTTCAAGGGCCTTGCTCATTTCTTCGAGCAGTCGGTTGATCAGGTATCGCGCCGTTACGAGAGCGCCGGGCAGACGCCGACGTTCGATCTGGACATCGGCGTCCGGCTTGGGCTCGGAATGATTTGCGCGAGCGTCCTATTGCGCGATGCGCTCTTTCCGGACTCGGTCCCGGACCGCGAAGCCCTCATCCGCGCGCTCGAAGACATCATCCAGGCCTCTCTGGGCGGGCCGGCACCGGATTGACTCCGCTGCCGCATTCGACTTATGCAGTGATTACTACATAAGGAGAATCAAGTGGTAGACGAGGTGGAGATTCAGGATTTCGACGATCCGGACTATGACCCGTTCGAGTCAGACGCGATCAACTTCGGCACCATCCTCGACCCCTATGCCGATATCGCACGCTGGCGCGCCGAAGCTCCGGTGCTCGAAGGTGACTACCGGCCGCGGGTCGGACTGACCTCGTCGCTTTACCCTGACCGGAAGGCGTTCACCGTCGTGGGAACGGGTGAAATTCTTGCTGCACTCACCGACACCGAGCGTTTCTCGAACGCAGCCTATAAATTCAACCTCGGGATTACCTTCGGTCAGGGCAGCATCAGCACGATGGACAATCCCGAACACGGCCGATGGCGCCGCATTTTCCAGAAAATCTTCCTGCCGCAATATGTAAAACAATGGGGCGGATCTATCGTCGATCCTGTCATTTCCGGACTGATGGACCGCTTCGTGCCCCTGGGACATGCGGATCTCGTCGATGCGTTTACGATCCGATACCCCTTCGAGGTCATCTACCGTCAGCTCGCTCTTCCTGACGCACATGTGAAGATCTTCCAGCGCCTCGCCCTCGGCCAGACCGACTATGTGAATGCGGACAGGGCAATCGAAGCAGGCGAGAAGCTCGGAGCCTATTTTTCGGCGCTCGTCGCCATCCGCCGACAGACTCCGGGCGACGATCTCGTCAGCCTGCTTGCGACGACCGAAGTCGACGGCGAATATCTGCCCGACCTGGTGCTGATCTCGTTTCTCCGGCAGCTGATGAACGCAGCGGGCGACACGACTTATCGCGGCACGAGCGTCCTTCTCACGGCCCTGCTCGCAAACCAGCCGCAGTTTGCAGCTCTCCGCGAGAATCGGGACCTGATCCCGCAGGCGATCGAGGAAGCGCTCCGCTGGGACGGCCCTGTCGCGGTTCAGCTCCGCATGGCCAAGGTCGACACCGTCCTCGGCGGTCTCGAAATCCCCGCGGGCTCGCTGCTTGACGTCGTGGCGGGGGCTGCGAACCGCGACCCCGCGATCTATGCGGACCCTGATCGGTTCGATATTTTTCGCGAGCGGCGGCCGCATTTTTCCTTTTCTCGCGGCCCGCATATTTGCGTCGGGCAGCATTTGGCGCGTGTCGAAATGACGCGCGCGCTGCACGCCATTCTCGACCGGCTTCCCGGGCTTCGCTTCGACCCGGACCATCCGGTACCCGAAATCAGGGGGTCGATGATGCGTGTCCCCAAACATCTCCATGTCCGCTTCGATGCGTGATGCCATTTTGACCGAAAGGAAGATTATATGCCTTCGATAACGGTAATAGCCCGCGATGGCGCCGAGACTGTCATCGAAGCGGAGACAGGGCTTTCGCTCATGGAGGTAATCCGCGATGCAGGAATGGACGAACTTCTGGCGCTCTGTGGAGGCTGCTGCTCCTGCGCGACATGCCATGTCCGGATCGACCCGGATTTCGCGGCCGGCCTCCCACCGCTGGGCGAGGATGAAGACGAGTTGCTCGACAGCTCGTCGCATCGGGCCGCGACGTCGCGGCTCTCCTGCCAGATCATTCTCAGCGACGCGCATGAGGGCCTGCGCGCCGCCATCGCGCCCGAGGACTGAGGGACGTGTCGATGACCAAGGTCGCACGCCCCGATCATGTTCCAGCGGACCTCGTCCGCGACTTCGATCTCTATGACATCCCCGGCGCCGCCGAGGACGTCCAGGCGGCCTACGCCGCGATCCAGCAATCGTCGCCCGACATCTTCTGGACGCCACACAACGGAGGCCATTGGGTCGCGACGCGCGGCGAAGACATTGTTGCGATGCAGCGCGACTACCGGCACTTTTCGCACCGGCATATCCTCATCCCGCCCATGCCCGAGGGCACGCCGCGACAAATCCCGCTCGAAATGGATCCGCCCGAGCATAGCCGATACCGCCGGCCGCTGACGCAGGCGCTGATGCCGGCGATCGTTGCGGGCCTGGACGAGGCGGTGCGCAAGGTCGCCACCGCTGCGATCGAACGGGTGTGGTCTAAAGGCGCCTGCGAGTTCATCGAAGATTTCGCCAATATCCTGCCGATACACGTCTTTCTCGAGCTTGTCCGGATACCGATTGCCGACAAGGCAGTGCTGTTGCCGCTCGCCGAGGACGCCGTGCGCGGGCGCGATGCCGAGACACGCCTCGCGGCGCATCAAGCCATGGGGCTCTATCTGCTCGACAAAGTGCGCGACCGGCGGCGCGATCCCGGCGACGACCTGCTCAGCCGGATCGTCAACGTCGACACAGGCGGCGCCAGGATTTCAGAAAGCGAGGCCGTCGCCTACGCGACCCTCGTCCTTTTTGGAGGCCTCGATACGGTCGCTGGAATGCTCGGGTTCATTGCACGCTTCCTTGCGCTCAACCCCGGCCACCGCGCGCAACTCGTCGCCCGCCTGGATGATGATGCCTATCTATCGCGCGCAGTCGAGGAGCTGATCCGGCGCCACGGCCTTGCCAACACCGCCCGGATGGTTGCCGAAGACTATGAGTTCAAGGGGATCGGTTTTCGCGCAGGCGACCGCATCCTGCCCGCCAACCTCTTCGTTGGTCTTGACGACCGGCTGAATCCAGCCCCGCTCGCCGTCGACTTCGAGCGGGAGAACGGAGTGCATGCCGCATTTGGCAACGGCCCCCACGCGTGTCCGGGAGCCATTTTGGCACGCCGCGAAATTCGTGTCTTCCTGGAGGAGTGGCTGCGGCGCATTCCCGATTTTGCCATTCGGCCCGGCTCCACGCCGCGCCTCGCCACCGGCATGGTGAACGGCGTATTAGAGCTCGAACTCGTCTGGCCCCCATAGCCTGCCGGTTCGGGCGCCTCCGTAATCTCGTGACGCTGCTCGAACGCCCAAACAGCGGCAGGTCGGCGAACGCAAGCAGATCGACAGCGAGACTACCGGGACCAGTGGACGCTTCGGGATGTTTCGGACGGATTCAGGGGTCCGGCGTTCCGATCTGGCGGCCGAATCATCACCCATCTGAAGAGTTGAGGCAGCTAGGCGCTTTTGCTTGGCTCGGAGAAGCACGTGGTTCACCGTTCCGGCAGGCAGCGGACCATTCAAGCCGCGTTCGTGAAAGCCGAAAAGGACAAGGTAATGGCCGACTATGATCTGATCATCTGGGGCGGGACCGTGCACGATGGCAGCGGTGACGCTCCGTTCGTGGCAGACGTCGCGGTGAAGGATGGCGTTATCGTTCAGGTCGGGACCGTCGAAGGCAGCGCCAGCGAGGAAATCGACGCTGCTGGACGCATCGTGACACCAGGTTTTGTGGACGTGCACACCCATTATGATGGACAGATTACCTGGGAAAACCGCCTTGCCCCCTCTTCCGACCATGGTGTCACGACTGTCGTAATGGGCAATTGCGGCGTCGGCTTCGCGCCCGTGCGCGACGGCGACCAGCAGCTGATGATCAAGCTCATGGAAGGCGTCGAGGATATCCCGGAAGTAGTGATGGCCGAAGGCGTGCCGTTCAACTGGGAAAGCTTCCCCGACTATCTCGACGCGCTCGACAAGCGCGAGGCCGATATCGATTTCGCGGCGCAATTGCCGCACAGCCCTTTGCGCGTCTACGTCATGGGCCAGCGCGGCGCCGATCTCGAGCCGCCGACAAAAGCCGATCTAGCCGAAATGCGCCGCCTGACGCGCGAAGCCATTGAGGCGGGCGCCCTCGGCGTGAGCACGTCGCGAAGCTATACGCACCGGTTCCGCGACGGCCGTCTTGCCCCTTCGGTTTCGACCGAGGATGAGGAAATCCTGACGCTGGCGGAAGGGCTTCGCGATGCCGGCACCGGTGTGTTTCAGATGGTCCCGAGCTACGACGCGACGGCGAAGGAGCGGTTCGCGCTGCTCCGCTCCATCGCAGAAACCTCGGGACGCCCGGTGTCCTTTACCTTCATGCAGACACCGCAGGCGCCCGGCGACTGGCGCGAAACCCTCGCCGACCTCGATCAGGCGAAGGTGGACGGGCTCGATATCCGCGGACAGGTGATTCCGAGGCCCACGGGCGGTCTGCTCGGACTCGAGCTTTCGCTTCATCCTTTTTCGCTCAACCCGAGTTTCAAGGAAATCGCAGATATTCCACTCGAGGACAAGGTCGCACGCATGCGCGACCCGGAGTTTCGCCGTCGCCTTCTCGCGGAGCAGCCTGAAGATCCGCACGATTTCTTTAAATATGTCGTCTCCGATCTCGATGCGATGTTCGTACTCGGCAATCCGCCCAACTATAATCCGAGCGACGATGAAAGCATCGCGTCGCGGGCCCGCGCGATGGACGTCGATCCGAAGGAGCTCATCTACGACGCCCTCCTACAGCGAAACGGTCATGAAGTGCTTTATCGGCCGATGGGCAACGCGGAGGGCGATCGCTTCGAGAGCTCGGGACGCGACCTGATCAAGCAGGACCGCACCTTCCCCGCGCTGGGCGACGGGGGCGCACATTACAGCATGATCTGCGACGCCGCCTACACAACCTATTTCCTGACCTATTGGGTGCGGGACGCGAAAGCCGATCGCCGGATCGAGCTACCCTATGCCATCCGCAAGCTCACGTCTGAGCCAGCCCGCGCCGTGGGTCTCAATGACCGCGGCCTGATCCGCGCCGGCTACAAGGCCGATCTCAACGTGATCGATATCGAGCGCCTTCATCTTTATGCGCCGCAGGCAGCTTACGACCTGCCGGGCGGCGGTCGCCGACTGACCCAGCGGGCGGACGGATACGAGGCAACAATCGTCAGCGGCGTCGTGACTTACCGAAACGGCCGGTCGAGCGGCGCGCTTCCCGGACGGCTGGTGCGCGGCGCCAAACCCGCGCCCGTGCGTGCCGCGGCATGAGAGGAAATTCTCCGTGACCGACGCCAAGCTCACCGATGAACTTGTTGCCTTCCTCCACGAACAGAAGGATCGGGCTGACATCGCCGCATGCCTGCTGCGATACACGCGCGGGGTAGATCGGCACGACCGCGCGTTGATGCTTTCAGCCTATTGGCCCGACGCCTACGACGAACATGGGGTGGCGGAGGGCGAGCCGGAACCCTTTGTGGATTGGGCGCTCGGCTGGCACGCCGAGAATCAGACCAAGCATCAGCATATCATTGCGAACTCGACGATCGATATCGACGGCGATGTCGCGCATGGCGAGAGCTATTATATTTTCTGGGGCGAGAACCGCGAGGGGCCGCCCACACTCGCATTTGGCCGCTATGTAGATCGCTACGAAAAGCGCGGCGGCGAATGGCGCATCGCGCATCGCGTCTGCGTCAATGAGCTCAGCGGTCAGTTCGTCGCGCCACCTCTCCCGCCCGAGTGGCGCGAGCTTCTGTTCAAGTCGGGTCCAAACCGCCGCGATCCCGGCGATATCTCCTACCTCCGGCCGCTCACGCGCGACCGGCCGACCGGCTGACCTTATCCAAGCCGAACGACAACAATCTCACTCAAAGGAAGTTATATGAGCTCGCGTAACATCATCGTGACGGGCGGCTTTGGTATATTGGGCCGCGCGGTCGCAGACGCTTTTGCCGCGCGCGGCGACCGGGTCGCGCGGGTCGATTTCGCGCCCGCCCCCGCGCCCGCCACCGGCAATGGCACCGGCATCGACCTGGGCGGCGTCGATCTCACCAATCTCGACGACGCGAAGAAAGCCGTCGCGACCGTTGCAGCTGCCTTTGGATCCGTCGACACCCTCGTCAATATCGCAGGCGGATTCACATGGGAAATGCTGGCTGACGGCGGCATGCAGACTTGGAACCGGCTTTACGCCATGAACGCCGCGACATCGGTCAATATGACGCAGGCCGCGCTTCCGGAACTGGAAAAGGCCGAGGCGGCGCGGATCATCAATATCGGGGCCGCGAGCGCAATCACTGCGGCCGCCGGCATGGGCGGCTATGCGGCCTCGAAAAGCGCCGTTCACAAACTGACCGAAAGTCTCGCTGCCGAACTCGCGGGCAAGGACATCACCGTGAATGCGGTGCTGCCCAGCATCATCGATACGCCGACGAACCGGACCGACATGCCCGACGCCGACTTTGGCGCTTGGGTCCAGCCCGCCGCTATCGCCGACGCAATCCTGTTCCTCGCGTCGCCGGCGTCGCGCGCAATAACCGGCGCGCTTATCCCCGTCACGCGCGGGGGTTAAGCTCAAGGAATCTCGAAAAGGGCGGCGGCTCCCATGCCGCCGCCGATGCACATGGTGACGACGGCGCGGCGGGCCTTGTAGCGTTTCGCTGCGAGAAGCACATGTCCCGTCATGCGCGATCCCGTCATACCGAAAGGATGACCGAGCGCGATCGCGCCCCCATCGACGTTGAGGCGCTCCTGGGTAATTCCAAGACGGTCGCGGCAATAGAGTGCCTGGCTCGCATACGCTTCGTTGATTTCCCAAAGATCGATGTCGTCGACAGTGAGGCCATTGCGCTCGAGAAGTTTCGGCACCGCGAAGACGGGTCCAATGCCCATTTCGTCTGGCTCGCACCCTGCGACCTGCATGCCCTTGTACAAGCCGAGGATGGGAATTCCGCGGCGCGCGGCCTCGTCGGCATCCATGAGGAGGCAGACGCTGGCGCCGTCTGACAATTGGCTGCAATTGCCCGCCGTGACCGTACCGCCTTCGAAGAGCGGCCTCAGCTTTGCCAATCCTTCGAACTCGGTACCTGGCCGGTTGCACTCGTCACGGACGAGCGTGACGTCTTCCTGCCGCTCCACGGCGAGCGACTTGTCGACGACATTGCGGACTGTCGTGATGGGCACGATTTCGTCGTCGAAGAAGCCCGCCTCCTGGGCCGCCGCAGCGCGGGTCTGGCTCGTCACCGCAAATTCGTCCTGCGCTTCGCGGCTCACGCCATAGCGCTCCGCGACGATGTCGCCGGTCAGATTCATCGGCATGTAAAGTTCGGGTTTATGTTCTTGGAGCCACTCGTCCTTGTTGCGGAAATTGTTGCGGTGCGGATCGACCAGCGACACCGTCTCGACGCCGCCCGCGATATAGGTGCCGCCCTCGCCGGCCCGGATCCGCTGGGCTGCAAAAGCGATCGTCTGCAAGCCCGACGAGCATTTCCGATCGAGCGTGACGCCGCAGACGCTGACCGGGAAACCGGCGCGCAAAGCCGCTTGCCGTGCGATATTCGATCCGACTGCGCCCTCGCATCGCGCGGATCCCAAAAGCACGTCCTCGATTTCGGCCGGATCGATGCCCGCCCGCTCGACAGCCGCCGCCAGGACATGCCCCGCAAGGCTCGCACCATGGATATTGTTGAGCGAGCCGCGATGCGCCTTGCCGATGGGCGTTCGCGCAGTGGCGACAATGGCGGCTTCTTTCATCTTCTGCGTCCCCAAAATTGTACGTCGGCAAAGTCTAGGCGGGAGGCGGCCTCCATTCCATGCCCCCGCTCGTCCATCACATTTCCGATGTTTTGGCGTCGCCTTGACCTTGCAGTGGCCGGCCAGCAAGACGGACAGCGAGCGGCAAGCGCCGACTTCCAGCCGAGAGGAAACCCAGATGATCAGCGTCGATAAGCAGCAGCAAATTGCAATCGTCACGCTCAACCGCCCCCAGACCAAGAACGCCATCACGCACGAGATGCGCGGCGAACTCTATGGCGCCTTCGAGGCGATTGCGATGGACCCGGACGTCCGCAGCGTCGTCTTGACCGGCGCAGGTGGCGATTTCTGTTCGGGAATGGACGTGAGCGCCATGGGCCGCGGCGGAGTAACCGGTTCGATGGACCGCATGCACACGCTCAACCGCATCGCGCGCGCAATTTATTCGATCAAGAAGCCGACCATCGCCGCGGTTCCCGGCATCTGCGTCGGCGTCGGATTTTCCTATGCACTGGCGTGCGACATCGTCCTCGCCTCCGAGAACGCCAAGTTCGCGGCGATTTTCCGGAACATCGGCCTGACGCCCGACGGCGGTCTCGTCTGGCATCTGCGCCAGCTTCTTGGCACGCAGAAGGCCAAGGAACTTGTCTATTCGGGCCGCATCGTGCGCGCCGACGAAGCAGTCGCGCTGGGCCTTGCCTATGAAAAGGTTGCGGACGACCAGCTTCTCGACCGTGCCGTCGAACTTGCGACAAGCTTCGCAGCCGGACCGACGATCGCGATGGGCCTCGCTAAGCGGCAGTTCGATCTCGCCTGGAACAACAGCTTCGAACAATATCTCGATATGGAGGCGACGATGCAGCCGATCGCGAGCCGCACCGAAGACCATGAAGAAGGTCTCGCCGCCTTCCGCGAGAAGCGCAAGCCTGCCTTCAAGGGCGAATGAGATCATGCTCGAACCCGAAAATGAATGGCGGCGACATCTCGAGGATGGCCGCTTCATGATTCAGCGCAGCCCGTCCACCGGCGGCCACGTCTTCTATCCCCGGGTCCTCGAGCCGGGCACCGGCGCGGTTGACCTCGAGTGGGTGGAGGCCTCCGGCAAGGGTGTCGTCCACGCGGTGACTGTTGTCCGGAAGAAGGACCCCGCCGACAGTTACAATGTCGTCCTCGTCGACCTCGCCGAAGGGCCGCGGCTGATGAGCCGCATTGACGATATCGATGTCGACAGCGTCCGGATCGGAATGCAGGTCGAAGCGCGCATCGTCGCGGAGGAAGGCCGGGCTTTGCTGACCTTCGTTCCGGCATGAGCATGCGTCACGGGTTCCCGCGTGGCCGCGCCGCTATCGTCGGCGCGGCGACCTTCGGCATCGGCAAATGTCCCGGCGTTGCGGCCGTCGACATGGCAGCCGAAGCAGCCCGGCTTGCATTGGCCGATGCGGGTATCGCTCTCTTTGAAGTCGACGCCCTCTATACGTCGGCGCCATATGAAGCGCTTGGCGGGCTCGAACTCGCCGAATATCTGGGCCTGACCCCGCGGGTCACCGATTGCAACCGCACCGGCGGATCTGCCTTCGAAGTCTACGTCCAGCAAGCCGCATTGGCTCTGGATTCGGGACTGATCGACTGCGCTCTGATCGTTTATGGCTCCAACCCCGCGAGCAATCCGCCCCCCGGGGTCGGCATGACGCGGCAAAGTCCGTGGGAAGCGCCTTATAGACCGCTCGCTCCGCTTTCTTCTTATGCGCTCGCTGCAAGCCGCCACATGCATCTTTACGGTACAACGCGGACACACCTTGCCGAGGTCGCAGTCGCAGCACGCGCTTGGGCAGGCCTTAACCCGGAAGCCGCGGTGCGCGACCCGCTGTCGATCGACGATGTTCTCGGCGCGCGCATGGTTTCGGATCCCTTGTCGGTCCGTGACTGCTGCCTGTTCAACGACGGCGCCGCAGCTGTCGTGCTCGTCCGCGCCGACCGGGCCAAAGATACAGCGAAACAGCCAATCCATATCCTCGGCGCAGCGCATGCGGTAACGCACCGGGAGATCAGCTCGATGCCCGATCTCACCGTGACGGGGGCCGCCATCTCGGGCCCGCAGGCATTCGCGCAAGCCGGCGTGACGCCCGGAGAGATCGACTTGGCCATGTTGTACGACGCTTTCACGATCACGCCGATCCTCTTTTTGGAGGATCTAGGGTTCTGCGCCAAGGGAGACGGCGGGCCTTTCGTGTCGGGCGGCAATATCGCGCCCGGCGGCGGGCTGGCCGTAAACACGAATGGCGGCGGCTTGTCGTGCGTGCACCCCGGCATGTACGGACTCTTCCTGCTCGTGGAGGCGGTCCGCCAACTTCGCGGCGAGGCCGGAGCGCGGCAGATTGGCGGCGCCAAGCTCGCCATTGCCCATGGCAATGGCGGCGTTCTCTCGAGCGAGGCGACCGTCGTACTGGGCACGCGGGAGGTTTTATAACCGTGGCGTCGCCGCCCGTAACGATTCTGCCGATGGCGGGACCATTTGGGGCAGTTGTCGACGGGCTCGATCTTTCGACGCAGCCCGACGAGCGCACAGTCGGCGCGCTCATCGATGCGTTGCACGATCACCAGATACTCGCGATCCGGGGACAGGCGATCAGTCATGCGGATTATGTTGCCTTCGGGCGACATTGGGGAACGCCGCTTAGCTTCTTCCTCGCGGCCCATAAGCGCGATGACCATCCCGAGATGATCCGGATCACCAACGCTGCTGCGACGCCCGAGCGCTATCGGGATGGAGCCATGCATTGGCATTCGGACAGCAGCTACGAGGATGTTCCGGCTAGCGTGACCCTGCTTTATGGGGCGGAAGTCCCCAGCGTGGGGGGCGAGACGATGATTGCGAGTTCCGCGCTTGCCTATGATGCGCTCGATGCAAAAATGAAGGACCGGATCGACGGGCTTATGGCTCTTCACTGTCTTGGCGGATCGCCGCCCCTGCCGGACGAAAAGATACCCTTCATTCCGGAAAGTACGGCGCTGCATGGCATCAAGCGCCACCCGCTCGTCATGCCGCACCCGGTTACCGGGCGCCGCTCGCTTTTCACGTCGGCTACCGCGTTCGGCATCGACGGAATGGATCGCGACGAAGGCCGCGCATTGATTGCGATGCTGCGCGCGCACATCACCGAGGCGCGCTTCGTCACGCGGTATAAGGTCGAGGTCGGCGATATTTTTCTCTGGGACAATTACCAGACGCTGCACAGCGCGACGCCGATCGAATATTCGGACGAACCGGGCAAGCGGCGTCTCCTCTATCGGATCAGTACTAAGGGTACGCCGGCCCTGCGTCCCGGGACCTACTGATCTCCCACCCGAGCGGCAGGCTCACCGCAACCGATCACGAATGCGATCAATCGTTCACGGCCTGTTGGGCTGCTGGCCAGCTTGGCGCTGGGCCACCAGAGTGGGGGCTCCACGCAGGAGCGAGAACTATGGAGCGCTGGTCGAATTACGCCGATTTGCTCAAAGGATGCGAGGAGATGGTCGAACGGCTCGGTCCGCGCCGCGACGAAGCGCTCGAGGCGCGGCTGTTCCAGCAGTTCGCCATGAACCTTTCGCAGGGTTATTTCCTGCTGTTCCAGTCGACGCCAGAGCATCCCGAGTTCGCGCCGTTCGAAAACTCGGTTTTTCGGGCGCAGCCGAACCCGGACGCGGTCTATTATTATGCGCCGATCGATAGTGGCGGTACGTACCGCGTAACGGGCGAGCGCGGCAATGCACCCGTTGCGGGGATTGCGATAGGAAATCGCATCATCGGGATGGATCCGCTGCCGGGCAAGGGGCTCGGGAATGTCGATATCGACGACCTCACGCTTGACGCCGATGGATGCTTCGACCTGATCTTTTCTGCCGCGCGGCCCGATGAGTACAGCGGCGACTGGATCGCGTTGCCAACCGATGCCGATTTTCTTCTGCTTCGCCAGTTTTCATACGACTGGGGCAAGGAGCGCGACGTGCGGATCGCGATCGAGCGGCTCGATGCCCCCGCTGTACGCCCCCCTGACACGGCTTCCGAAATCGATGCCCGCCTGCGGCACCTGTTCGGCGGCTATGTGCGTAATCTTACGGGCATCTGCCTGGAAGCCGTGCACCGGTGCGCCGAAGGGGGACATATAAACAGCTTCAACCTGACCAGCTTCGAGGAGCTCGGCAACGGGCAGAGCTGGCCCCAAGCATATTGGGAAACGGTGTACGACATCGACGCGGACGAGGCGCTTTTGATCGAGACCGCTCTTCCGCAAAATCGCCCCTATTGGAATATCCAGGTCATCGACGCGCTCTGGAACCAGAGCGAATATGTCTACCGCCAATCGAGTCTCAACGGCCTTCAGGCGAAGATCGATGAAGACGGCCGGTTTCGAGCTATTTTGTCGCACCAGGACCCGGGCATCGCGAACTGGCTGGATACCGGTGGCGATCTCTATGGCATGCTGATCGGCCGCTGGTATCGCTGCTCCGACCATCCCCTACCGACAGTAAGGAAGATCAAGTTCGCGGACATCGCAGCCGAAGTTCCCGCTTTCGTAGCGAGACTTTCGCCAGAGGAACGGGGCGTGGACCTTCGCAAACGCCGCATCGGGTCGCAGCTTCGCCGCAAATGGTGACATCGGTTGGGCGCTGCGGGCTTGGGCCGCCAAGCAGGGCCAGCCGTGCTATCGCCTATGTGATGAGCAACGGCACGACTTGCGTCCGCGCTCCAAAGGATTAGCAGCGCCCAAACCCCGAGGGAGAATCGTTATGAAAATCCTCGTCCCCGTCAAGCGGGTGCTCGATTACAATGTGAAGCCGCGGGTCAAATCCGACGGTACCGGCGTTGACCTTGCGAATGTCAAAATGTCGATGAACCCGTTCGACGAAATCGGCGTCGAAGAAGCGATCCGCCTGAAGGAAAAGGGCGTCGCGACCGAGATCGTCGCGGTTTCCGTCGGCCCGGCCAAGGCGCAGGAAACGCTGCGCACCGCGCTGGCGATGGGCGTCGACCGCGCGATTCTGGTGCAGACCGACGATGCGGTCGAGCCGCTCGCGCTCGCGAAGATTTTCAAGGCGATCGCCGACGCCGAACAGCCCGGCCTTGTCATCCTTGGCAAGCAGGCGATCGACGATGACAACAACCAGACCGGCCAGATGCTTGCGGCACTGACCGGCTGGGCGCAGGGCACCTTCGCCAGCGCGGTCAATGTCGAGGGCGACAGCGTCAATGTGACGCGCGAAGTCGACGGTGGCCTCGAAACGGTGAAGCTCAAGCTCCCCGCGATCGTCACCACCGACCTTCGCCTGAACGAGCCCCGCTATGCCTCGCTGCCGAACATCATGAAGGCGAAGTCGAAGCCGCTCGATACGAAGTCGCCCGCCGATTACGGCGTCGACACCGCGCCGCGCGTCAAGACGGTCAAGGTGTCGGAACCGCCCGTCCGCTCGGCTGGCGTCAAGGTCGCCGATGTCGATGAACTGGTTGCCAAGCTGAAAGCGCTGGGAGTGCACTCATGAAAACTCTGGTTTGGGTCGAACATGACGGCAAGGCCGTCAAGGACGCCACGCTTGCGGTGGTCACTGCCGCGTCGAAGCTTGGCGAAGTCCATCTGCTTGTCGCCGGTTCGGGCGTCGATGCGGTTGCCAAGGAAGCCGCTGCCATCGCCGGCGTCGGCAAGGTGCATGTCGCCGACAACGCCGCTTTCGGTCACAATCTGCCCGAAAATATCGCGCCGCTCGTCGCCGACCTGATGGGCAGCCACGACGCGTTCCTCGCGCCCGCGACGACCACCGGCAAGAATATCGCGCCGCGCGTCGCCGCGCTGCTCGACGTGATGCAGATTTCGGAAATCCTGTCGGTCGAGGGTCCGAAGACCTTCACCCGCCCGATCTACGCCGGCAACGCAATCGCGACCGTCGAATCGTCGGATGCGAAGCTGGTCCTCACCGTTCGCGGCACCGCGTTCGACAAGGCCGCGACCTCCGGCGGTTCGGGCACCGTCGAAGCCGTGGGCGCGGGCAGCGATGCCGGCATCTCGAGCTTCGTCGGCGCCGAGATTGCCAAGCAGGATCGTCCCGAACTGACCTCGGCGAAGATCATCGTCTCGGGTGGCCGTGCGCTGGGTTCGAGCGAGAAATATCAGGAAGTGATCGTCCCGCTCGCCGACAAGCTTGGCGCTGCGCTCGGGGCTTCGCGCGCTGCGGTCGATGCGGGCTATGTCCCCAACGATTATCAGGTCGGCCAGACCGGCAAGATCGTCGCGCCGCAGGTCTATTTCGCGATCGGCATTTCGGGCGCAATCCAGCATCTCGCCGGCATGAAGGATTCGAAGACGATCGTCGCGATCAACAAGGACGAAGACGCGCCGATCTTCCAGGTCGCCGATTTAGGCCTCGTCGCCGATCTGCTAACGGCCGTACCCGAGTTGACGAGCAAGATTTAGGAGCCAGCATGATTCGTGCCGAGGAGTGGATCGACCCGGCGAGCGGGCAACCGCACGTCGGCGCAGCGCTCGGCATGCTTTTGACCGCGCAGGCTGCCGCGACCCCGGACGGCCCCGCGGCATCCTTCGGTGATCGGACATGGAGTTTCGCCGAGCTCGATGCGGCGGCCAACCGGCGCGCGCGCGATATGGTGGGTGCCGGCGTACGCGCGAATGATCGCGTGATCCTCGCCATGCCGAACCGTGTCGAGTATCTCGAATGCGCCTTCGCCTTATGGAAAATTGGCGCGATCCCCTGCCCCGTGTCGCAGAGATTGGCCAGATCGGAATTTGCGGAAATCCTGACTCTTGCCGACGCCGCAATGGTCGTCGGCTCGCCCCACTTACCGGTGCCTGCTTCGCGGCTGTATAACATCGACGCGCCCATCGACGACACAGTCGATGCGTCTCCGATGCCGCCTGCCGTTTCCCAGCCGGGCAAGATCGCCAACAGCGGCGGCAGCACGGGGCGACCGAAGCTCATCGTTGACCCGCGCCCTTCGAGCTGGGGCACGGACAAGGAAGGGTGCCGCCGTGGCCCGCGCCTGACCCTGCTCAATCCGGCACCGCTCTACCATTCCGGTCCCTTCAACACCTGCACGATGGCTCTTGCGCAGGGGACACATATCGTCTGCATGGAAAAATTCGAGGCCGAGCAGTGGCTTGCCCTCGTCGAGCGGCACCGCGTCACTTACGTCTATATCGTACCGACGATGATGTCGCGCATTGCCCGGCTGCCCGAAGCGGCGACGAGAAGCGCGGACCTTTCTTCGATCCAAACCTTGCTCCACATGGCGGCGCCCTGCCCGCCCGATATCAAGCGCTGGTGGATCGATCGCCTCGGGCCCGGCCAGGTCTGGGAAGTTTATGGCGGCACCGAACGGATCGGGGTGACAACGATCAGCGGTAGCGAGTGGCTGCTTCATCCAGGCTCGGTCGGCCGCCCACCTCCAGGGCAGGATATACTGATCATCGGCGAGGACGACGCTCTTCTGCCAGTGGGTGAGATCGGCGAAATCCGCTTTCGGCGCTCGGCCGAGGCCGAGGCGGGATATGCCTATATCGGTTCCGAGAGCCGTGCCGCTAGCGGGACCGATGGCTTTGGCGACCTCGGATATCTGGACGCTGATGGCTATCTCTATGTGGCGGACCGGCGGACCGATATGTTCACCGTCGGTGGTTCGAACGTCTATCCAGCGCAGGTCGAGGCGGTCATCGAGGCGATGCCCGACGTCGCGTGCTGCGCCATCATCGGGCTCCCCGATCCTGACATGGGCAATCTCATCCACGCCATCGTCGAACTCGCGCCCGGCAGTCCGACACCAGACCCGGAAAATTTTCTCGCGAGCGCCGCGGACGTTCTGACCGGATTGACCCGTCCCCGATCGGTCGAATTCACCCAGGAGCGAATTCGCGACGATGCCGGCAAGGTGCGCAGATCAGCACTCCGCGAAGCGCGGTTGGCCTGACCTCCGACCCCGGAAGATCAGTCGAACAATTCGGGTGATGCCAACCGGTCAGCGATGAAGCGGCAGAAGCGCGCGGCGTCGGCGCCGTTGATCACTCGATGATCGTAGCTCAGCGAGAGCGGCAGCATTTGGCGCCAGGCGACCCCGCCGTCCTCGGTCGGGACTGGAACAGGACGCGCCCTGGTGACGCCAAGGATCGCGACTTCGGGTGCGTTGACGATCGGGCTGAAGCTCGTCCCACCGATATGTCCGAGCGACGTCAACGTGATGCAGCCCCCCGACATCTCCGCCATCGAGAGCCCCTTGGTCCGCGCCTTCTCGGACACCGCCAACAACTCGGCCGAAATTTCAGCCGCCGATTTCCTGTCGGAATCGCGGATAACCGGCACGAGCAACCCGCCAGGTGTATCGACCGCAACGCCGACATGCACATATTTCTTGGTGACGATTTCGCCGCTAGCAGGATCGAGCGAAGCATTGAACTGCGGATAGGCTGCGAGCGCATCGGCCAGCGCCTTCACGAGGAGCGGCACGGGGGTAAGCTTTGCGCCGCCACTGGCCGCGAGCGCCTTGCGGCGCGCTTCGAGCTCGGTCACATCGGCGTCGTCGTTATGCGTGACGTGCGGAATCGCGACCCAGTTGCGGCCGAGGAACGACGCAACGAATTTTTGGATGCGGCTCAGCGGCTTGCGCTCAATCTCGCCGAATTCGGTGAAATCGACCTGCGGCCATGGGGCGATATTCTGAAGCAGTTCGGTCACCGGTTCTTCCTCTTCGGTACGCGCCGACAGGCAGCGGGCAATCGAAATGGCGGCCCGGCGATGCGGCGGAGTGCAGCGGGCGGTCGGACGGTCAGCTTATCGCTTCCGCCGGCCAGCCGCGTCTGGTTGATTATTCGATGATCGCCAGGACCGCGCCGACCTCGTAGGTCTCCCCGATCTGGCCGACGATCTTGAGCTTGCCTGTAGCCGGGCTATCGACTTCCTGTGTCGATTTCTCGGACTCGAATGCGTAGAGCGGCTGCCCTTCCACCGCTTGGCCGCCATCCTCGACGAGCCATTCGGCGAGTACGCCATCATTCATCGAAAATCCGACTTTCGGCAGGATAACTTCAAATGCCATGGGAAAACTCCTTGTCGATCAATTGGTGAAAAGCGCTTTGACCGTTGCGACGATTTCGGGTGTCTGCGGCGCGAACGCGGTCTCGAGCGGCTTCGAAAAAGGAACCGGGCAAAAGGCCCCGCCAAGACGCTTGATTGGCGCCTTGAGCCTTCCGAACAATTCGTCGCCCAGCACCGCGGCGATCTCGGCTCCGACACCGAACGGCGTAACAGCCTCGTGCACGATAAGAGCCCTGGCCGTCTTCCTCACCGATGCGAGCACCGCTTCGCGGTCCCACGGCGCAATCGTGCGAAGGTCGATGAGTTCGGCAGATATTCCGGCCTCCGCTAGCTCTGCCACTGCGGGCATCGCTTCCTGGATCATGCGCGCATAGGCGATGATGGTGATATCATTTCCTGCGGCGACGATATTGGCCTTGCCGATCGGAACCCGGTAATCCGTCTCGGGGGCATCGGCCGGCGACCAATAGGTTGGCAGGTTCTCGATAAACAGTACGGGGTCCGGATCGTCGATCGCCGAACGCATGAGGCCGTAGGCGTCCTTTGGGCTCGACGGCGCAACAACCTTGATGCCCGCTGTGTGCGCGAACCATGCTTCGAGATAGTCGCTGTGTTGGCCGCCCGAGGAGAAGCCCGTTCCGGTCATGGTGCGAATGACGATCGGAACGTGGGTTTGTCCGCCCGACATGAAGCGCAGCTTGGCCGCGTGGTTCACAATCATGTCCATCGCGACCGTCGTGAAGTTCATTAGCATGATTTCGGCGATCGGCTTGAAGCCCGCCAGCGAGGCCCCGATTGCGGCACCAATAATCGCCTGCTCCGAGATCGGGGTCGAGCGGACGCGCGCGTCGCCGAACCGTGTCGAAAGCCCCTTGGTGACGCCGACCACCCCGCCCTCTTCGGGATCGGCGACATCTTCGCCGAGCAGCAGAACTGTATCATCGGCCTCCATGGCATCAGCCACGGCCGTGTTGATGGCCTGCAGAATGTTCATCTGCTTCGGCTTTTTCTCGGCAGTATCGGTGCTCATCAGACCAACTCCTCGGCGAAAATGTCGCGCTTCAGTTCCTCGACGCCCGGGAACGGACTCTCGAGCGCGAATTCGACGGCTTGGGAAATCGCATCCTCGATCTCCGCTTCGATGCTGGCGAGTTGCTCCTCGGTAGACACGCCGCTTTCGATCAGCAGGGCCCGGAACCTAGGGACCGGGTCGTTGGCAATCGCCTCCGCCTTCCGGGCCTTGTCCATATATGTATCCTGGTCGCCGAGCACATGACCGTGGAACCGATAGGTCATCGCCTCGATCAAGGTCGGGCCCTCGCCTGCGCGTGCACGAGCGATGGCCTCATGCGCAGCCGCGTACATGGCAAAGGGATCGTTTCCGTCGACCCGCTCGCCCGGCATGCCATAGGCTGCGGCACGGTCGGCGACGATGACGTTGCTCGTTTTGTCATAGGCGGTGTGCTCGCCCCACTCGTTGTTCTGGCAAAGGAAGATCACCGGAAGCTTCCACACGGCAGCGAGATTGAGCGATTCATGAAATGCGCCGATATTCGCCGCGCCGTCGCCGAACGTCGCGACCGTGACGCGCCCGTCACCCTTCAGCTGCGAAGCCCAGGCCAGGCCATTGGCGATCGGCATCGAGGATCCGACGATTCCGGTCGTGACCATCACACCCTTGTCGGGATAGGTCAGATGCATCGGACCACCCTTGCCCTTGCACGTGCCGGTCGTCCGTCCCGCTACTTCGGCCCACATGTCCTTAAGCGGAAACCCCTTCGCAAGCATGTCGTGCGTGCCGCGATAAATGGTGCACAGATAATCATCGTCGGTCAGATTGACGAAAGTTGCGCTCGGGATGACCTCCTGGCCTCGCGGACTGTAATAAGGCATCACGAGGCGCCCTGTCATAATGACCTTGCGCGAGCGCTCGTCGTTCGCCTTGATAAGCGCCATCCGGCGGTAAATTTCCACCTGGGTCGCAGCGTCGGGAATGGCTCGGTTGCTCATAAAGTCGACGTCCTTTCGAGGTTCGTCAATTCACCTGTATCTATGCGGTCGAGGCATTCGCCATTTTTACCCGGCAGGAAAGGCCCTGAGCGCGAAAGGTGGCAGGATATCGCGGATGTGAACGATTCAGCATCAAATGGCACTCGCAGCCGCCGAAGCGGAAGCGGTGTGGCGGTTCAGTCAGGCGTTCCGCCACGCGCCCGCAATGATATGCGTCCCTTGCCGAATGGGGCGTCCCGGTTGGTGAGGGCCTCCTTGAGGCCTTTGTCAGCCATGTCCTGCTTGAAGCGGGCGCGCCGCGGTCCCTGGCTCAGGTGCGCGCGCGCGTCGAGCTCCGCCGCGTAGCGCTGCGACTGCTTGGCCCCGGCCAACTCCATCTGCATGTTGATGACCCGCTTGTGGGTCGCAAGAATCTCCGCATCGACGCTGGCGATCCGGCGGACGAGGTCATCGGCTTCGCGGTCGAGGTCTTCGGGTGCGTAGGATTCGAGCACAAGACCAATTCTCGCCGCGTCCAGCCCGCTGATCGTATCGCCGGTGAATAGCATCCGCTTCGCCCATTGAGGACCGCAATGGTAGAACCAGAGGTTGGTGGGCGGGGTACCGTTGGCGCGCGCGGCCGGGAAGCCGATTTTCGCATCGTCGGCGGCAAGAACGATATCGCATGAGAAGGCCAGGTCGGTTCCCCCGGCGAGGCAATTTCCCTGCACCTTTGCGATGACGGGTTTGTGCAGGTCGAGCATGATCAGGGTGAGATCCTGCTGCCGCTCGAGATTCCAGATATCGTCATCGAGCGTTCCGGCCCGCGTCCGGTAGAGTGCCGGGTCAAAAGGCGTGTCTGCAGCCTCCTTGCCGCCATAGCTGTCGGTCAGGTCGTAGCCGGCGCAAAAATCCTTGCCTTCCCCCGACAGAAGGATGGCGTTCACATCGCGGCGATCGTCGGCCTCCAACAGAGCTTCGTGGAGTTCGCGCAGCGTGGCGGACGAGAGGGCATTTCGCTTCTCGGCACGATCGAGCGTGACCCGCGCAATGCCATCGCCTGCCGAAAAGCTTACGCAGTCGGTCGACTTCAACCATTTCATCGCCACGGGCCGTCTCCTTGCAGTCGCTGCGGAGCGCCAGCGCCCCGCGACATGAGGGCTTAGCATGTCGCCGCGCCGCGCAAAGGCCTGTCCGTGTCGGCGCGCCCACCATCAGACTGCCGATGCCTTCCCGGTGCGACCCACCCGAACATTGACAGGCCCGCCCGGCCGGCCGGTAATGCCATCGCATAGGAGCATACTCGCTCCGGGCGAACGAGGAGCGCATGATGGCGAGACTAGCTGGCAAAGTGGCGATCATCACCGGCGGCAGCCAAGGCATCGGCCAAGGCATTGCGCGCGTCTTTGCCAGCGAGGGCGCGAAGCTTTTGATTACGGGTCGCACGCCAGAGACCCTGAAGGAAACCGCCGCCGCCATTCGCGGCGTCGGCGGTACCGTCGAATGGATTTGCGGCACGGCAGGCGTACGGGCCGACGCCGAGGCGACGGCCCGAAAAGCCATCGAGCTTTTCGGTGCCATCGACATTCTCGTCAACAATGCGCAGACGTCGCGGCCCGGTACCCCGTTCGAGGACAACGACGACGCGCTTCTCGACCTCACGCTTCGCTCCGGTCTCTACGGCACTTTTCATCATATGCAGGCGGTCCTTCCGCACATGAAAACGAGTGGCGGATCCATCATCAATTTCGGTTCGCGTGAGGGCATAATGGGAGGGGTCGGTTTCGCAGCTTATGCCGCGACGAAGGAAGCCATTCGCGGCCTTTCCCGATCGGCGGCGCGCGAACTGGGCTGTCACAATATCCGGGTCAATGTCATTTGCCCGGCGGCGCTGAGCCCGATCGCTATCGAATATCTCGACAATCATCCCGAGGAAGCCGAGGCGTACCGGAAGGATATTGCGCTCGGTTATTTCGGCGACTGCGAAGCCGATGTCGGCCGCGCCGCTCTCTTTCTCGCCAGCGACGACAGTCGGTACGTCACGGGCCAGACAATCAATGTCGATGGTGGCCAGGCGATGCTCTGACCAGATAAGACGTGTCGCCGATCATCCACCACATATGTGAAGAGGTCGCGCAGCGCGTGCAAAACGCATTGCCCTCTCGAAGACGATGGGCGACCCTCATTCGATGCAACAATCCCAAGACATGGCGTTAGCGCCCGATGTGAAAGTTTCGCAGGCGCGGCTGATCGCGGAGGAATGGAAGCGCGCATGGCGTCCAGGCGTCGCTGCTCTTGCCGCGGGCTCCTTATGTTACTCGCTTTTTCCCGCCGTCTCGAGCCTGTTTGTCGAGCCGCTCGAACAGCAGTTCGGCTGGACCCGCGGAGAAATCGCTCTCGTCCACAGCTTCGGTCTCGTCACGGCCTTCGCTGCGCCGGTTATCGGTCGGCTCACCGATCGTTTCGGCGTCAAGCCGATCTTGTCGATCGGCATTCTACTCACGATATTCGGTTACGTCCTGCTGGCCCTGATGAAAGGGTCGCTTAGCTATTATTACGCAGCCTATTTCATATTTTCGGTAGCCGGCCT
This sequence comes from Sphingopyxis sp. CCNWLW2, assembly GCF_037095755.1. Taxonomy (NCBI): domain Bacteria; kingdom Pseudomonadati; phylum Pseudomonadota; class Alphaproteobacteria; order Sphingomonadales; family Sphingopyxidaceae; genus Sphingopyxis; species Sphingopyxis sp. CCNWLW2. Next base: position 43,882 of record NZ_JBAWKJ010000004.1, read on the forward strand.
CGCGACGACCGGGATCACGGTGACCCGCGTCATCAGCGGCGCGTTCGATCGGACACGGGGCACCGCGCTCGCAATCAGCCGCTCGGGCCTCGCCGTTGTCGGCGCGCTGATGCCCATGCTCCTCTTTCCCGTGCTCGTGCGTTATGGGACCGCGGGCGGCTATCTGTTGCTCGGCGCATTCATGATGAGCATCGCCTTCCCGCTCGTGCGCCTCTGGTTGCCCAAACATCAGGCCGTCACGCGGACCGCGTCGGGCGCCGCCCATGGTCACGCCGACGGCTGGCGCGAACTGCTGTCGAAGCCGAAGGTCCGTATTCTAATCGCGGCGTCGGTCTTCAACTATGTGCCCGTCGTCGCACTGATGTCCCAGCTCAAGCCGCTGGCTGTCGAAAAGGGCCTCGACACGGTCGCCGCGGTCGGCGCGCTTTCGGTAATGGGCGCAGCGGCTGCTTTCGGCGCGCTTTTGAGCGGCGTTCTCGTCGACCGCTATTGGGCGCCGGCGGTGGCATTCATCCTGAATCTCGCTCCGGCGATGGGCTGTCTGCTGCTCTTGCAGGCCGACGTTCCGCTATGGATCTTCTATTGCTCGGTCCTTCTCGTCGGTCTCGGTCAGGGGGCAGAGATCGACATAGTCGCGTTCATGATTGCGCGGTATTTCGGTCTCCGCAGCTACGCGACAATCTACAGCCTGTCGACGCTCGGCATCGCACTGGGCGTCGCAGTGGGAAGCAGCTTGATCGGGCGAGCGTATGACGAGTTCGGCAATTACGACATGGCGCTGATGGCAACATCGGCCTCATTTGCCATCGCGGCCCTTTGCTATCTCGCAATGGGGCGCTATCCGGAGCAAGTTCCGGACTGAGTGCGGCCGTCATCGGCGCGGCGAGGACACCCGCCGCCCGCCTAAGCCATAAAGTCCGCCGCATGGCGCGCTGCCCAGTCGGCAAATCGCGTCGGGGAAATGCCCGCCAGCGCCATTTCGTCCGGGCGCGCGGGGTAGTTGACGCGGTTCATCCACAGCTGGGTACGGATCCATCCTGAACTGAGCCCGCGCTCGACCAGCTGCTCGGGTGACACAGCGACGGCCCGGACCGGTCGGCCGCTGACCCTCGCAATGATCCCCGCCACCTCAGGCAAGGTCTTGAGATCGCCCGCCAGTTCAATCGCCTTGCCCGCAAAGCTGGATGGATTCTCAAGCGCAGCGGCAGCCATCGCCGCGATATCATCCGCCGCGACAAGAACGAGCCGAACATCCGGGTCGATCGCGGTTCGCAATTCGCCCGCAGGAAGATCGGGAAACATCCATGACGACTTCGGCGCGATGAAATTCTCCATCATGAATGCCGGCCGCAGGATCGTGAGCGCCTCGAATCCGGCGACGCGAAACATGTCTTCGGCATCGCGCTTGCTGGTCCAATAATTTCGGTCCCAGAGATCAGTTTCCCACTCCGGCATCTGGTCGATGGAACCCGCGTGGGACACCGAGCTATGCACGACGCGCGACACGCCCGCCTCACGCGCGGCCGCAGCCAGCGCGCGCGCCTGCGACCGCTCGCTGTCGGGCGCGGCGGGCGCGGGTGCCATTTGCACGGAGAACAGCCCATCCACATTCGTCAGCGCGGCCCGCAAGGCCTGCGCGTCGTCGAAGGGCGCAAGCGCCAGATCCGCGCGACACGCCGCGAGGTCGCGCGCGGCAGGGCTGCTGGAATTGCGGACAAGTGCGCGCACCTGATGCCCGCGGCCGATCAGCGCCCGTGCGAGCGCGCTACCCTGTGATCCACCCGCTAAAGTGATCGCGACTTTCAAGACTCCATTGCTTCATGCAGCGGCCGCAGCAAGGCTTCCTGCGCGGTCGAGGCAATGAGGCGCCCCGCCCGGTCGAAGATGCGTCCCATGGCAAGACCCAGGCCGCCGCCTGCCGCGGGACTGTCGGTGTCATAAAGGAGCCACTCGTCGCAACGCGCGGGGTGGTGAAACCACATCGCATGGTCAAGACTGGAGATGAGCAGTGCGGGGCCGTTGGTTGGAACGAGATGCGGGATCGCGCCGACCCCTGCCAGCCAATAATCGCTCGCATAAGCCAAAAGGCACTGCTGCTCGCGAAGGTCATCGACTCCCGCCGCATCGGAAACGCGAAACCAGAACGCCCGCCGCGCAGGACCGCGGCGCAGCAGATACGCCTCCGGCGCGACAACGCGCATTTCGACCGGCAACGCGGCGCTGAAGTTGCGAACGATCGCAGGATCGAGAGTCGCGGCGTTGGACCGGACATAGTCCTGGAGCGGCGGCAAGCTCTCCGGCGCGGGTACGTCGGGCATAACTGGCTGTTGATGCACGAACCCCGGCTCGGCCTCGTGAAACTCGCACATCAAGGTGAAGATCGTGCGCGTGCCTTGCCGCGCCATGACCTGGCGGTTTGCGAAGCGCCGGCTGTCGCGCAAGGTCTCGACCGCATAAAGGATCGGCTCGTCGGACCGACCAGAGGCCAGAAAATAGGCGTGGAACGACGTCAGCGGCAGCGCATCGCAGCTCAGCACAGCCGCGCGGAGCGCCTCGCCGATCAGTCGGCCGCCATAAATTCCCCCATAATTATTCGGGGCTCCTGCCCGTCCGGTAAACGCGCCGTCTCCGCTTTTGGAAAGCGCAAGCAATACGGCGGGGTCAGAGCCCGACGCGCTCGCCGTTTCATATTCCGCATAGGCTCCGCTGGCGTCGGCCATGCGATCAGGACGAAAGGCCGAGCGCTCGGCGCGCGGCTAGGACGGTATCCATCTCTTCGAGACCGCTCTTCGGTATGGTGAAATTCGAAAGATCTTCAATCTGCTCGATATGCTCCAGAATATCCTCGCAGCTCGGCGCCTCGCCTCCGGGCGTGTACCAACCTTCGGTCAGGCCGACAAAGATGCGCGAAAATTTACCCCCGAGCGCTGAGTACATATTCTGGGAACTGCTGCAATCGCGGCTTGCCAGATAACATCCGAGCGACGCCACGAACTCAGGCTTCATTCCGTCCCGATAATGCTGTGTACGCTCGCCCGCGGCCTTGAGAAACGCGATGTCCGGTCGCTCGGAAAGCGGGGTTCCGCCAAGCCTTCCGCCCTGCGCGTTGGGGAAGAGCGTGTTGACAGCGACGCCGTCCGGCGCCTCCTGCGCGATGACGTTCATCAGGCCGATGAGCGCGGTCTTGGCCGACCCGTAATTGGCGCGGAATGGATTGCCGAAAATGCCCGACTGCGAGCTGACGAGGACGAGACGCCCATATCCCTGCCGAACCATCTGCCGGTAGGCGGGTTGGCAGACGTAAAATGCCCCCTTGGCATGAACGGCGTATACCGCCTCGATGTCTTCTTCGGTCAGTTCGCCAAAAGCACCGTTGCGCTGGTTGCCGGCATTGCTGATGACGATGTCCACCCGGCCGAAAGCGGACATGGCGGCCTCGATGATGGCTTCGCCGCCTTGTGCAGTAGCAACGCTGTCGTAATTCGCTACGGCACGCCCGCCAGCGGCCTTCAATTCCTCGACGATCGCGTCGGCATATTCGCTCGACGTTCCCGCACCGGTCGTGCTGCCCCCGAGATCATTGACGACCACGGCGGCGCCGCGGCTCGCCAGTTCGCGGCAGAAGGCTCCACCGAGCGCGCCACCGGCACCGGTAACCACGGCGACCTGGCCGGTGAAATCAATTCGCGACACTATGCTCTCCTCTAATGGTGATGACGTCGCCGGCCTCAGACCGCCCAGACAAGAGGAAGCTTCTCGACGCTGCCGTTCACGCCGGTCCGGAAGCGCGGCGGGTCATTCGGGTCCAGCGCAAAATCCGCAATTCGCGGCAACCACTCTTCGAGCAATATCTTGATTTCGATGCGTGCCAGCATCGATCCGGGGCAAACATGCGGGCCGGCGCCGAACGCGGTCTTGGTATTGGACTTCCGCGTGAAATCGACGCAAAGCGGGTCGTCATAGTCGCGTGGATCAACCGCGCCAAAGGGCGTCGCGAGCATGACCTTGTCGCCTGCCTTCATTGCGACGCCATGGAAATCCATGTCGGCAACGACGGTGCGGCCAGGGTTGGTAAGCGCGAAGCGACGCAAAAATTCTTCGGCCGCCGCGCCGGAGATGGACGGATCCTCTGCGAGCTGGTGCCGATGCGCGGGCGATCCGGCCAGGAAGTGCATGATGTGCCCCATCATCGAGGCCACCGTGTCGAGGCCGCCGATCAGCAGCAATGTTGTGACCCCGACCGCCTCCTGCGTCGTGATCGGGCGACCGTCGACCTCGGCCGTTGCAATCTTGCTGATCAAATCGGCTCCCGGATTAGCCACGCGTTCGACGACGCGTTTTGCTGCATATTCGAACAGGAGAGCGAGCTTCTCTTCCTTCGGCGCGTCAGCTGCGACTTGTGCGTTGGCCAACGGCAAAAGCACCAGGCGGTCCTCTTCGGGGATATCGACCATCTTCATGAAAATCTTGATCGGGAGGTGCTGGGCAAAGTCGGTGACGAATTCGCAGCGGCCACGCGGACGCATCTCCTCGATCAGCTCGATCGCGAGCGCGCGCGCCTCCTTCTCGCGCTCCTTGAGCGCCGATACGATGAAAGCCGGGGCGAAGAGCTTGCGAAAGGTCTGCTGTTCGGGCGGATCGGCCTCGATCGGCGCCAACCGGGGTTCGCCCGGCTGCCGGACCTTGTCGACCGATGCGCCTTGGCTCGATGTGAAGCGCGAGGGATCCGCGAACGCTTCGGCAAGATAGTCGCGCCGGGTCAGTATCCAGTGGCCGCCATTATGGGGCGACCAGAAGATGTCGGGGACTTGGGTCTGCAGCGCCGCATATGGTTCATGATAATATTGCTCGCCGTTCATGGGGCGATAGCCATCGAAGTCGACGACGAGCTCGGCCGGGACATGGTCCGCGATGCGGCCCTGCTGGGGCGGCGTTGATGTCATGTTCTGCATGGTTCGAGGCTTATCGGTCCCGATCGCCAGCGTCGAGAGATCGGGACCGCTCAGCGCACGAACATCATCATTGTGATGGAGTGCTCGAACCGGATCGGGCGGAACCCGAACCGCGCGGCGGCTCGGTGGCCTTGAACAGCATGCGCGCAAGGGCAAACTCCTGCGCTTCGTCGACCGGCGCTTCGCCCGGGAAGAACCATTCGCGAAACAGGACGGCACCAGCCAGCATGCCGAAGGCGTGACGTACGACAAGGCCGGGCTCGACGTCGAACTCCCAACCGGCGCGAATGAACGCTTCGCGCATGCGCGCCTCGGCCGCGGCGAAATAGCCATCAAGACCGTGCAGCGCGTCACTGTCCATATCGCCGCTCGATTTAACGAGCGCATGGAGGAGATCCGAATTTTCGCGCAGGAATGGGTAAAGAAGATGGACGAAATGCGCGCTGCGTCCTTCCCGATCCGCGTCGATGCCCGAGTCGCTCGCCGCGATCAGTGCCGATAAGCGATCGTTGAACGGCTCGATGACAGCGGCGGCGAAGAGCTGAGCTTTTCCACCGAAATTGTTGAAGATCAGCGGTTCGGCGACCACGGCCCGATCGGCGATCTGGCGCGTCGTGGCCCCAGCAAAACCCCGTTCTGCAAACACCGCACGTGCCGCCGAGATGATGAGCGATCGGATTTCACCCGATCCCCGACGCGCCCGCCGTACCGGACCAGTTTCGCCGCCTTTCGGATTAAAATCAGCCATTCGCGCCCGCCTACCTGTCATCGCCTGTCGAATCCCCATTGCGTACCCCCACCAGAATACGCTAAATAGTATTTGCTATTCAAGCCGCATCGCAGAGTCGGCATCAAGGAGAGGTTCCAAAATGAACGCGAGCTATGACATGATCATCCGTGGCGGCACAATCGTCGATGGCAGCGGCGGCGCCCCGTTTGTGGCGGACGTTGCGGTGAAAGATGGCCTCATCGTCCGGGTCGGCACCGTCGAAGGAAGCGCCAACGAGGAAATCGACGCGGCGGGCCAAATCGTCACGCCGGGCTTCGTCGACGTCCACACCCATTATGACGGGCAGATCACCTGGGAAAACCGCCTTGCTCCCTCGTCCGACCATGGTGTCACCACCGTCGTGATGGGCAATTGCGGAGTCGGGTTCGCGCCCGTGCGCGACGGCGACCAGCAGCTGATGATCAAGCTCATGGAAGGTGTCGAGGATATCCCGGAAGTGGTCATGGCCGCGGGCGTCCCCTTCAACTGGGAGAGCTTCCCCGACTATCTCGACGCGCTTGAAAAGCGCGAGGCCGACGTGAACTTTGCGACGCAGATCCCGCACAGCCCCTTGCGCGTCTATGTCATGGGCAAGCGCGGCGCGGACCTCGAACCTCCGACGGCAGACGATCTGGCCGAAATGCGCCGCCACGTCGCCGAAGCGGTCAAGGCGGGCGCGCTTGGCGTCGCAAGCTCGCGCAACCTGTTCCACCGCTTCCGGTCGGGCGCGCTCGCTCCGTCGGTTCTCACCGAGATCGACGAAGTGCTTGCGCTTGCCGAAGGCCTGCGCGATGCGGGCAGCGGCGTGTTCCAGTGCAATCCCAATCTCGATAATGACGCCGAGATCGAACTGGACCTGTTCCGGTCGATCGCCGAGCGCACGGGCCGCCCGGTTACCTTCAGCCTGATCTATATGCCGACTCAGTCGCAAAACTGGGACAAATATATCGAAGGGGTGAAGCGCGCCAATGCGGACGGGCTAGAGATTCGGGCGCAATTCATGCCGCGCCCAATGGGCGTGCTTTATGGGCTCGATCTCAGTTTCAACCCTTTCTCGCTCAATCCGAGTTTCCGCGCGATCGCGAATCTTCCTCTTGCCGAGAAAGTCGCGCGAATGCGTGATCCAGAGCTGCGCGCCCGTCTTCTCGCGGAGGAGCCGGAAGACCCGAATCCTGCGTTCGTCGGGTTGCTCAAGTCGATCCGCGACCTGTACCGGCTGACCGATCCTGCCGATTATAATTTCGCGCCCACCGATAGTCTGCAGCACCAAGCGGCGGCCGCGGGAACCGATCCCCGGGAAATGATCTATGACGCACTTCTCGAAGATGACGGCCGAGCGATCCTTTGTTCCTATTCGAGCGAAGTTCAGGACTATCTGGAATCCAGTCGCGATCTCATCGGGGCCGACGAGTTCGTCGTCGCGCTCGGCGATGGCGGCGCACACTATGGAATGATCTGCGATGCGGCCTATACGACCTATATGCTGACCAGCCGCCTTGGCCACGATGGGCTCGATCTGCCGACTGTCGTCAAGTCGCTGACCAGCCAGCCCGCCAAATCGGTCGGTCTTTGCGACCGCGGTCGCATCGGTGAAGGATATCGCGCCGATATCAACGTCATCGACCTCGATCGGCTGACGCTGCACCGTCCCCAGATCCGGACCGACCTTCCCGCAGGAGGGAAGCGCCTGTCGCAAAAATCGGAAGGTTATGTCGCGACGATCGTCAGCGGTGTCGCCACCTATCGCGATGGTTTTCCAACGGGCGCGCTTCCCGGCCGGTTGCTGCGCGGCGTGCGCGGGACGCCGCAGCCCGAGCCGCAGGTGGTGCGCGAACTCGCCTGATCGCGCGCTATCAGGCGTCCGTGGCGCTACAGGCAGCGAGCATGCTCGACCAGGCGTGCAGCCGCTGCCAGAGAAGCGCGCGCGTCGATGCGAAATTATGCATATGCGCCATGCGCGGTACGATGAAGATCGAAATATCGTCGCACGTTGAATAGGCAGCGGCCTCGGCCTTTGGCTGCGGGCAGGTGTCGCGTTCGCCGTTGGCCACGAGCACTGGCACCTGCACGCGTGCCGCGTCGGCGGCAAAGGCACCGGGCAGCATCATCTGAACGGCGCAATGCGGGATGGTGACACTGCCGAAATCGGGCGCGGTCTTACGCACCGGATAGCCACCCTTCATGTCCTCGTGGAGGATCTCATCGGGCACATCCTCCCAGTGGAAAGCGTAACGATAGTCGACGCCTGCATGGTCATGCTCGATATGGTTTGTCACGCGCCCGTCTCGGACCGCCTCGAACCGTCGCACTCCGTGCTCGAAGGCGGCGGTATCGCGTTGAGGCAACGCCGTATGGATCGCGCTTACGCCGCACGGTGCGATAGCATCGAATGTCGCAAAACGGCCTTGGGCGAGAATGGTTACCCCGCCGCCCATCGATTGTCCCATGCCGACGCGAAAGGGAGACACGGCGGGAAAATCGTCGATCACCGTGCCGTTATTCAGCTCCGCCGCTATCGTTCGCACACAAGCGTCATGCGTTGTGGCGAGCGTCTGGAAATCGATGCGGGAAAGATCGGGAATACTGCTCTCGCCGACGCCCAGATGATCGATCGCAACATAGATCACACCCTGCGCGGCGTGCCATTCTGCCTCGCTATATCCTTCGTGCCCGGCAAAGTGCATATCGAAATAGCGCCTCGAATAGCCTCCCCCTGGACAGGCGAAGATCGCCACGGGTCGAGGAGCGAGGCGCGCGGGATCCGGGAGGTAGAGCGTCACCGCCATGCTCATGCTGCCACCAAGGGCCGCGGCGCTCGTCACGTCGATCCGCCTTTCGATCTTTTGCATTTGTCACTCCCGACGGCGGGCTGCCGCCTTCTCCTGTCGTAACTGATCGCATGCAACGGCCCCTGGCCACTATCGGGCAAGGTCCAATCATCAGGGACATGATGGAGGGCCGCGCGCTATCGATCGCGGCGGCGGTCCCGCCTATCAGCCGTCTTTCTCCGTAGCCGAGGAAGATCCAGCCGATGCGCGCAGCCTATATCGTTTCACCGGTCCGTACGCCCGTGGCAAAATATCTGGGCGGCCTTGCCGACGTGCCTGCTGAGCGGCTTGCCGAAAAGGTCATTCGTGCCGTCATCGAACGCAGCGGTGTCGATCCGCATGCCGTCGAAGATGTGGTTTTTGCGCAGAGCTATGCGAATGGCGAGGCGCCATGCATCGGCCGCTGGGCGGCGCTGGCGGCCGATTTACCACTCGAGGTCGCCGGTCTGCAGATCGACCGGCGCTGCGCCGGCGGCCTGACCGCGGTCGCAACGGCAGCGGCGATGGTCCAGAGCGGGATGGCCGACGTCATCGTCGCGGGCGGCGCCGAGAGCATGAGCAATGTCGAATATTACACGACGCGCATGCGCCGCGGAACGCGCGCCGGTTCGGCGACGCTGCATGACCGCCTCGAGCGCCAGCGCGAGAGATCGCAACCGGAAGAGCGTTTCGGTCCGATTTCGGGCATGATCGAGACCGCGGAAAATGTCGCTGCGGAGTATGGGATCGGGCGCGCCGAGGCCGACGCCTATGCCGTGCGCAGCCATCAGCGGGCGGCCGACGCATGGGCGCGCGGCGCATTCGACGCCGAGATCGTCCCGGTCGTGGTCGCCGGCCGCAAAGGCGAAACGGTTGTCGATCGCGACGAGGGCATCCGCTCCGACGCATCGATCGAAGCGATGGGAGCTCTCAAGCCGCTTCTGAAAGACGGGGTCGTGACTGCGGGCAATGCGAGCCAGCAAAATGACGCCGCGGCCGCCTGTCTCATTGTTGCCGAAGACCGTCTCGCCGATCTCGGCCTGACGCCGATGGCGAGATTGGTCGGCTGCTCGGCCGTTGGGTGTCACCCCGGTACGATGGGTATCGGGCCCGTCCCCGCGGTCGAAAAACTGTTCCGGCGGACGGGTCTTGGCTGGTCGAACATCGATCTTGTCGAACTGAACGAGGCTTTTGCTGCGCAGGTGCTTGCCGTGGCAAAAGGCTGGGAATGGAATGAGGCGGACAAACTCAACGTTAACGGCGGCGGTATTTCGCTTGGTCACCCCATTGCCGCGACAGGGGTGCGGCTCCTTGTCTCGATGCTCCACGAGCTGCAGCGGCGCGAGGCGCGTTACGGCCTCGAAACCATGTGCGTCGGCGGGGGCCAAGGCGTTGCGGCGATTTTCGAACGTGCCTGACTCCCCGTCGTTTTAGCCCGCATGTGCGCCGCCGCCCGCCACTTCGATACCGCGTCCGGTAATCATCTGCGCCTCGTCGCTGGAGAGAAATAAAACGGTCGCGGCGATTTCCTCGGGTAGCACCGCACGGGCGATCATCTGATGCTCGCCCGCAATCGCCGCCTGTTCCTCGGCACTGAACATCGCGGCGACGATCGGGGTTGCAGTCAGCCCCGGGAGGACGCTGTTCACGCGAATGCCGTCCTTCGCATATGCGCAGCTGGCATATTGACTGAGGTGGATGACCCCCGCCTTTGCCGCCGAGTAGGAGGGCGGCGCCGACGACGTGAAGATGCGCCCGGACATTGAGGCCGTGTTGACGATCGTTCCTCCGCCGATATCTCTCATCACCGGGATTTCATATTTCATCGCAAGAAAAGTGCTGGTGAGGCAGATGTCCATGGTCCACTGCCAGTCTTCAAGGCTGAGGTCCTCAAGCGTGCCCGGCCGTGACAGTCCGACATTGTTGAACGCGTGGCGCACCGGCCCGAAGCGCGCGCAGGCTGACTCGATAAGTCGGCGGACAGCCCCTTCGTCGGTTGCATCGGTTTCGATGAACTCGGCGGATCCGCCAGACGCGCGGATCTGATCGCGCACCGCCCCTCCCCTCCCCGGATCGATCTCACCAATGGTCACTTTCGCGCCCTCGCGCGCGAAGGCTGTCGCGGTCGCTGCGCCGATGCCCGATCCTGCTCCCGTCACGACCACCGATCGACCGAGAAAACGTTGGTTACCGCTCATTTTTGTCTCCCGCCCGCTGAACTGTCACCGCATCGGGGCTTCCGCCGCCCGACGCCCAAAAGTCGGACCAATGCTCGAAGTCGCCGGGAAGTGCCGGCGGGTTCGGATGGGCGTCCCAACCCGTGAAGGGCGCGCGGGGCCGCTCCTCCCAATCGGCGGCATACCAATGCTTCTCGCGCCGGCGCACGAAGAACCACTCGCCTGCCTCGCGCCGATATTCATCGAAATAGGCGATCGCCATTACGATCCAGCGACCGCGATCTTCATGCTCGGCGCGGCAGTAGACGACGCCGGTTGCCGCATCGCGGTCCTGAAAGACGACGCGATGACCGCAGATCTGGTGGACCGATCGATAGAAAGTCCGCAGCATCGGATCGATGAGGCCGCGCAGCACATCGCGCCCGGAGCCATGGTGACCGCAGGCAACGTCAGGCACGAACAGGCCGGTCCAGGTGTCGAGATCGCGCCCGTCAACCGCCAACGCATAGCGCATCGCCAATTGTTGGATTGCAGCCTGTGACTCCAGGCGATCGATCCTGTCCTCCACGCCGCTCACGTCAGCCGCTCCAGATTTGCAGGATCAAAGGCGAGAAAAGGCTCGTCGCGCGTGGCACGCGTGAACCAGCCTGGATCGTTGAGGATTGCCCGCCCGACGGCGACAAGGTCAAATTCGCCGCGCTCGAACCGCTCCAGAAGCAGCGGCAGATTGTCGGTCGAATCCTGGCTCGCGTCGATATGTTTCGCCCCTCCGCCCGCTTTCCCGAGCGCCACCCCGCCCACCGTCATCGAGGGCTTGCCCGTGAGCTTTTTTGCCCAGCCTGCGAGATTGAGGGTCGAGCCTGTAAAAGCGGGCGTATCGAAATAGCGCTGACTTGCGTCGAAGAGGTCGACCCCTGCGTCCGCGAGCGGGCCGAGGAGTGCACCGAGACCGTCGGGATCGCTGGCGAGCATCGCGCGATAGTCCTGCATCTTGAACTGCGAAAAACGGAATATGATTGGGCGCTCAACGCCGATCTCGTCTCGTATGGCGCGGACGACAGCGGCCCCGAACGCCGCTCGCCGGGGAGCGGTCCCGCCCCAGTCATCATCGCGGCGGTTGGTATAATCCCATAGAAAGCTGTCAATCAGATACCCGTGAGCGCCGTGTATCGCGATCCCATCCGCGCCATGCACCACCGCATTGCGCGCGGCGAGCGCATAAGCGGCCACGATATCGGAAACGTCGGTTTCGCTCATGGGCGCCTGCGGTAGCATCGCCTGCTCGCGCCCTTCAGACCGAAAGGAGATGACCCCGTCGGCAGGGCCCCAGATTCCGGAGGGCCGCATGGCCGCGCCCGACGCCGTCCCCGCATTTTCGACATTCCACATCGGGCCCTGGTGCCAGAGCTGCGGAATGACGCGCCCCCCTTCGCGATGGACCGCATCGAACAGCGCGCGCCAGCCAGCGAGCGCTTCGTCGCCGTCTAGGCGCGGTATATCGGGGTGATCGACCGCCGAAGTATGCGGGATCGCAACGCCCTCGGTAATGAGAAGCCCCAAGCCCGTCGCGGCGCGACGCGCGTAATAGGCTGCCACATCGGGGCCGGGAACGCCGGCCGGTGAGCGATACCGCGTCATCGGGGCCATGACGAGGCGGTTCGGAAGCGTGAGCCCACGCAGCTTCAACGGCGCGAGAAGCGGTCCCAGTCCCATGGGTCAGCGGCCCGTGAAGTCGGGGCGCCGTTTCTGAATGAACGCGTTGCGCTTTTCCGTCGTGTCGCCCGTCGACTGGCTCATGAAAATGGCGCGGTTCTCGAGCTCGATCGCGGCGGCAAGGCTCGGGGCATCGGCGTTGATATGGAGCGAGCTCTTCGTCAGCGAAATCCCGATGGGGCTGTTGACGATCACGGCGTCGGCTAGACGCATCGCCTCGTCCATCAGCCCGCCATCGGCGACGCAGCGCAGCACGAGGCCGATCCGTTCGGCCTCTTCGGCGAGCACGGCGCGCCCGGTGAGCATGAGTTCGGCGGCGCGCTGCTGCCCGACCAGCCTTGGAAGCAGATAGCTGAAACCGAGTTCGTGCCCAGTGCCTGCATTGTGAAACGCGTTGACAAACTTGGCCGAACGCGCCGCGACCGTCATGTCGGCCGCGAGCGCGATCGCGTAGCCTGCGCCGGCCGCGACGCCGTTAACCGCGCAGATGACAGGTTGCGGCAAAGCACGCATGAGGATCGGTATCTGGCCGAGCCGGTCCATGACGCGGCGCTGGAATTGCGCCTTGCCGAGCTCGGCATCGACCCAGTCGGGGGCGCCAGCGGCGCGAATGTCATGTCCCGCGCAAAATCCGCGGCCGGCACCTGTGAGGATGACGACGCGCACATCATGATCGTAGCGCACCGCCTCGAGACGATCGATCAGCTCGCCATACATGGCGTAGGTCAGCGAATTCAGCGCGTCGGGACGATTGAACGTCAGACGGCACACCCCTGCGGCCGGTGTATCCTGCAGAATGTCGCTCATGTTTGTTGTCCCGTGCCTTGCGATCCGCCGCAAGCCTGTGTGGCGCATCGCCCTTGAAAAGGCGAGCCTTGCACGGCCGGTATCGGGGAACGGCTGGGCCATATCACGGTTGTGAACAGCCGCACTTGTCCCTTGTCTTATCCATCCAGTCCGACGCAAGGGTGATCGATTGTTCAATGACAAGGTGCGACATGGGCCGACTTCCGCTCGACAACATCCGCGTACTCGATCTCACGCGCGTTCTCGCTGGGCCCTTCGGCTCCCAAATTCTCGCGGACCTCGGGGCCGACGTGATCAAGATCGAGCGCCCGGTGGTGGGCGACGACGCGCGCATCTTCGGCGAACCCTATCTTCGCGATGCCGACGGCAAGCCCACCCGCGACAATGCCTTCTACATGTCGGTGAACCGCAACAAGCGCTCGGTCTCGCTGAATATTGCGAGCGCCGAAGGCCAGGCCCTGATCCGCGAGCTCGTCGACTCCTGCGACGTCGTCATGGAAAATTACAAGGTTGGCGATCTGAAGCGCTACGGTCTCGACTATGAGAGCCTGAAGGCGATCAAGCCCTCGATCATTTACTGTTCGGTGACCGGCTATGGCCAGACCGGCCCCCTGGCGAGCAAACCGGGCTATGACGCTGTGTTCCAGGGCGAATGCGGCCTGATGAGCGTCACCGGCACTCCCGATGGCAAAGAGGGCGCTGGGCCGATGAAGGTCGGCCCCAGCATCATCGACCTGTTCACGGGCCTCAATGTCGCGAACGCCGTCCTCGCGGCGCTCTATTATCGTGACGCAAATGGCGGCGAAGGCCAGTATATCGATGTTGCGCTTTTCGACTGCGGCGTTTCGGCGCTATCGCATTACGCCCAGATCTACCTGACGTCGGGCGAGGTTCCCGTGCGGCGCGGCACGCAGGGGAATGGTGGCATGCCGACGAGCATGTTCCCGTGCAGCGATGGCGCCATCATGATCACGTCGGGCAACGACAAGCAATATATTGCGCTCTGCGCTGCCGTTGGTCACCCGGAGCTCGCGGATCATCCGCATTTCGTCACCAATGTGCTGCGGGTCGCGCACCGAGACGAGATCACCGAAGTTTTCAACAAGATCTTCGAGACCAATACGGTCGCCTATTGGCTCGAGAAACTCGGCGCTGCCGGTATCCCGAGCGGGCCGATCAACGACCTCGAGCAGGTGTTCAACTATTCGCAGGCCCAGCATCGCGGCCTGCGCGCCAGAGCGCCGCATCCGCTCAAGCCTGACCTCGATGTGATCCGCAGCCCGCTCAATTTTTCGGAAACACCGATCACCGATTATGACGCGCCGCCGATGCTCGGCCAGCACACCGAAGAGGTACTGACTGGCGAACTCGGACTTGATCAGGCGGCGCTCGAACGGCTCAAGGCTGGCGGCATCATCTGAGTCCGCGCGCCGCGAGCATCAGACGTAGCCCCGCCGCGCGCGGTAGGCGGCGAACCTCTGCTCGAGCCATGCGCGCGTGAGACCGAATGCCTCGGGCGCATAGCGCGCCGGGCCCTGCGACGATACGGGCCGCGGATGCGCGTCGAGCCACGCCTGCATCTTCGCCTCGGTCAGGGGATGAAGGTCGATCGAAAAAACATCATAAATCGAGCGTATCACGCCGAGCTGGTCGCGCGTAAAATCGTGAAATTCGATGTCGATGAAAGCGGCCTCGCTGTTCGAGCGCGCGGCATGCGCCCGATCGAGCGCTTCCCCCCAAAAATTTGCTTCGCGCGGCCCCACATCGGCAGCGGCCGCGTTATCGCCGCAAAAGGCTCGCCGGGCGGCAAAGATCAAGCTGCTGATCGATGGCATCGCGTCGACAGGGTCGCGATGGGTTTGGACAACGCACGCATCGGGGAAGACCGTCAGCAGTTCGCCTAGCGAAAACAGGTCGGTCGGGTTTTTGAGCAGCCAGCGGCGCGGATCGTCGGCGCCGATGAGCCGCAGCACATCGGCCAGCCAGCGGTAACTGTCCTCGTCATTACGTCCGCGATACCAACTGTCATAGGCCGGAACAGGCCACATAGAGGGCCACATGTTGCTTGAAAAGCCGGAGGCGAGGATGAACAGCGATTCCTCTATGCCTTCGGCGGTCATCATATGATCTAGCGCTGCTTCGGGCGCCGCTGCGATGAAGCTGTCGAGCGCGGTCTTTTCAGCGAGATATTGCGCCGTGTTGACCCACTGATCGCGCGGCGGGCGCGGCATAGGGTACATCGCGAGCCAGTGCTCGGGCCCCTGAAATTGTGGGTCGAGCGACATCAGCTGGTGAAGCGCCGTTGTACCCGATCGTACCAATCCCACTATGACCACCGGTGCTTTGATCGGGCGGCCGCGAACGTCTGGCCGCGCCTTCAGCCCTGCGACCGCCAAGGCGCGCGCGTCGAGCGACTGACCGATGCGAAAAGCGCTCGCCGCGGCGAATTCGGGCGCCAGGTCAAGATCGTCTACCGCACGCAGAAGTAGGTCGAATCCCTCGCGAAACGCCGGATCGCCAAAGTCCGAAAGACCGGTACGCGCCGTCGACGCTGCGAGCATCGCGGCCGGGGTGAAGAGATTTTCGCTTCTCATGCCGAGGCCCAAGGGTCGAGATGCAGCTTAGTTTCGCCGGAACCTGCACGTAACGCTTCGAAATGGGCGGGAAATGCATCCAGTCCGACCGTTCGCGACACCATCAGCCTCGGCTCGACATGACCGGCGTCGAGCATGTCGGCACTCTCCTGGAAATCTGCGAGACTATAGGCGAAGGAGAAGCGCATGGTGGCGCGCTTCCAAGTCGCAAGCGCCGGGACAAGAGCGTCGGGCGCGGCGCAGAAGCCAAGCGATACGATCGTGCCGCCGGGGGCTACAAGCTCGACCGCTTTCTGCATCGAGCCGACCGCGCCGGTGCACTCGAACAGGATATCGGGTGGGCCACCGAGCGCAGCGGCGAGCCGTTCGCCCTCGCCTTCGCCGAAGGCTTCGAAGCCCTGCGCGCCCACGTCGTTCGCGAGCGGCGCGCGGCGTGCCGAACGCGACATGGCGACAACGCAGCCGGCACCTAGGTGGCGTGCCCAGTAGATCACCGCGAGCCCGATCGACCCGGCTCCAAGGACTGCAACTCGCGATCCGGGGGTCATCTTCGCAAGGCGCACGCCATGCAGCCCGACCGCGAGCGGCTCGACGAGCGCGCCGTCGAGCGCAGAAAGGCCCGCCGGCAAAGAAATGGCGCTGCTCGCAGCGACGCGCATATATTCGCCAAAGCCTCCCACCATGCCTTCCATTGCGGTGCAGGCAATCGGATACCCTTCCCTGCAACGAGCGCAGACGCCACATCCCCTGCACGGCATCGCGGTCACGCGCTCACCCGTCCCGAAGCCTCCGGCATCCTTGCCCGCCGCAACGATTTCGCCGGAAAACTCGTGGCCGATGACTGTCCCGAGGGGCACATCATCGCCATGCCCGGACGTCATATGGAGATCTGTGCCGCACACGCCGCACCGCTCGACGCGGATGACGAGCTCACCCTCGCCGGGAACAGGGTCTGCTACGATTTCGACCGCAAGCGGCAGCCCCGCGCCCCTGAATATCGCGGCCCTCATGCCCTGACCCTTCGAACAGGCATTGCAGCATCCTTCCCACGAGCCGCGCTCATTCGGCACGGCATTCGAACCGGCATTTCGCCGCCATGCGCCCGGGCAAGTCAAGAAA
Organism: Sphingopyxis sp. CCNWLW2; assembly: GCF_037095755.1. Lineage (NCBI taxonomy): Bacteria > Pseudomonadati > Pseudomonadota > Alphaproteobacteria > Sphingomonadales > Sphingopyxidaceae > Sphingopyxis > Sphingopyxis sp. CCNWLW2. Next base: position 60,820 of record NZ_JBAWKJ010000004.1, read on the forward strand.
ACGCACGCCAACAAGGATATTCATCACGAACATGATCGGTGCCCCCGCCCGGCTCAGCTCGAGAGGTCGGCACGCCCGCGGTCAGGGCTCCAGGACGAGCCTTCCAGCGAACCCGCCGTCCTCGATTTGCCGATGCGCCAGGCGGAGATCGTCAAAGCCTATGCGGAGTAATGGCGGAAGCTCTATTTCGCCCGCGTCGACCGCCGCGACAAGCCGCTCAAGCTGCGCTGCGTCGGGATGAACGGCATAGAAAATCGGCTCGACGGGCATTTCACCGACAGGAATGGGCGTGGTGGCGACCGTGAAAATGCCGCCGTCGGGGTGGATGCCGCCGCCGAGCCGCGCGGCGTCCGCGCCGCCGATCGTATCGATCAGACAGTTCGCCTTGGTCGTCTCGGTCTCAATCGCCGGAGCCAACCAGATTTCGTGGGCTCCAAGCGAGCGCGCGAGCGCGGCGCGTCCTGCGCGAACCGCCGCTATAACCGTCGCACCGCGCTGCCGTGCGGCCCATATGGCGAACCGTCCGACTGCGCCGGTGGCGCCGCTGATCATGACGCGGTCTCCAGAGCGCACGTTGGCGGCCTGTTCGACAAGTTGCAGCCCCGTCAGGCCGGGCGTCGGAATCGCGGCAGCGGCCGCAAAATCGAGGGCGTCCGGGATGAGGACCAAAGCGTCTTCGGCGACCGCTGCATATTCGGCATATCCGCCCTTGCGGAAGGGATCGAGCATCGCGACGACGCGCGCGCCTGCCCCGAAGCGGGCCGAAGACATGATTTCTCCGGCGACGTCGTAACCGAGGATGTGCGGAAAGCCCACGGGGGCAAATGACGCGAACTGGCCTGCGCGCCATTTGACATCGGCAGGATTGACCGCCGCCGCGCGGACCCGGACCAGGGCTTCACCCGGTCCAGGTACCGGCATGGCCACCTCCGCCGTCTGGAGGACGTCGATATCTCCGTAGCGAGACATCGTGACGGCCTTCATGCGGTCCGGCGGCGTCAGCATCCAACGGGCTCGGGCAAGGTGAGCAGGCGGCGCAGTCCCTGCACCGCGCGATAGGCGTCTCGGACGGCTTCGCCGATACGCGACACCTGCACCGCATCGCCGATCGCAATCGTGGGAAGGTCGGCGCCTGCAAGGCTGTCGGCAAGGCTTGTATCGGGCACCAGCCCGTGCGCCAGCAGAAGCAGACAGGCCGGCTGCATCATCCTGCCCTCCGGGCCGTCCAGAATGACATAGTCGTCTCCGACGCCAACCACCCTGGTGCGATCGACGACGCGGATCGCGGAGTTCGCTGCGATCCGGGGCAGCAGATGCATCCGATAGAGCGGCTCGGCATTGCGCGCCAGAAACCGCGCGTCGGAACGCGAGACGAGAACGACATGATATCCGCGCTTCGCGAGATGTTCGGCGGTCTCGGCGCCCGTTTCTCCTCCGCCAAAGATCACGATGGGGGTCTGCTGATCGGATACCGGGGGCTCGATCCCGCCGATCAGTGCCTCGAACGCCGGCGCGACGGCAAGATTGCCGCCGCGCTCGAGGGCGAGCGGCGCGGGCTTCGCGCCAGTTGCGAGGATGAGCGCATCGAGCCCTTCGCCTTCGATCAGCTTGGCGTCCGCATCGATGCCGGCGCGCACCGTGATCCGACTGCGCGCCACGCGGCGCTGGAGGAAGTCATTGTACCAGAATAACTTGTCCTTGTTGGGCGGCGTAGCCGAGGTAATCAGATTGCCACCAAGCGAAGGTCGCCGTTCGAAGAGCGTGACGTCGAAACCCGCTTGGTCCAGAAGCAGCGCTGCCGCCATTCCGCCGGGTCCGGCGCCGACGACGGCCGCCCGGTGACCTTGCCCGAACCCTTCGATTACAGGGTCGGTCTCATGACCGCAGCGCGGGTTTTCCGCGCAGCTGACACCCCGGTTCGCGCCGGTTTCCTTGATGCACCAGTTGCACGAAGTGCATGGCCGAATGTCCTCGACCTCGCCCCGCCGTGCCTTGATTGGCCACATCGGATCCGCGAGCAGTGCACGACCGAGCGAGACGCAATCCACGTCACCGTCGATGACAGCGCGTTCCGCCTTTTCGGGCCAGCGCATGACCCCTGCGCAGATGACGGGTTTGCCTGTCGCGGCGCGGATGCGGCGCGCCATGGGAAGGCGCCAGCCTTCGGCGATCGACATGGGCTCGACGATCACATCGACGCGGTCTAGCGACCCGCAGGAAATGTCGATCGCATCGACACCCGCCTCGCAAAGGCGCGGCGCGATGGCTTCGCCATCCTCGACTGTCAGCCCGCCTTCGATGAAATCCGAGACCGAGAGGCGATACAATAAGGGGCGAGCGTCAAGCTGCGCCTTGACCGCACGAACCACCTCGAGCGGAAAGCTGAGCCGCCGCTCGAAGTCCCCGCCCCAGCCATCGTCGCGCATGTTGACCAGAGGAGAAAGAAATTGCTGCAGCAGATAGCCGTGCGCGCCGTGCAGCATCACAGCGTCGTAACCCGAGGCGACCGCGAGACGCGCGGCATTCGCGTAGCTTTCGACGATGCGCCAGATTTCTCCCTCTTCGAGCGCACGCGGCACGGTGTCGAGATAGAAGCTTTTGAGCGCGACGGCACTTGGCGCCACGGGCGAGCGGCCGAGCACGCTTGCGCGCGACTGGCGTCCGGCGTGGGACAGCTGAACGCAGGCCTTCGCTCCGCCTCCCTGAATGGCGGCTGCCAGCTTGCCATGACCTGACCGATAGCGGTCGTTATCGAGACGGAGCTGGGGCGCCATGGAGCTGAAGCCATCCATTCCATCGACACAGGTGAATTCGACGGTGACCATTCCGACGCCGCCGAGAGCTCGTTCGCGATAATAGGCGATTTGTTCGGTACTTACAGAACCGTCGGCGTTGCCGAGATGGCTTTCCATTGGCGCCATCATCAAGCGGTTCTTCAGGCGCATCGTCCCGATTTCGAATGGCTCAAACAGGCGCGGAAATGCCATCGATCTTCGTCCCGGTTATCGTTCTTTCGTTCGTGCCCGCCATTCTAGGCCATTCGTTTTCACGAAAAATCGGCTATCGGGAAAAAGAATCTTTGGTGAGAGCGAATAATCATGGACCGTTTGACAGGATTCGAGGTCTTTCTCGCAATCGTCGACAATGGCGGCTTCAGTCGCGCAGCCGAGCGGCTGGGAATGTCACCGGCGATGGTATCGACCCATCTGGCGCGCCTTGAGGATCGGCTCGGCACGCGGCTCATCGACCGGAGCACGCGCCGCTTCGCGCTGACACTTGAGGGGCACCGCTTCCTGCACGACGCCCGGGCGATCCTCGACGCCGTAACCGAGGCAGAAAATGGCGTGCGGCGCGGGGCTCATCAACCCAAGGGATGGCTTCGGATCGATGCGCCGGGCGCCATCGGCATGCGGCTTATTGTTCCCGCCATCGAGCCGCTGCGCCGTCTTTATCCCGAAGTCGCCGTTGATCTGAGTTTCGGAGAGCATCGCAGCGAAATGCAGGCGGAAGGCATCGACATCATAATCCGTGTCGGAACGCCGCCCCCGGACCGCGGCGTCAATCTGGTGCTGGGGAAGACACGCTTCGTTCAAGTCGCCTCGCCGGATTATATCGCGCGGAAGGGAGCGCCCGCGACGCTTGATGAGCTCGCGCAGCATGACATGATTGTCTACGCGACGTCCGAGCGACCGCTTGGCCAGCGTTGGCGGTTCGAACAGGATGGCGAGACGCGCTGGGTGCGCCCGCAGGCCGCCGCAGCATTTAATCACGGAGACGCTATCGCGGCGGCGGCCGTCGCAGGGGTAGGCATTGCGCAGTCGCTCGAGGTCCTCGTTGCCCCCGAAATCCGGGCTGGGGCCTTGGTGCCTGTTCTCGCGGACTGGAATCCCGCTGCCGCCGACATTCACCTGTTCATGCCGCGTGACCGGGCGAAGCGACCCGCGGTCAGCCGCGTCGCCGAGTATCTCGCCCAGCATGTCGACTGGACAAGCGGTGGCTAACGTCGCCCCGCCATCACGCATGTGATGGGGCAGGTCGCGGTGTTTTAGGGACGAAGGAGCGATGATATTGGGAAGGTGAAGCCGGCCCTTTGCGCGGGCGAGGGTTGGTTTTGGCGGGCTTTTACGTCGGATCTG
>NZ_JBAWKJ010000005.1 GCF_037095755.1 Sphingopyxis sp. CCNWLW2
CCTTTGAGGAGAGAAGAGATGACGGGTCAGCTGGAGCCTTTGGCGAAGGAACATGTTTACAAGGGTCCGATGTTCGACGCGGACACGCATTTTTGGGAGACGGACGAGGCGTGGACGAAATATCTGCCGAAGGATGCGGCGGAGAAATATGGTGTGTCGTTCAAGCGCGGTGACGATGGCGATTTTGCGATGTACGTCGGTCCGCGCAAGGTAGAGATCAGCGCGGATCACCTGTTCGATGACGGTCGTGTTCCGGCGCCAGGCAAGCTGCACGAGTGGCTTCGGGCGATGAAGGAAGGCAAGGCCGAGATCGACATGCATGTCGAGAAGACGGCTGACATGATGGAGCCCGAGGCGCGGGTGAAGAAGCTCGATGCGTGGGACGTTCGCTCGTCGATCCTGTTCATCGGCAACATGATCACCGCGATCAGCTTCCTTGACGATCCGCAATATGCCTATCCGGTGCTGAACGCCTATAATGCGTGGATGTACGACCAGTGGCGGTATAATTATGACGACCGCATCTTCTCGGCGCCGATCGTGACGCTCGACAATGTCGAGGAAGCCTGCAAGCAGCTGACCGGGGTGATCGAGAAGGGCGCGAAGCTCATCCTGATGCCGATGGGTCCCTATAATGGCAAGGCGCCGGCGCACCCCGATCATGATCCCTTCTGGGCGATCGCCAACGAGGCGGGGATGCGGGTGGTGTTCCATGTGTCCGAGGCGATCTACATGAAGCATCACATGGCGGTGTGGGGCGAGCCGGTGCAGCAGAGCCGGATCAAGCAGACAGCCTTTGTGTGGATGCACGGCTACTCCGAGCGCCCGGTGGTCGAGACGCTGTCGAGCTTCATCTTCTGGAACTTCTTCGAGCGCTTCCCCAATGTGAAGCTGCTGTCGGCCGAGAATGGCGCCGAATGGGTGCCCGCGATGCTGAGCAAGATGGACAAGTGCCGCGGCATCGCCAAGAACGGCTTCTGGCCGGGCGGCCAGCTCAAGGAGCGCCCGAGCAAGATCTTCACCCGCCATGTGTCGGTGGTCGCCTATCCCGAGGACGACCTCAAGGCGATCGTCGATCAGGTCGGAAGCGCCGACTGGCTCCTCATGGGATCAGACTATCCCCACGCCGAAGGCGTCGAGGAACCCCGCATCTTCGCCGACGAAGCCTGCAAGGACCTCTCCGAAGAAAACACCCGTAAAATCATGTTCGAAAACGGAATGAACTTCATGAATCTCAAATATT
>NZ_JBAWKJ010000006.1 GCF_037095755.1 Sphingopyxis sp. CCNWLW2
TGTCGCTTCACCGCGACGTCAATCGCCTGTTCGACGATCTCTTCCGCGGGTTCGGTATGTCGTCGTTCGGCGGCCTCGGTCGCGAACCGTCGTGGCCAAGCCTCGAGTTCGGCGAGACCGACACCGAAGTTCGGGTGATTGCCGAGCTTCCCGGTCTTGACGAGAAGGACGTGGAAATCACCGTCGAGGAAGGCGTGCTGACGCTCCGCGGCGAGAAGAAATCCGAGGTCGAAGACAAGGACCGCGGCTATACCGAACGCAGCTACGGCCGCTTCGAACGGCGGATCGGCCTGCCGCGCGGTGTCGAACGCGACAAGGCGAGCGCGACGTTCCAGAATGGCGTGCTCACCATCACCCTGCCCAAGTCGGAGGCGGCGAACGAGAACGTCCGCCGCATTCCGGTCAATGCGCGGGCGGCATGACGGGCAGGCCCGGGACTTCGGTCCCGGGCCGAGCCTGCCGGGCGCCACAGTACAAGTCGTTCCGGCGGTGGCAGCCAACGATAATCAATGGCCAGCCGCACATCGCATTCGCGCGCTGCCGCCCGACGCCCGGGTGATTATCGAGCCTCTGCCCATCGGCACCAACCGTGCAGGCCGCGCGCAGGCGAGCCGGTGGCGATTGCGTTTTGCTCCGCG